>CALZHW010000026.1 GCA_945787125.1 uncultured Ectothiorhodospiraceae bacterium
TTAACCCGGATAATTCATGAAATATCCGGGTTAATGACTCAAGCGGCGCTAGCAGCGACTTTTTGTTGAGTATTTGTCTTTACTGGCTCAATTTTCTCAGCGGGCTTAACTTCTTCAATGGCCGTTTTTTGCGGCTTTTCCAAGGTTATCTGCTCTGCAATTTCTTTTATTTCATCCTGTGTTTCTTCTACCTGAAGTGCTTTTTTCTGTGCAGTTAAGGCAGCAAGTTCTGGTAAACCCTTGTCTGAGGACATTTCCAAACCTTTACGATATAGGCTGGCAGCTAATTCGGGTTCGTCGATATGTTCTAAAACTTGAGCTAAGGCATGGTATGACTCAGCACCGCCACCATTTTCAATGCTGGCTTCAAGGTACGATCTGGATTTGCCCCATAGTTGACTGCGGCTGCTCAAGCGACCCAATGTTAATAGTAATGCGGGGTTGGTTGGTTTTACCTGGATCCATTTTTCCGCTGTGCTTAGCTGATTGTAAGGATCGTCTGTGTAAATTAATCCGTATAGGTAAACTAAGCGGTCGTCCCAGCGTTTTTTGATGGCATCACACAAAATTGGCTCAGCTTCTTCATGCTGGTCACTGTTGATAAGTTTTTCTGTATATACGGCAATGATGTCAGAATCTCTTTGCAAATATTTAGGTACAATGCTCCAGGTATTTCTCAGTGCAATCAGACTTCCACCTTTAGCGAGTCCCTGCAAGACATTGAAGTAAACTTTTTTCTCTAATGCGTTATAAGCCTCAATTGACAAGACTTTGTTGCGTTTCAGAGCGTACAATATTTCAGACAGTTTTTCCCATTTGCCGGTTTCCTGATACACCTTGTTGAGTAACAGTAATGCGCGATTATTGCGTGGCTCTTCTTTCAGGATGCGCGTGAGTGCTGCTTCGGCGCGATCATACTGTCCGCCGTCAATCAGCAGTTCTGCCTGGGTTAGGCGAATAGCGCAGCTTGCGTCTGGCTCATTGGCTTGCGCTAAATCCAGGTAGTGATTCATTCTTTGAGTGGCACCTTGTGCCTGTGCTGATTTTGCTGCTGCCAGGTAATTTGCAGCACTTTTGGTTTTTCTGGCATAGGATAACAGGGTTTTTTCAGATTGTTTCCATTTGCCTTCTGCTTGTGCCAGCAAGCCGTTTGTTAAGGCGATGTTGGCCGCTCGGTCACGACGTTGATTTTGCCATTTGCCAATTTTTTTCGGTGCAAACAGTACATAGCTCAACATGCGAATTGCGAAATATAAAACGAATACCGCGGCAAGCGCAACGGCCACAGATATCGCAAGGGTTGTTTCAACGGTATAAGTATCGTAACCGATAAGGACATAGCCGGGGTCTTCACGAACAACCATAGCAAGCGCTATTCCACCTGCGATAACGATAATGGTTAAAAAAAGTAATGTCATTGTTAAATCTCCTCGTTTAGTTCATCGCCACATTTGTGGAATTATTGTTGTCAGTTACACTTCCCATGATTGGAATATTAAATTCCATACTTTTGGCTGAATTGCGTAAGCTGCGCAATGAAGCCGAAATGTCGGGTGCTTTGAGCTCGATTTGTGTGCCTTTCAGTAGTTTCAATATTGCTAGAAATTTCTGTGTTGGGGCTTCGACAGAGTTGATATGTTTCGCTGTCCAATTGATTGCGAGCTGCAAAATGTCATTGTATTGCCTTTGGGTGCGATGAAGCAAAGCAATACATGCTTGTTCAAGTTTTAAGGTTAGATTTTGCTGTAGATTTTTAATTTGTTGCTCAGACATAGATTTCTTCTCTCCCTGCTTCCCTTTGGCGTTTTGCCGATTTTGTGAGCATTTGTTCCGCAGATTTTGCTTCTTTGAGCATTTTCTGCGATCTTATTTTCTTCAGATTTCTCTTATTATTTTTAGAATAAGTTGTTGCTGGCGTTTCCCGGTCTGTTGCCTGCTTTACGTTTCAATTGCTCTATTATACATATCGCAAATTATTATACATCCAGTGTAAATGTGCTGTTTTACTCGTTGGCGTTATTATAAGATTTGCTTAGTGCCATTTTGTCTATTTTTTCAGTGGTTTAACCCGTGAGATAATTCTATCTCGGTGCCGCTGAACCCATAAATTTTCTGTTAAACCAAATGTCTGTCTAGTGAGGTGAAGTCACTGTTTTGTGCCATTGCACAATGGCGTTTACAATCGCTTCATCACTTGCTTGTGCCAACACAATCACCTGGTTTACAAAACCTAGCTGCAAAGCAAGTATTTTGGCTCTTTCACTAAACACTATCAAGGGGCTATTGACGAGATAGAGCCGACCGGCCTGACCTGCCATGTCATATAAGTTTTGTAGTCCTTCATTGCTCGTGGTGACGACAATATCAATTTCATCATTCTTCCAGTGCTCCAGTAGTGGCGCGATATTAACGTTTGGCTTTATGCGCCGATAGCACTCGGCATACTGCACGTGTGCTCCGCGTAATTCTAACGTTGTTGCCAGTGTCTCTCTACCGCCTTCGCCACGAAAGATGATGATTTTTTTGCCCTCAACCGCCTGCATTGCGGGTAATTCCAGCAATGCTTCGCTATTAAAGCGCACCGAGGGAAAAATATCGGCTATCAGGCCCATACTGTCAAGTGCTTTAGCGCTTGATTTCCCGACAGCGGCTATTTTTAGTTGTGTTGGCCAACTGCGACGGTGCTGAATTAACTCTGCCGAATTTTTGACGGCATTCGGGCTAACGAATATGGCTATGTCGTATTCTTCTAACTTATCAATAAGATGCAGAAGTTTCGAATTGTCTTCGATCGCTGCGATCTGTATCACCGGAAAGCGTATTGCATTGCCACCCAATTGCTGAATCTGTTGCGCTAAATTTTCAGCCTGGGTTTCCGGGCGTGTTACTAAAACATTAATGCCGGACAGCAAGCCGTCACTGGTTGGCATAAACTTCTTGCAAAATTTCTTTAGCGCCACGCGCCAGTAAATCATCTGCGAGCATAATACCTAATGCTTCAGCGGACTCGATTTTGCCGCTGACATCGCCTCGTATTATTTCAGTGCCATCTGGCCGGCCAACCAGGCCGCGCAGCACGATGGTGTCGTTATCTAATTCGGCGTAGCCACCAATGGGCACTTGGCAACCGCCTTCGAGGCGACAATTCATGGCGCGTTCGGCCCTGACCCGAATTGCCGTCTCTGTATGATTCAATGGTGCGAGTAGGGCATTGATTCGTGCATCGTCGGTTCGACATTCGATGCCTACGGCCCCTTGCCCAATCGCTGGCAAACTGTGTTGTGGATCGATTTCGTGCTTAATACGTGTTTCAAAACCTAGGCGTTTTAATCCTGCCGCCGCCAGAATGATGGCATCGTATTCACCATCGTCCAATTTTTTTAATCGTGTATTGACGTTACCACGCAGGCTGAGGATTTCCAAGTCGGGGCGGCGTGAACGTAATTGGCATTCCCGGCGTAGGCTGGAGGTGCCTACTTTAGCGCCTTGTGGCAAGTCATCAAGTGTGGCGTAGGTGTTTGATACAAAGGCGTCCCTTGGGTCTTCTCGCTCGCAGATTACCGCCAGGTGCAAGCCGTCTGGAAACGCTACTGGTACATCTTTCATTGAATGCACTGCGATATCCGCATTTCCCTCTAGCATGCCGACTTCCAGTTCTTTAACGAACAACCCTTTGCCGCCGACTTTTGCCAACGGGGTATCGAGGATTTTATCGCCCTGCGTCACCATTTTAACCAGTTCAATGGTAAGTTCCGGGTTGTTTTTTAATAGCTCAGCTTTAACAAACTCTGCTTGCCACAGGGCAAGAGGGCTTCTTCGAGTTGCAATTCGTACGACATTGTCTGACATCTTTAAAATCTCTTTTATCTTTCATTTTTTTCTCGGCTTCATTCTGCAAGCCAATTGTTATTTGTATTCAATTTGTGTAAATTGTGCGCCATTGATGCTTGACTCATGCGCGATTGACTGGGAACTATACCAGATAAAAAATCGATTGCCATAATTCATTCTAATTAAGAAACTCAACGACTACGCAAGCTTTAGTGAGTAAAAAATGACTGACAGTAAAACGGTAACCAAGCCTTGGGGTGGACGCTTTACCCAAGCAACAGACGCTTTTGTTGAAGCCTTTACCGCATCCGTAGAATTCGATAAACGTATGTATCAGCAAGATATTTTTGGCTCGATTGCACACGCCACCATGCTTTGTCATGTCGGCGTTTTGACTCAGCCCGAACGTGATTCGATTATTCAGGGTCTACAAGAGATTGAGTTAGAAATTGAGCAGGGCCAATTTGTTTGGTCTGTTAGCCTTGAAGATGTTCACATGAATATTGAGGCGCGTCTGACGCAAAAAATCGGCGCAGCAGGCAAGAAGCTACATACTGGGCGATCAAGAAATGATCAGGTTGCGACCGATATGCGCTTATACTTGCGGGATGAGATTGATGAAATACTTATTCAGCTCAGACGTTTACAGTCCGCCCTGGTGACACTCGCGGAGCAAGAAGTGGATACTATTTTACCCGGCTGTACCCATTTGCAAGTGGCTCAACCGATTAGTTTCGGCCACCATATGCTGGCTTGGTTTGAGATGTTAAAGCGTGATGAAGCACGCTTGATGGATTGTCGTAAGCGGGTTAATGTTATGCCGTTGGGCGCCGCGGCTTTGGCAGGAACAACGTATCCTATCGACCGGCACTTTACCGCAAATTTGTTAGGCTTTGAGCAGGTCGCCGAGAACTCGTTGGATGCCGTCAGCGATAGGGATTTTGTTATCGAGTTTTGTTTTGTCGCGGCACAAAGCATGACGCATTTGTCTCGCTGGTCGGAAGAGCTGATTCTGTGGGTGTCGCAGCAATTTGATTTTATTGAGATGGGGGATAGTTTTTGTACCGGCTCATCGATCATGCCGCAGAAAAAAAACCCTGACGTGCCTGAGTTAATTCGCGGAAAATCTGGTCGGGCAAATGGCAATTTGATCACGCTGCTAACGCTAATGAAAGGCCAGCCTCTGGCCTATAATAAAGATAACCAGGAAGATAAAGAACCTTTATTTGATAGTGTGGATACGCTAAAAGCCTCATTTCGGGTATTTGCCGATATGATGCCGACAATTATCGTCAAAAAAGAGAATATGCGTGCAGCGGCAGCAAAAGGGTTTTCCACCGCCACTGATTTAGCCGACTATCTGGTGAAAAAAGGCACCGCATTTCGTGATGCGCATGAAGTCGTGGGTAAAGCCGTTCGCTACGGCATTGATAATAACAAAGATCTGTCCGAAATGACGCTGGTCGAGTTTTCGCAGTTTTCTTCAGATATCGACGAAGATGTTTATACCGTGCTTACTCTGGAAGGTTCATGTGCCGCACGTGACCACTTTGGTGGAACCGCCCCCTCACAAGTCCGGCAGGCCATTCAACGTGCTAAGACTTATATGAGTATGAGTGAAGAAAAAGTTTAATCTGCCACACTTTCTGCCTCAGGCACGACGGCAGAAATACTTTCACGGCATTTTTGCAGTAACATGCGCGTATCATCGCCTTTATCCCAGGCGGCAATGCCGAATTTAGCATTAACGCTAATGGTGACTTCGGGTGATTCAGCCAGGCTTAAGCGTTGGATGCGCTCGTTAATTTTATGCGCTAGTTTTATTGCATCAGCCTTGTTTGTTTCGGGTAATATCAGGGTGAATTCGTTATCCTGGGTCCTGCCGACTAAATCAACCCAGCGCATTTGATCACGCAAGTAAAAGCTGACTGCCGTTAATGCCTGATCGAGCTCGGGTGTATTTTCATCGTCATGCGCGGCGAAGGTATCGACTTGTATAACAATAACCGATAGCGGGTTATTGTAGCGTCGGCTACGCGAAACTTGCGGTTCTAGCGTTTGCATCAATGCATTGCGATTAAGCAAACCTGTTAGTGAATCCGCTGAGCCATTGTTCTCTAGTTGGTCATGCAGGCTTTTAACCTCAGATTTTAATTTCATGAGATTGGTTGCGTCCAAAAAATATTTAGCGTTGCCTTGCAGTAGTGGAGTGGGCGGGCAATCCAGTGAAATTATCCAGCGATTTTGTACCGATACAGTATTAGAAACTTTCCATAAGTCGGCATGTTCTGCGTATCCGTCCAGGTATTTGGATGTCAGCTCAGCATAATCAGCGCCAATTAATGTCTCTGGTGGTACTGAGACAAACTCGCACATTGTGCGGTTAACCCAGGTTATTTTATCGTCGGCATCGGTAATCACAACGCCCACTGGGGACATGTTGGTAATGTGGTTTGCTAGATCTACGTCAAGTTTTTCAGTCATTGTGATTCTCTTTTAAATCAATTAGCCGTCAGTTTGTGCTTGTCAGGAGCCTTAGCTTGTACTTGTGAGGAGCCTGTCTAAATATAGCAGCCCCCTGACAAGCGCGAAAACTATTTGCACGTATTCAAGAGCGCCGAACTTCAATATTTGTTTGCGCAGCACTTCAGCGTGCGTGTTAGCCGTGGTTTTGTGAAAATGAAAATTGCTTTTTTAAAGTTTAGCACACCGGTTCCGCAGGTAAACGCCTGTTATTGCAATATAATTCATGATTAGTGCCAGGAAAACGTTTCTGCAGCGTGCTATTGCCTCAGCGCAAAATGATATTGGGTCTAAATTAACCAAAACGCTCCTTTATTTGTCAATTTTGTCATCAATTTGCCGATAACACTAGCTGAGATCCCTGGTCAATGATTCCCATCGATTTCCCTATCATTTCTTCGCTTTAGGAGGAATGCAAAGCTTTGTAACAGGATGTGCAAAAACAGTTATCTCGCTCGCTGGCGCAAATGATTGCGCTACCACTCACTATGTAACAAACTCTAAGTAAACAGTATGAATGATATAGTTAGCCGTTTTTTAGATTTGAATAACGCGCGGTTGAAAAAAACCTTAGAAATCATGACCGCTCGACAGCGGCCATTGCTCACTATTTTGCCAATACTTTTCCATATCAATGATGCATCGTTGCCTGGCTTTGTGAGTGACGCGGTGCCATCGGGTATTTATGGGTTTACTGCGGATGACAAATCACAAGCGGCGCTAAAAAAGATATGGCGCAAATTTCATTACCGCCCCAAGCCATTTGTGACCTTTGATATAGAAGCGATATTTTTGATGGGAAGTTGTGGCACGATAGCATTTAACGCTGAAAGCGATTTTGATGCATGGGTGTGTTATCGATCAGGCATGAATAAAAATCAGCTTAAGCTGCTTCAGGCAAAAGCCAGTGAAATCGAAAGTTGGTATGAACAAAAAGGGTTGGAAGTTCATATTTTTTTGATGAACGCAGATGCTTTCAAGCGGGGGAGAGTTACCCGGCTATCATCAGAAAGTAGTGGCTCGGCGCAGTACCACCTATTGCTCGACGAATTTTATCGGACGAGTATCTGGTTAGCCGGTAAAAAACCCTTGTGGTGGCTAATTGCACCTGAGAAAGAAGCGAAATATGAGAAAACCAAAAAATATTTAATAGAAAATGAATTGATCAACGAGAATGAGTGTATTGATTTTGGTGGTTTGGCGGCTATTCCAAAAGGTGAATTTTTTGGTGCAGCAGTCTGGCAAATTTATAAAGGCATTGATTCGCCTTATAAGTCGGTGTTGAAAATCACGCTAATGGAAGCCTACGCAGAGAGCTATCCGGAAATAGAGCCATTGTCTGCCCATTTTAAAAAGCGTGTGTATGCGGGTGAGACTGATTCAATAGCGCTGGATGCTTATTTATTGTTATTCAGCCGTGTTGAGAGCTATTTGCGCCGTAAATCAGAATTATCACGTTTGGAAGTTGCAAGAAGAAGCTTTTACCTCAAGTTATCTTTACCTGTCAGTAAGCCTGTTGAAGCTAAAAGCTGGCGAAATAAATATATTGAAGATCTGGTTTTCAATCAATGGTGTTGGAAGGTGGAGAAAACTGAGCGACTTGATGATTCAAAAAACTGGTCAATTGAAGATATTATCGGCGAACGAAAATTACTGGTCGGTCATCTTACTAATAGCTACAAAACGCTTTCTGATTTTGCAAGAAAACATGCCTCTAGGCGTTTAATCAAACCAAAAGATCTAACCATTCTAGGGCGCAAGTTGTACGCAGCATTTGACCGAAAAGCGGGTAAAGTTGAGATTTTCAATCGTGGTATTGCAGACAATATTGCTGAAAAAAATCTTACGGTTAAATTGGTATATCGTAAAGATTCGCAAGATTTTTGGCAGCTTTTCCGAGGTAAAGTTAGCGGTGATCAATATCGAGAGAGAAAGTCCGTAAAGCAGTCTTTTAGTTTAATTGAACTGCTGGTCTGGTGTCAGGTGAATAAGCTGACTTCTGACGAGACGCATTTTTTAGTAAACGCACCTGGTGTCAATTTCGACAATAAAGAATTGAATTCATTGTTGCCTGTTGTTAGAGAAGTTATTGGGCAAGGAAAGTCTCTAATGTCAGTCAGTAAGGATTTGCTGAAACCGGCTGTTATAATCGCAGGGTCAATATTCCTCAATATAGCGCATAAACCTCAGGCGATGAGCGCAAGTTTTAACGACAAAATCGCATCGGGTCAAATTGATGTTCTCAATTTCGGCAGCGAGCAAAGTTGCCTGGTTCATTCGATTGATCACCTGTACATTACTAGCTGGAAAGAAATTTTCGTATTTAAATATTCCAATGTAGATGGCCTAGCGGAATGGTTATGCTCAGCATTAAATTTGCATGATGAATCACTAGAGCAAACTGATGAACAGTTGAAAATATCTGCGGGGTTTTACAGTTTCGGCACGAGTTTGTCTCAGTTTATTTCTGCGCGAATCAGTGCATTACACGAAGCTGTTGTTGGTTGTCTTTTAATCGCGGGAAGCAGGGGGGGGATCTATGTTTATAAGGCAGGCAAACATTTCTTCTGTATTTCATGTGAGGCCGATCACTTTGATTTCGTAAAGTTGTCAAGTATTGAGCATTTGCTGGCTCATCTAGCATTAGTGAAAAAAGAATTCTATTCGGTGCATTTTGATGCCTATATGAAAATGGATCTGCCATTGCCCGAGATTTACCAAAAAAACGTAGCAGGGAAAGTCCAGGTTTTTTGTTATGCAGTTAAAACCAAGATCCATTTGTTTATTTTGGATGAAAAGGGTGCATTGCATTATCAAGAATTGCCTTATGATGATGTGACCCGAGTATTGATGCATTACGAACGATTTTTATCTACTGTGTTGAGCCGAAAAAATATTGATGAGGTAGATTGGGAGTCAGCGGCATTATCAGCGTTTGCTGACGACCTGGTGGAAACTTATCAAGTCCTAGGTCATGCAGAGCATTTCACTATTGATCCAGTTTCGCTGTTCCTGGAGAAGCGTAACAATCCCCTGCAGATTCAGGCGCTGGTTGAGCAAGTTGACAATAAGACTGCGTTTACTTTCTATTGCGATGATGTCGAGTTTAGCTCTGCAGAATATGGCAGCCGGATTTTTGAGAAGGTGGCATCAACTATCCTTAAACGACGAAGTGGGCATCAACGATACTATCTCTACATTACCGACCTGGAACTCTCCCCGACATTGTCAGGCAAAAAAACCTCACACAAAGTCGAGCTCATGGAGCTTATGAGTTATAAAAAACGCATTGAAACAGAGTTAAATAAAAACCTCTACGGGTAATTTCAACGCCGCTACGGGTGCTGGAAGGTGGCACTGTTGCAACTTTGAGCTCCAAAACTAGAGTAATAACACCAAGAAAGTGCTAGAATTCGCCTATTATAGACGTCGGTGAATGAGGTGTTGCTTTGCGTTTAGCCTGCTTTTTTATGAGTTTTTGTGTACTATTATTCTTAGTCGCTTGTGGTCAAAAGGGCGATTTGTATTTGCCAGATGATTCGTTCACGCAATTGCCGGAAAAACAAACTGAAAAACCGATTAAAAAATTAAGTGAAGAGGCTGAAAAAGAGCCTGTAAAGAGGAAGTAAAAAAAACAACAATGGATTATTTCAACTATAAAGATAATCATTTATATGCGGAGAACGTCGCTGTTGAGGAAATCGTCAACACGGTAGGTTCGCCTTGTTATATCTACTCAAGAGCAACACTGGAGCGTCATTGGCACGCCTTTAATGATAGCCTTGGTGAGCATCCGCATATAATTTGTTATGCCGTTAAAGCAAACTCAAACCTGGCGGTGCTTAATGTTTTAGCTCGCCTGGGTTCCGGCTTTGATATTGTTTCAGCGGGTGAGTTAAAGCGGGTTATTGCCGCAGGCGGCGAAGCCTCAAAAGTCGTGTTTTCAGGTGTTTGCAAACAGCGCGAAGAGATTGAGCTGGCGCTCTCTCATGGCATTCACTGTTTTAATGTGGAGTCTGTGGCCGAGTTGATTTTAATCAATGAGGTTGCTAAAAACATGCAATGCAAAGCGCCGATTGCGTTACGTGTCAATCCTGATGTCGATGCCGAAACGCATCCTTACATTTCAACCGGCTTAAAAGAAAACAAATTTGGCGTCGATATTAATGTTGCACTGGAAATATATCAACAAGCTAGTGAAATGCAAGGGGTGCAGATAAAAGGCATTGCTTGCCATATTGGCTCACAGCTCACTCGCATTGAGCCTTTTTTAGATGCGCTGGATCGTGTTATTGACCTTTATCGGCAATTGCAAAAGAACAATATTACCGTGACACATCTTGATCTCGGTGGCGGTTTGGGTATTCAATACAATGACGAAAAGCCGCCATTGCCAGCAGACTATGCTAAAGCGATTGTTGCTCGTCTGGGTGATTGGAAAATTCCGTTGCATTTTGAGCCGGGTCGGGCAATTGCGGGAAATGCCGGTATTTTGGTTACCAAAGTAGGCTTGTTAAAACATACTGAACACAAAAATTTTGCAGTAGTTGATGCGGCAATGAATGATTTATTGCGTCCAGCACTGTATCAGGCCTGGCAAGAAGTGATTCCGGTCGTACAGCAAACCAATGATGATTTGCCTGTTCTGTATGATGTTGTGGGGCCAGTGTGTGAGACCGGCGACTTCTTAGCGAAGGATCGTCCGCTTAAACTGACAGCGGGTGATTTGTTAGCGATTCGATCCTCAGGTGCCTACGGTTTTGTCATGAGTTCGAATTATAATTCACGCCCACGGGTCGCAGAAGTGATGGTGGACGATGATAAGTTTTACGTGGTTCGCCATAGAGAATCTTTCGCTGATTTGGTGCGCGGCGAAAATATTCTGCCTTATTAGTATCCGTTTGTTATGGCAGGGCGACGGGTAAGCCTTTCGCCTCCCACTCTTGAATGCCGCCGCGAAACCAGTAGATATTTTTGTAGCCTTCGGCCAATGCGATTTTCGCGGCTTTTGAGCTTCGGTCACATTTTATGCCATCACAGTAGAATACGACGGGTGTAGTTTTGCTGGCGATGTTTTGAGCCAGGGTTTTTGCACTCGTTTCAGTGTTAGGCAATGCCATTGCGCCTTCAATAAAACCAGCGGCCAGGTCACTTTTTTTACGTGAATCAACAATAACTAGATCATCATGGATCTCAAATAATTCAATCATTTCTTCAGCGCTAACCCTTACCGTTCCATCAACAAACAGTGGTACTTCTTGTTCTTCCGCAAATATGTCAGCAGCAAAAAGACTGCTCACCAGTAATATTGCGAGTATTTTATATGCCATTTTTGTCTCTCCATCACTGTCGGGGAGAAGTCCGTCCGAGACTGGAAGCTGTAGCTTAAAAAGTTAGTAACTCACAATTGGAGCTCAAAATTGTAAAAGTGCCACCTTCCAGCGCCCGTAGCGGCAAGGCCTTACCGAGAGACGCCGTGAATACGTCCTTGTAGGCTTGAAGGCAGCATCCATGCTGCCGTCACTCTCAATAAGGTCTTGCCACTACGAGCTCTGATTACAGGGGAAATATTTAAACTCCGATTGTGAGTTGCTAAATAGTCATAGCGGATGAAAGTGAGGGTAACTTTATTATCGATGACTCAAAAGCCATCAGTTGGGTGCTGTGCAGCATACGCCCCCTTTAAATGAAAGCGGAAAAACATTATATGTGAATAATATCAATAGTTTATAAATTTTCGATCGCTGGGTTTACGTTGTGCCACAAACACATTCTAAACTCATGACTCGACTAAGAGTCTTTAGCGTGCCGTGCAAGTTTTTGGATGGCGGCTTGTAATTGTGGATCATTAATTGCTTTGGCCTCTTGCAACATTTGTTCAGCCGCATTCTGGCTTAAATGAGCGCGACGTTTGAGTGGCTCGGATTTTTTGGCGGTAAATGCTAACGGCCTTACCTTGATCTCCAATTTTGATATTTGCCGAGTAATAGAAAATTGGGTTAATTTTTTGATAATTTGGGGTTCCATGTACCTTAGTCGGGTTGCCCAAACCGCTGAATCACAAATTAATGTCAGTTGACCATTGTGGATTTTAACCACTTCAGTGTGCTCAGCTATCTGATAATTGATAACCTGGTTTATTATAATGCCAATTTGTGTTAAAAGTTTCGCCTGCGAGATTAATAAATTAAGCTGTCGGTCTTTCCCTGATAATAAATTAACCATTGAAGTGAGTTTTTTTGCCAATGTTTGTCTCTTTGTAAAGAATTCGAAGGATAAAGCCGATAACCTATTATCATAGATACCCTAATTACCATATATGTATAAACACAGGAAACGTTTTTAGCTAATGAGTCATATTTTAATCACAAATCGCCTCGGGAAAACGACTAGACTCTACCTTGGGCGCTGGCAGTGGTCGATAATTGTCCTAGTTTTTGCGGCATTGGTCGGTGGAACCCTTCATTTAGGTGGCAAATACGCCACAAAAGAGCCCAGCCCGGATTTTATGCTGACTACCTTGCATCAAGAGCTTAACAAATATCAAGACTCAATTGAAAAAATAAGACAGCATAATAATGAAAACATGAATGCACTTGCGTTGCGCTTGGGTGAACTTAAAGCACACGTGATCCGTTTGAACGCACTAGGCGAAAGATTGACCGAAAAAGTGAGTCTCGATAACGGAGAATTCAATTTTAATGATTTACCGGCACAAGGTGGACCCGAGTTAGCCGGTGCTGAGGTTGGCGTAACAAGTGCCCCGGACTTTATGAAAGACCTTGATGATATGGCTATGCGTCTTGACCACAGTGCTTTACAGCTGGATGTTTTAGAGAGCCTGCTGATGAATCGTGACTTGCGTGATGAAGTTTCACCCAAGGGACGGCCAATTAAAAGTGGTTGGATATCATCTTACTTTGGTTATCGCAACGACCCGTTTTCTGGTCGTCGCACGCATCATAATGGCATCGATCTCGCTGGCAAAAGAGGTTCTGACGTCATAGCGGTCGCTAGTGGCGTTGTCACCTGGGCGAGCAAGCGTTATGGTTATGGCGATTTAGTGGAAATCAATCACGGCAATGGCTACGTTACACGTTACGGGCACAATGAATCAATCGATGTAGAAGTGGGTAGCACTGTAAAAAAAGGCCAAACCATCGCTAAAATGGGTTCGTCTGGTCGTTCAACGGGGCCGCATGTGCATTTTGAAGTAATCCGTAATGGTCGAGCGGTTGATCCGATGAAATACGTCAAAGCCTCATAGCCATTAAATATTTCCCATTCAACAAACTCTTTAAGTACCCGCTTTACGACTTTTCGCTTGTAATTCCCAGCGATTTCTCTAATATTTAGCCTTTCGAAATTTCCTCAACAAAATCTCTCATGAGTGGTTTTGTTGAATAGCGTCTTGCCATGATAATGCCGCTGGCTTTTTTGCGTCATAGTAATGACGCAAGCAATGGCAAGATAGCTCGCAATTAGGGAAAGGTCATACACGTTCCTAGCCCGGATATTTCATGAATTCACGAGATTATCGCAAAGAGATTTGATTTTACAGAAGATTTTCTGACTGAGCGCCGTACCCGTGTGTACGGTCGATTGACGACTGCACGGATGCAGGAGATACGAGCCCATGGATGGGCGAAGGTAGAACAATGCAGGAGCAATTGTCGAGAGCAACGCAGGAGCAGCTTGCCGAAGATAATCTTCTGTAGAATCAAAGATCAAGCGAGAAATCGTGTAATTCATGAATTGTCCGGGCTAAGTGAAAAACATCATCAAAAATGCCAAAAATCACATAGACATATAAAGGTTAACACACAAGCATGTTTGGAAAAGTATTAAACAAGGTTTTTGGAAGTCGCAACGCGCGTGAATTAAAACGATTACATAAAAACGTGGCGGATATCAATGCACTGGAAGCAGGAATAGCACCATTAAGTGACGATGAGTTAAGAGCAAAAACCGTCGAATTTCGTCAGCGTCTGGAGCAGGGCGCAACATTGGATTCCTTGCTCGTCGAAGCTTTCGCTGTTGTTAGGGAAGCTGGTAAGCGAGCCTTGAATATGCGTCACTTCGATGTGCAATTAATTGGTGGCATGGTATTGAATGAAGGGCGCATCGCCGAAATGCGGACTGGTGAGGGTAAAACCCTGGTTGCAACGCTTGCGGTATATCTTAATGCATTGCCTGCCAAGGGTGTGCATTTAGTCACGGTCAATGACTATCTCGCTAAGCGTGATGCAGAGTGGATGGGTAAGCTTTATAGCTTTTTAGGAATGTCAACCGGGGTGATTGTTTCCGGCCAGGATACCGAAGCCAAACGCGCGGCCTATGCGTGTGACATAACCTATGGCACCAACAATGAATACGGCTTCGATTACTTGCGCGATAATATGGCGTTTAGAAATGAAGACCGGGTACAACGTGGTCTTAACTTTTCGGTAGTGGATGAAGTTGATTCAATCCTGATCGATGAAGCCCGAACCCCGCTGATTATTTCCGGCCCGGTTGAAGACAGCTCTGATCTTTACAATAGGATCGATAAACTAATCCCGTTGCTCGAAAAACAAGAAGAAGAGGAGGGTCCGGGTGATTTCTCGGTAGATGAAAAGGCCAAACAGGTTTTCCTTACTGAAAATGGTCACGAGAAATGTGAAAACTTACTCTATGAGGCAGAAATACTGCGCGAAGGTGAAAGCCTTTATGATCCGCAAAATATCAGTTTAATGCACCATTTAAATGCCGCATTACGTGCGCACACATTATTCCAGAAAAATGTCGATTACATAGTTTCGAATGATGAAATTGTGATTGTTGATGAATTTACCGGCCGCACTATGCCCGGACGACGTTGGTCGGAAGGCTTGCATCAAGCCATAGAAGCGCGAGAAGGCGTCTCCATTCAGAAGGAAAATCAAACGCTCGCATCGATTACGTTCCAAAACTTTTTCCGCATGTATGACAAGTTGTCTGGTATGACTGGTACTGCTGATACTGAGGCATACGAATTTCAACAAATTTATCAATTGGAAGTTACAGTAATTCCTCCCAACAAACCGGTTGCCCGAAATGACATGGGTGACTTAATTTATTTAACTGCAAATGAAAAATTTTCGGCCATCATAGAGGATATAAAAAATTGTGTTGTCCGTCAGCAGCCAGTGTTGGTCGGAACCGCCTCGATTGAAAGCTCTGAGTTGCTGGCAGACATATTAGCGAAAGAGAATGTCAAATTTGAAGTATTGAACGCTAAACAACACGCGCGTGAGGCGGATATTATCGCTCAGGCCGGTAGCCCAGGTGCAGTGACGATTGCGACTAATATGGCAGGCCGGGGAACGGATATCGTATTGGGTGGTAATCTGGAGAGTGAATTAGCCGCCTTGCCGGAATCCGCTTCAGAAGCTGATCGACAAAAAGTCACCGATGCCTGGCAAGAAACCCACAAGCAGGTTTTGCTGAATGGCGGGCTGCATGTTATTGGCACAGAGCGCCACGAATCACGTCGAATTGATAATCAGTTGCGGGGTCGTAGTGGGCGCCAGGGTGATCCAGGTTCCACGCGATTTTATCTCTCTATGCAGGATAACTTAATGCGTATCTTTGCTTCAGACCGCGTTTCGAGTTTGATGCAAAAACTGGGTATGGAAGAAGGCGAAGCAATAGAGCATCCATGGGTAACCAAAGCGATTGAAAATGCCCAGCGTAAAGTGGAAGGGCGTAACTTTGATATCCGCAAACAATTACTTGAGTACGATGACGTTTCAAATGAGCAGCGTAAAATCATTTACGAACAACGTAATGACATCATGGAAAGTGAAGATATATCTGAAACAATTAAAGATATCCGTGGTGATGTTATTAACGACTTGATCAACAAATTTATTCCGCCGAACAGTCTTGATGAGCAATGGAAAGTTGCAGAACTGGAAGACGCGTTTAAAAATGAATTTGGCAGCGAGTTATCGATCCAGAAATGGCTGGATGAAGATGAGGATCTGCACGAAGAGCCTTTGCGCGATCGAATTATCGAAACCTTTGAGCAGGCATATATTGAAAAAGAATTAATGATAGGTGATGCCAACATGCGGGGTTTTGAGAAGACGGTCATGTTACAGGTGGTCGATAATCTTTGGAAAGAACATTTAGCCGCGATGGATTATTTGCGTCAAGGGATTCATTTGCGCGGTTATGCACAGAAAAATCCTAAGCAAGAGTACAAGCGTGAGGCATTTGAACTTTTTATGCGTTTGCTTGAGCGGGTTAAGTACGAAGTGATTACCATTCTTTCGCGGGTACAAATTGCGGCTGAAGCAGATATGCGCCGGGTTGAAGAGCAGCGCCAACAGCAACCCGAAATGCAATTTCGACATGCTGAAGCGGAAAGCCTACTTGGTAGCGGAGAGGCTGAAAGTCAAGCGGCTTCGGATGCAGATCAGCACACGCCTTTTGTTCGAGATGGACGTAAAGTTGGACGCAATGAACCTTGCCCTTGCGGTTCAGGTAAAAAATATAAACAATGCCACGGTAAAATTTCCTAAGCCTGGAAAAATCTAACCTGTATTCGCAATCGGTGATTACCATGAGCGCCGATTGCGAGTTATTAACTCTCATCATTTTTAACTTCCTTTCCTGGCATGATCTTTGGTACCTAATTAAGGGTGAATTACCGATTGGGAGTTATCAATGTTTTCCACCAGAGATTACGCAGAAAAGCGCGATTACATCCGCATGGAAGTGAATTGCCCATTGAATTTTTCAGAAAACGCCAGTTCAAAAACTTACGAAGGCACTTGCATTAATCTTAGTGCCAAAGGTATAGCCTTTGAAGCGAATACTGCTTATCCAATAGGCACAACCCTGTTTGTTGAAGTCGCACCCAAGCTCGCAGTTGCCTCACCATTTACCGCTATGGTAAAAATCATCCGCAGCGAACAGAACTTGCAAAACAAGAGCTATAGATTAGCAGGTACCTTTGAAGAGATTTGTTGATTCTTTTTATTTACTCAAGTTTCGGAATTCAAATATTTTTCCATATTCAGCGCGCGTAGCGGCAAAGCCTTGTCTAGAGTGTTGGAGGCATGGATGCCGCCCCAAGCCTACAGGGACGTATTCACGGCATCTCTCGATAAGGTTTTGCCGTTACGGGTGCTGGAAGGTGGCACTTTTGTAACTTTGAGCTCCGATTGTGAGTTTTTCGACCAGTAGATTGGGTTCCAACAGTCAGCAATACTTGTACTTGGGCTATTGGCCAAACCGCACTACATCACCCGGCATTAACTTCGAGTTATCGATTTCCAGTTTACCAATTGAAAATTGCGGTTGCACTTGTTGCACTGAAAGCGATGCCACTGGGGTTTCGATGATGCCAAGATAGCGTTTATTGTTAGATAATAAAGCGTCAGGTTCGAGGCGATAAGCCGTCAATACATCGCCGGAATTGATTAATGAGCTGGAGCCAGCATCAAAATAGACTTGCTGTCCCTTGACCTGAATGACTGTTGCGGAAAAAGGAATATGCAGGAGATCAGCTGCGATCAAGCCGATTTGTGAATCAAGTACGCGGTTCAATACATTGCCGTAAACTGATTTGTTCACACCCACATTGAGCGACAATGTTTCGCCAGGTTTGAGATAGCTGGCATTGGCAACGGTCTCACTAAAACGATGCCGAGCGATACGCGCACCAGACAGCGCATCGTGTATATAAATTTCAATTTCCAATTGGCGTTTATCGGAGAAAAACCCGTCTATCACCTGCATATCGCGGATTTGTCCGGACAAAATAAACTGGGCTCCGGTGGCATCGCCAAGCGTTTTGTAGGCTGCTGGGTCATCAAATATCATGCCTGGATGTTTGCTTGAAACCAAATACTGGGTTGCATCAAATGTTACGTAATCGCCGGTATTATCCAGTCGGCGCAATAATTCGCGCGGCAGTTCAAATTCAATATCCTTCAAGTCGTAAATCTGGTTGCGGTGTAATACATCGAATTGAATGGCGGCAATTTTTTTCCGATAGGGTGATGCTTTGGGTGCGGTTGATTCCTTTACGTCTGGAATATGTGCTTGAATGCGCACATAGAAAATTTCATTCTTAACCCACTCGTCAAGTACCTTCACGTCCTCAACGGTGCCGGATGTGTTGATCCGAGCGCTGTCGATAATTAAAACGCTGGAGCTGGTGGTTGAGGTGCTGTTTATATGTGCTTTTGTTTGCAGCAAGGCCTGCTTCATGGCGTTTTTAATGGCGTTTTCTTTGGCAAGGTTTTGTGCGCCGTTGTTAATATAGGCGCTACCTTCAGCCTCGATAACGCGGGCGGCAAATACGTTCGCCGTACTAAAGCTCCAGATAAATGTCGCTATCACCAACAGAGCGACCCAGGTCGGTTTAATCCTGCCTTGATTTGCACGAATCATGATTGTCTTCTACCGTTGTACTTTAAATTCTGCTGAAATAAAAACTTGCAGGAATCAGGTTCTTTTTTTCTTTTTCTTTTTCTTTTTCGGCAATTTTTTGTTGCTCCGCTTCTACTTTTTCTACATCAATGGGACGCATGGATTTGTCCACGCTGGTTAAGCGAAAGGGTGAGGTCGCCGCAGGCGCACAATCATTGCTGACTTTTTTAGGTAAAGCCTGTTGCAAGAAACTTTGCCCTAACTTGAGTTCGACCACCGACTCATAAGTGCCATCTTCTTGCGGGTTTTCTGCGATAACGCGTGCGCCGCTAATGTGGGTATCTAAATACACTCTGAATCGATCTTTTTCGACCACCATGTCACCGATGGTAGTGCCACCCCAGATTTGCACACCGGTTACCCGTTCGGCAAGATTTCGGTAAGCGTCAATTTTTGCCGCTCTCATGGCCATTAATCGCCGCTGTGCATCAGGATAAAAGCTTTTTGGCGGCGCACCGTAACCGGTTACCCGAATCTTGATGGCTTCAGCAGGAGAGCCATTATTATCAATCATATATTCAGCCACCGGCATGATACCCGGGCCACAATCAGATTCGTTCACCGTTGCAGATGACGTCTTCATAGGTCCTGCGTGGTTATAATTCGGTGCTTTTTTCATGGTAGTGCAGGCGCCCAGCATGGTAATCGCAAGACTGGTGAGGATGGCTGTTGTTAATGATAAATTATTCATAATAACTCCTAAAGGGAGACGCTTGCTCCGGGTAACATTTTTTATTATCAAAATGTGCATGACATCGAATGAAACTGTTTCCGGAATAGGTAGCAAAAGAGGTGCCACAAACTTCAGGTGATTTAGTGCTAACACTGGCGGGTAATAAATCCCAGGCTTTTTTTGCAGTAGAAGCGTCAAAAATTCATTTAGCAGGCTCAGTCAGGACTGTATTTTGCATTTAGATTTGATTGTTGAGTTTTCCTATCGTTTCAAGCAACGGATAAAAATATGCGGGATAAAAATTGGTTTTTCTGTGCTATTGCATTTTTGTTAACGCTAACATTTTCTTGCGGTAGCTGGGCAGTTGATGACAGTTGTTTCAGCAGTGTCGACTATGTAACACCCAAAGAAAATACAGTGGATCGCGCGTTATATGTCATCATTGATGAAACCGTGCCCTTGAGCGAGGAAATGAAAAGTAAAATTGTCGCACTGCTTAAAGGTTGGGGTAAAGCCGGAGATCAAGTAAAAATAGCACGTTTTTCGGCAAGTTATCGCGGCTTGTATCCAGAGTTAATATTTGCCAGCAAGCTAGACTCCGTTCCCGACAAGCGCTTCATGTTTAATTTGCACTATCAAGACAGAGAGCGGATAAAAACCTGTATGCAAGAGCAGCAGGCATCGTTCAGTAATAAATTTACCAAAGCATTGCAAGTCGCGTTGCAAAATATTAATCCTAAAATACCAAAATCTGAATTACTGGGCTCACTGAAGTTGCTTTCAAAACAGTTAGTCATGCCTGACAACGCTAAACAAAAAACGGTGTTATTGATTTCTGATGGATTGGAAAATAGTGGCACGACCTCGTTCTACGCCAACAAGCTCGTGAGAAATATTGATTCACGCAAAGAAATTGCGAAAATTCGGCGCAAAGGTTTAATGGGAAGTTGGGACAAAGCCAACGTATACATCTACGGGCTTGGTCTAATGCCAGACAAAAAAAGCTACTCAAAACCAGAGCACGTGATGAAAATCAGACGCTTTTGGGAGCACTACTTCGTGGAAAGCGGTGCGCGTGTTAAAGCCATTGGTATCCCGGAGCTTTTATTGACCTCGATTGACTAACTGGTTTGCTACCTTATCATTCTCAATCAGCGTTCAATGACTGCAATGCTGCTCCCTTTGTTTAAACAGCAAGCACAGCAATAAACAATACACTTACCGCAATGAATAATATCGTAAATTTTCCAATGACAAATAATCAAAAAATACGAGAAGCCACCAATTTATTTAGTCATGAAAGTGCAGATGTAGCATTCACATTATTTATTAAGCTTATAGATGAGGGTTACGATGAAGTCTATGCATTTATTGGTGCGATCTATGAGTATGCGATGACAACTATACACTCCGATTGTGAATGATAATTTGATTCAAGTCTAAATATTTCCTGTCGATATCATGGTTATTATAAGTAGTTACGGTACATTAGCAGGTATGAAGCTCAACATTACACCAACAAATCGCGAAGTTACGTTTGACAAAGATAGTATTATCGTTAGTAAAACAGATCTCAAGGGTCGTTTACTTTACACCAATCGTAAGTTTATGGATATATCAGGATTTAGTGAACCGGAATTGTTGGGGCAACAGCACAACATAGTGCGACACCCAGATATGCCTCGATCGATTTTCAACTTGCTATGGCAAACCATAAAGCAAGGAAAAGAATGTTTTGCCTACGTCAAAAACATCACTAAAAACGGCGATCATTATTGGGTGTTTGCCAATATTACACCTGATTATGATGAAAAAAATAATATATGTGGATATTTTTCGGTAAGAAGAAAGCCAAAAGGGGAGTCACTGGCGGTAATTGAACCACTTTATAAAAAGATGTTGGCTGCGGAAATGGCAACCAACAGTAAAGAGGCGATTGCTGCAGGAACCCAAGTATTAAATGACCACATGCACATGGAAAATAAAAATTATGAAGCGTTTATTCTTAGCATCTAAACTACGAATCTATATGGTGCTAAACAACGGTTTGATGTTGTTGATGATGGTCTATGTGTTTTTTGTTGAGGCTTATAGTCATTGGCTATGGTTGTTTGTTGCAACCTCTTTCACCATCAGTATTTTTGCCAATTACAATCTTAAATCAGCCTTGCATACTGTCGATAAAATACGAAATGTATTGGGGGGCATGCTCAAAGGTGATTACAAGAACAGAATAGCTAATGTGCCTGGAATGGGTGAACTAGGCCAGATAGCTTGGGATTTAAATGAATCTTTGGACCAGATAGAGCCTTTTTTTCGTGAAGTAAATGCTTGTTTTTATAGTGTTAGTCAGGGGCATTATTATCGACGCGCTTTCGATGATGGATTGCATGGCGAAATCATTCATTCGTTTAAAAACATTAATACCGCACTTGATGCAATGCAAAACAATTATGTCTATATCAGGCAAAACGAATTAACCTCAAAACTGCAAACCCTGAACGCAACAAACATAATGAAAAACTTACAGAAAAGTCAGAACGACTTAATGCAAATCACCAGTGAAATGGAATTGGTTACTGAACTATCTATGGATACGGCTGGAAAAGCCAAGCAAAGCGGAATAAGTTTTTCCGAAATGGTTGAAAGCCTTAATCATAATTTACAAATGATTGAATCGAACAGTAAAATCAGTCAGCAATTGAATAGCATGAGCGACGAAATAGCCGGGGTTCTTGCGATGATTACGGGTATTGCTGAAAAAACCAATTTACTAGCACTCAATGCATCTATTGAGGCGGCGAGAGCTGGGGAGCAAGGGCGAGGTTTTGCAGTGGTGGCCGATGAAGTTAAACAGCTTGCCAGCAATACAAAAAACGCCACCGATCAAATCACGACAGTCATATCTACATTCCGACATAAAACCACCAGCATGCAGGAAAGTGCCATTACTATGCTGGAAAACGCCAACAATATGCAGGGCAAAGTCAACGACTTGCAGGATAAAATTTCTGGCTTTGCAGAAAAAGCACAAACCACAACACAATCAGCAACGCTGGTGCATGATATTTGTTTTGCATCCTTGATTAAAGTTGATCATATGATCTATAAACAGAAATCTTATATGTCATTATCCACAGGAGTGGAATCTGATGAAGCGGCAGCGGTGCGAGTCAATCATCATGATTGTCGCTTAGGCAAATGGTATTATGAAGGAGATGGTCTTAAGCTATTCCAGAGTACTCCATCATTTAATATTATGGAAAAACCACATATGCATGTGCATACCCATGCGCATAATATTCTTGAATATTTGGAAACTGATTGGATCAATAATAGTGATTCTCAGGATTCAATTATCAATGCTTATGAATCCATGGAAGTGGCCAGTGATGGTGTCATGGAAATCATCGACAAGATGATGTCAGAAAAACAGAAAATTGCCTAACAGCACCACTTTAAAATGGGACATAATTTTCTTTAGTTCATTGGCCATTTCAGATACATCACTCCCAGATTTCCCCAGTGTGTTCGACAGTTTGATGCCCTGTTCAAACAGATCATGTACATTAACAATATTTCTGTTGATACCACCCCTAACTTGACTTTGCTCTTCTGCGGCTATCGCAATGTGACAATTCATCTGTAATATTTTATTAACAATTTCAGAAGCTTTATGCAGGGATTCGTTTGCCATTACGCTAAACAGCTGTAACCAGATGATTTTTATATATTACCTAAATCCTGCAAGTGCTTGCACATACTCAGCACAAGCTCTAGACCCGTAGAGTAATATCACTATTTTCGGCAATCACAATAAGGATTGCGCTCTAGTTAGATTTGCTCTACGAATCACAACTTGCGCTGCGCACATACGATCACTTGCAGGATCTAGGTATTAGCGCACCCACCTATCTATGGTGATGCGCAGTAGTAATGTGTAGTGATTAGGGTAAGTTAGTCCACAAAACAATCGCTTAGTGCCCTCAAAAGTTCACTTATAGGAAAATCGCCCGATGCAAAATCGGCCACGCTGCTGAAGCGCTGTTGCGCATAAGTATTGCGCATAAGTATTTTCCAATATGTTGCATTACGCTACATTAATGGAAGGCTTATGATTTGGAGGTTGCCATGTCTACCGCAGTACGATTAGATGACAAATTGGTCGGTAACGCCGAGCGGGTTGGAAAACTTCAGAATCGCTCTGCCCCTAAACAACTTGAGCATTGGGCTAAACTGGGCCAGATGATCGCAGATAACATCAGCAGCAACGACCTGTATGCCCTGCTACAAGGTGTCGCAACGGTGCGCATTGAAATGCCAGAGGCAAAACCGATCTCCCCTGAGCCAGTTTTTACAGCGGTCGACCAGGCGCGTGATTCCGGACAGCTCAGCAACACTGTGTCCCGAGCCGCCATTCAATACCAGGCATCCCCCACCCACCCAGGTATGTTTTGTAGGGGTCTAATAGGGATTAACTATTCTGGTCAAGATGGGGAATATGGTATGACAGATATTGGTGCCCGAGTGGGTTTAAGGCTATAAGAGCGTCAAGCTTATTGTTTAATCGCTCAGCAGAATTAGTCAGAGTAGACTAGCGTAGCTGAAAATTTTTAACTTCCTTATCTTATTTTATATCTATTCAGGTCTGGAATTATCAGCGTATTAGCGTGGATAATTAGCTGGCTTCTTGCCGAAGATAAAACACTGTTTATACGATGATAAGCCTTAATCCTTTCTCGCACGCTAAACAGCATCCAGCTGATGAAATTATGATCATTGTTAAATGCCTGGTTTTGGTTAAATGATTCAGCCCACATTGTTTGTGAGGCGAAAGTACACGTATACCGATGCATAAATGAGCCTAGGAGCCTGTCCGAGAATGGGAGGCCTATTGCGGAAAAACCGTTTTGCACAGATTAATCGATCCTTTTCAGCGAATAGCTATGGCTATTAACTTCAAACGATCGATAAATCTGCACTAAAACTGTTTCCCCTCATGACGGCTCCCATTCTCGGACAGGCTCCTGAAAAACCCGCGCCCAGTTGGTTTTCTAGATTTAATGTGGGGTTGCTGCGATTTTTTTGCTAAAATCCCCGCCCATGGATGTCACACATATACTTGAATCATTAAATGATGAACAACGCGAAGCGGTCACGTTAGGTGATGAGCATGCGTTGATTTTGGCCGGTGCCGGTAGCGGCAAGACGCGTGTTTTAGTGCACCGAATAGCCTGGATTATTCAGACCATGAATATATCCCCTTATTCCATTCTGGCCGTTACCTTTACCAATAAAGCCGCCGCTGAGATGCGCGGCAGAATTGAAAATCTATTAAATGTGCCCGCAGGCGGCATGTGGGTTGGCACTTTTCATGGCCTGGCTCACCGTATTCTGCGTACACATTATGCCGAAGCAGGCCTGCCTAAGGCATTCCAAATAATCGATTCCGATGATCAATTGCGCCTCTTAAAGCGCATCATCCGTGATGCTCAAATTGATGAAGCTAAGTGGCCAGCTAAGCAAGCGCAATGGTATATCAACAATAAAAAAGATGAAGGCTTACGTGCGCAAAACCTGGACGCACAAGGTGACTTTATGGAGCAGCAATGGATTGACATCTATAAAAGTTATCAAAAAATCTGTGATAACAGCGGTCTGTTGGATTTCGCTGAAATCTTGTTGCGCGCGCATGAGCTGTGGTTAAAAAATCCCAGTGTATTAGCTGACTTTCAGCGTCGGTTCCGACACATACTGGTGGATGAGTTTCAAGATACCAATACCATACAATACGCCTGGTTGCGTTTGCTGGCCGGGCAAACCAGTAAAGTATTTATCGTGGGTGATGATGATCAATCCATTTATGGTTGGCGCGGAGCAAAAGTTGAAAACATCCAGCGAGTGCAAAACGAATTTGAAAAAATGTTTTTGGTGCGTTTGGAGCAAAACTATCGTTCCACGGGTAATATTTTACGTGCGGCGAATAAACTCATTGAAAAAAACTTTGGACGATTGGGCAAGAAATTGTGGACAGCGGGCGAAGATGGCGAGCTGGTAAAATTATACACGGCCTACAATGAGCAAGATGAAGCTCGGTTTGTGGTTGAAACCATTAAACAATGGATAGAGCAGGGCAATGATCGTAAAGATTGTGCGGTGCTTTATCGATCCAATGCGCAATCCCGTGTATTGGAAGAAGCTTTGCTCATGGAAAACATGCCTTACCGTATTTATGGAGGTATGCGATTTTTTGATCGTGCAGAAATAAAAGATGCCTTAGCGTACTTACGTATGGTTGCCAGTCAACTTGATGATGCCGCATTTGAGCGCGTCATCAATACCCCGCCGCGCGGCATTGGTGAAAAAACCTTACAAGCTATTCGCGCGCAAGCGCTAAAAGATGGGGTTTCATTGTGGGATGCTATGGCGTTGATTCTTGAAGCGCAAGCCGTTCCCGCTCGTGCGAGCAAAGCCTTAAATGGTTTTCTTGAAATTATTAACAGTCTGTTAGAGTTGTCTGGCGGCGCTGGGCTGGAAAACCTATTATTAGCCGTGCTTGAGCAAAGTGGCTTAGTGGAACATTATAAAAAAGAAAAAGGTGAGAAAGGTCGAGCCCGCGTTGAAAACTTGCAAGAGTTAGTTTCTGCCGTAAAGCAATTTGAACTGGATTCACTTGAAGCAGGTGTTGACGAAGAATTCGAAGAGATGGATGATTTATCTGTCTTTCTTGCTTACACTGCTCTGGAATCCAGCAATGGGCAAGCGGAAATCGGCGACGATTGTGTGCAGTTAATGACACTGCATTCTGCTAAGGGTCTGGAGTTCCCAATGGTTTTTATGGTGGGAATGGAAGAAGGTTTGTTTCCCAGTGAACGTTCTGTCGAAGAGGTAGATCGTCTCGCCGAAGAACGGCGCTTATGTTATGTGGGAATGACGCGGGCAGAGAAACAACTTGTGCTCACCGCCGCCGAGCATCGCCGTTTATATGGCCGCGAATTTTATCCGAAGGTTTCTCGTTTTGTGCGTGAATTGCCGCAAGACGTCATTGTAGATGTGCGTCCCCGCGCACAAATTTCCACTCCCATCAGTCGCAATACCTTTATTGACGAAGATGCATTGGATGATTTCCAGTTGTGCCTGGGACAGATAGTGCGCCACATGAAATTCGGCGACGGTGTATTACTGAATTTTGAAGGCAAGGGCCACCACGTTCGTGTACAGATTAATTTCTATGATGCCGGGCCAAAGTGGTTAGTGTTAGCCTACGCTAATTTGCAGCCCGTTTGAATCAATAGCTATTTCATACACGTTCCTTGCTCAACTGATTTTTCCAGGATTATCTTAGAAAATTCAATTAACCGTTAATTAACCGTAGAGTATTCGGCGCAGCCTAATTCGGTTATTATGATTTTATTAACTGGCAATTAAAGGACGATCATTGGTGATAAAACTTGGCGTAGTGATGGACCCCATTGAGCATATCAAACCGTACAAAGATAGTACATTTGCTATGTTATTGGCGGCGCAAAAGCGGCAGTGGCCAATTTTTTACCTGCAACAAGGTGATATAGCCTTTGAAAATGATACCGTGTATGCGAAATGGCAGCAGATACGGGTCATGGATGATAACGAGCAATGGTTTGAAATTCTCGACTCAGGTCATTCGCCGCTGCATGAGCTTGTCGATGTTGCCTTGATGCGTAAAGATCCACCCTTTGATATGGAATATATTTACAGCACCTATTTGCTGGAAATGGCGGAAAAAAGAGGCGTTTTGGTGCTTAATAAACCACAAAGCCTGCGTGACGCGAATGAGAAACTTTTCACCACGCATTTTCCACAATGCTGCCCCATAACACTCGTTACCCGCTCGATGCAGGATTTGCGCGAGTTCACTGAAAAACATCAAGATGTCATTATCAAACCATTAAATATGATGGGTGGCGCGTCTATTTTCCGTTTACAGCCAGGAGATCAAAACCTGTCCGTTGTACTGGAGATTATCACCCAGTTTGAATCGCAATACGTCATGGCGCAAAAATTTATCCCAGAGATTGTGGCCGGAGATAAGCGCATCTTACTGGTTAATGGTGAGCCGGTGCCCTATGCGCTAGCGCGTATTCCCAAGGCGGGCGAAACCCGTGGCAACATTGCTGCTGGTGGGCGCGGAGAAGGTGTGCCGTTAAGCGAGAGGGATTATTGGATTTGTGAACAAGTGGCACCAACACTGCTAGAAAAAGGTCTGCTGTTTGTTGGGCTTGATGTGATCGGTGATTATCTCACCGAAATAAACGTCACCAGTCCGACCTGCATCCGCGAACTGGATGCACTGTATAATCTCGACATTGCCAGTCAATTAATGGATGCTATTGAAACGCATGTAGTACCCGCGACCGTATGAAGCAGCTGCTAATATTAATTTTACTCACCGCCGCATTAAGCTGCTCACGTGAAAAGCCAGTTGTCGTATTTGAAGAGACCATGTTCGTCATGGGTACGATGGTCAGCATCACTTTCGCTGGGCTGGAAGAAAAAAAGGCACAGAAATTATTTCATGATCTGCTTACCGATTTTAACTACATGCAAGCCGCCTGGAATCCCTGGAAACCCGGTTCTCTGGCACGGGTTAATAAACTATTAGCGTCGCAAGAGCCATTTTCTATCGACCCTGAAATAAGAAAAATGATACTGCAAGCCAGTGAATTATCGACTCAAAGCGACGGTTATTTTAATCCAGCGATTGGTAAGCTAGTTAAGTTGTGGCAGTTTAATCAGGACGAAATGCCCAGCGGGCCACCACCGTCAAAAGACGCTATCGGTGAACTATTAGCCAGCAAGCCCGAAATGGCAAACCTGCAGATAAATGCGTTGAATCTCATTAATAATAATCCAGCGGTGATTTTAGATCTGGGCGCCTTTGCCAAAGGTTATGGCGTCGATAAGGCCGTTGATTATCTGCTATCGCAAGGTGTTGAAAACGCAATCGTCAATGCGGGTGGTGATTTGCGCGCCATCGGTAAAAAGGGTGATAAACACTGGATGATTGGCATTCGTGATCCGCGGGCAGCGGGTATTTTAGCCGGTATTGAAATTCACGGGGATGAAAGTGTCTTTACCTCAGGTGATTATGAGCGATATTATGAATATCAAGGCAAACGATATCATCACATTATCAATCCGAAAACTGGCTACCCAGCATCAACGGTACGATCGGTCACCGTGGTGCATCAGTCAGCAGCAATTGCCGATGCAGCTGCGACCGCCTTATTTGTGGCAGGAGCAAAAGATTGGGAGCGCATCGCAAAGAAAATGCAGCTCGACCAAGTCATGCTGATTGATAGTGAAGGCTTGATACACCTTACGCCTAAAATTCACGCACGATTGCAGTTTGAGCCAGGTGCAGAAAAAAATATTCGGCTCTCAAAGGCATTTCAGTGATCAAAGAGCTGACCAAGGGTGATATTTCTATATTTGTTGTCGCGCTGGGTTTCGTGCTTTCACTGTATGTTATTTTCTGGAGTACTGGTGGAGATGCCCGTCATGCACATGTAAATGTGGTCGGAAAGAAACAGGTTATTCTTGATCTAAAGGAAGAAATATCGATCAAAGTGGAAGGTGTGCTAGGTGTCAGTATTATCGAAGTTAAAGATGGAAAAGTTCGATTTGTTGAATCTCCCTGCAGCAATAAAGTCTGTATACGCAGCGGCTGGTTATCTCAGGTCAATAGTTTGGCCGCTTGTTTACCCAACGGCGTTAGCTTGTATTTGGTGGGTTCAAAGGCGCGTTTTGACAGTATCAATTTTTAAGTAATGCTGTCGATACAGTGGTATATCCCGTGAAAAGGCAGCTTCGGCTAACTGCCACCAACGAAGATTATCGGGTGGCAAAACTGGCCGCACTGGCAATCGGCATTCATGTATTAGAGGCCGCCTTGCCCAGCCCGTTGCCAGGTATAAAGCCTGGTTTGGCGAATATCGTCACACTTATTGTGTTCGCGTTATACGGCATACGTTTTGCCTCATGGGTATCGCTGTTACGGGTTTTTGTCGGTAGTTTGATTATCGGCACATTTTTATCGCCGACGTTTGTCTTGAGTTTAAGTGGTGCCGTAGCGAGTGTATTGGTATTGTGGGTTTATTCACAATGGCGCCTGAAGTCACTTTCTGTTTTTGGTTTAGCGATTTTGATGTCAATCGCGCACATGTCAGCACAGCTTATAATGGTGTATTGGCTTTTTATTCCGCATGAGGCACTGTTTGTTTTGTCACCCGTGTTCATGACCGCCGCGCTGGTGTTTGGTGTTTTTAACGGTTTTATTGCAGTAAAAGTAACGAGTAGATTAAATCAGCATGCTTATCCCACAAGTTCTTAGAGTAGCAGATGCAAAATATGAGGCGGATCGCTTTGGCGTAATGTTGATTATTGCCCTTGCGATACATGTTATTTTAATTTTCGGTATTAGTTTTGGCGGATTTAAAGTAGAGCGCGAAGATAAAGTGATCCCCAGCCTCGAAGTTACACTGGTTAACAGCCGTAGTGATGAAGCCCCCGCAGATGCCGACTATCTGGCGCAAGCTAACCAGAAAGGTGGCGGTAATATTGAAGAAAAGCACCGGCCAGAAACATCGTTTGTGCCATTAATACCTGTCGACGCAGTGAATATGGTTATGCCAACACCGCCGACGATTGCGACCCCTGAGCAAAAAAAGGCGAGCGCTAAGGAGCTAATGACGCAAAAAGTGGCTGAAGAAAAGATCAGTGCTGATAAAGAGCCCGAAGAGGTCGCGAAAACCAGTGAGGTCTCTGTGGCAGAACTGATTACACAAGCGAAAGCCATTGCCAGTATCGATGCTCAGCTAGGTAATTCTCTACAGGCGTTTGCCAAGATGCCGCGCCACAAGTTTATTACCGCCGCAACCAAAGAATATAAATATGCCAGTTATATGGAAGGCTGGCGCCAGAAGGTAGAAAAAATTGGCAACCTCAATTTTCCCGAAGAAGCAAAACGGCGTAATTTATCCGGCAGTTTAATCCTCGATGTGGCGATTAACGCGGATGGCAGCATTAAACACATCTCGGTTCTACGCTCATC
>CALZHW010000027.1 GCA_945787125.1 uncultured Ectothiorhodospiraceae bacterium
TGATGAGCAGGGTAATGTTGTCTTTACGGATAGACCCGTTCCTGGAGCGGTTGAGCGAAAAATGCGAGAACCGTCTGTGATAAAATTTGCGCCAATAAACGTTGAGTCCGAGCCTAAGTCGCAAGTTGATAAAAGTGCTGTGGCTAGTCCTGTCGCAGTGGAAGAAAAAGCTAAACCTTATACCCGCTTCGTCATTAGTCGCCCGGTTAATGATAGCTCTATACAGGAAAATACGGGAACAGTCGTCATTGCTTTCGATATCAACCCACCATTGCAAGTAAAACATGGCCATAAAATAAAGCTGTCGCTAGATGGTGTATGGGATAAGGCTGGGTATGCCACAAGCAGTATTACGTTAAAAAATGTCGATCGTGGGACTCATACTATTCAAGCTGCGATTGTTGATAAGTCAGGGCAGCAAATAAAAATGACAACAAATAGTGTCTTTCATCTGCATCGATTTTCAAAACTATTCCGTTAGAACATTTTTCAGCGCGTAATCGGTATTAATTCCTTAAGCTTTGGGGTTCAAAATTGTAAAAGTACCATCTTCCAGCACCCGTAGTGGCAAAACCTTACCGAGAGACGCCGTGAATACGTCCGTGTAGACTTGGCGGCAGCATCCATGTGGCACACAGGGCAACACCCTCGATAAGGCCTAGCCACTACGAGCGCTAATTCCAGGAAAAATATTAGAGCTCCGATTGTGAGTATTAACTTGCACCGATTCGGCTGTTGTCATTATAATCAAAAACCCCTTGCACCTTTTTGGTGCTCTAATCTGCTTGATTGATTTGCATTACTGTTTTTAACTCAGGAAGCAATTCGATATAGAACTCTATCCCTTTGATTTAATTAATAAATATATTTTTTTGTAACTTATGGTTTGCTAATTGCAGCGGGCTCTGGATGGAAGACTTGGATCATACTGTTAAATTCACCAAATTGGTACATAGCGTTTTTGAGAATCTTTCAACCGCGCTGCTGCTTGTCAATTATTCTGGCGATGTGATTGCTGTAAACCCCGCTGCCGAAAGTTTGCTGGGTATGAGTTTTCGTCAATTGGAAATGCAATCGATATACGACACTTTTTCTGGATCCAATGATTTTTTAGCGGCATTTGATGATGCTTTACACAGTGAATTTAACTATACAAAGCGGGAATTAGAATTGGTTATTCCGTCGCTGCTAAATTCCTTGATGACAGATTGTGCGTTCGTACCCATCAAGGAAGAAAATTGCTTGCTTGTAGAGCTACACGATGTGGACCGGCAGCTGCGTATTGCCAAGGAAGAAAATATGATAGCGCAACAAAGTGTTCTAAAAACCCTGATACGCGGCTTTGCTCATGAAGTAAAGAATCCGTTAGGGGGTATTCGTGGTGCGGCTCAGTTGCTGGAAGGCGAACTCCACAGCGAAGAATTGAAGGAATATACCGATGTCATTATAGGTGAAACCACACGCCTGCAAAACCTGGTTGACCAAATGCTAGGGCCAAACAGACCTCTGCAAAAATATGCGCTCAATATTCACTCTGTGCTTGAGCGAGTCAGGCAATTGGTGCTAGCGGAATCCGACGATGAATTGAAAATCAAACGCGACTATGACCCCAGTTTGCCTGAAGTTGAGGGTGATCAGGATCAGTTGATCCAGGCTGTATTAAATATGGTGCGTAATGCTAAACAAGCATTGGAAGGTAAAGGTGAAATCACACTACGGACACGCTCAAAGCGCCGAGCAGTTATTGCAGGGACATTGCATCGCCTGGTGCTGAGCATTGAAATAATTGATAACGGTCCAGGCATCCCGGAAGAAATGCTGCAACAAATTTTTTACCCGATGGTAACCGGTCGGGCTGATGGTACAGGGTTGGGTTTGTCAATTGCGCAGAATTTAATTGGCCAGCATGGTGGGGTTATCGAGTGTGTCAGTAAACCGGGTGAAACTCGATTTACTATTTTATTGCCAATTTAAGGAACGTGTATGAAATAAATTACCCATCTTACATCTCATCTTCAGCCCATCTTGGCACGTTCTGCAATCACAAAAGCTCGAAATAGAATGACTATTCCTGTACTTTTGTTCAATTAGAACGTGCCAATACAGACTAAATATGAGCGTCAGATGTCCAATTTGTTTTATACACGTTCCTAAGTCAGAAGGATAGAAGTATGTCGGCTAAAGAAAATGTTTGGGTGGTAGATGACGATAGATCAATACGTTGGGTGTTGGAGCGGGCGCTTAGTAAAGCGGATATGGATGTCAGCAGTTTCGAAGGCGCTACCGGTTTAATCGAAAAACTCAGTAAACAACAACCTGATGCTATCGTATCAGACATCCGTATGCCTGGCGTGGATGGCTTTGAATTTCTTAACGAAGCGCATAACTTATACCCGGAATTGCCTATCATCATTATGACCGCGCATTCGGATTTAGAAAGTGCAGTCACAGCGTATGAGGGTGGTGCTTTTGAATATTTACCGAAACCTTTTGATGTCAACGATGCTGTTGATTTAGTCCGTCGGGCAGTGCAGCATCGTCGCCGTTCAATAGCGCCTGCCGTAGAGCTGGTCGAGCAAGCTAATGCTGATATCATTGGTGAAGCACCTGCAATGCAAGAAGTCTTTCGAGCGATTGGTCGTTTGTCTCGTTCCAATGTTACGGTCATGATAAATGGTGAATCAGGCACAGGAAAAGAATTAGTCGCGACAGCCCTGCATCGTCATAGTCCACGATCCAAACAGCCGTTTATTGCGATTAACACCGCGGCCATCCCCAAAGACTTGTTAGAATCAGAATTGTTTGGGCATGAAAGAGGGGCATTTACCGGCGCCCAAACCACCCGTCGTGGTCGGTTTGAACAAGCTGATAGTGGCACATTATTTCTCGATGAGATTGGTGACATGCCAGCTGATTTGCAAACGCGTTTGTTACGTGTCTTAGCCACCGGGGAATTTTATCGGGTGGGTGGACACGACCCGATAAAAGTTGACGTGCGCATTATTGCTGCCACCCATCAGGAATTAGAAAAGCTTGTAAGGGAAGGCAAATTCAGAGAAGATTTGTTCCATCGCCTCAACGTCATTCGCATTCAATTACCACCACTGAGAGAGCGGCAGGAAGATGTCCCATTATTGTTAAATCATTTCTTGCTCTCTGCGGCGAAAGAGCTCAAGGTAGAATCGAAAATATTAAATAAAGAAGCCGAAAAATACTTAAGCCAACTCAGCTGGCCAGGCAATGTTAGGCAAATTGAAAATGTTTGTCGATGGTTAACGGTTATGGCGCCAGGCCCTGAGGTACATTTAGAAGACTTGCCGCCAGAGTTAAAACATTCCTCTGACGCTGGCATGGTAAGCGAAGACTGGGAAAATGCATTGAATCGCTGGGCAAAATCACGCCTATCCAATGGGGAGTCAAATATCATGAGTTATGCAACACCGCAATTCGAAAAAGTTCTCATTGAAGCTGCGGTAACTTATACGGGTGGTCGTCGTCAAGAAGCGGCAAAGTTACTGGGCCTGGGTCGTAATACTTTGACGCGAAAAATAAAGGAATTACAGCTGTTTGGTGAAAGTGGTGAAAGCGCAGACATGGAGTAATTGATTGTTCATTGCCCGCCAGCAAATCCGTGCTGACGCCATGCTTCGCTACTGATAATCGCCACCGCGTTAGACAAGTTCAGGCTACGGCTACCTGGGCGCATTGGAATTCTCAATCGACAACTCGCTTCAATGTTATCCAGCACATTGTCCGGCAAGCCATGCGTTTCAGAGCCAAATAAGAGCACATCACCTTTTTGATAATCAATTTGATCGTGAAAGCGACTGCCCTTGGTTGTACACGCTAATATTCTCCGATCGCCCATCGCTTTTATAAACGTAGCGTAATCAGGGTGCCGAGTAACATTAGCTAAATCATGATAATCAAGCCCAGCGCGACGTAATTTTTTTTCCTCAAGGTCAAACCCCAAAGGCTCAATCAAGTGTAGGTTACAGCCATTGTTAGCCGCTAATCGAATAATGTTGCCAGCGTTAGGCGCAATGCGCGGTTCGTAGAGTGCGATATGAAACATATTGGTGTCGTTATGCCAGGAGAAATTCCGACACTATACTCATAGATGCGCATGCGTCAACGTTTCTTTTATGTTTGCCTCTTAACGTGTAATCAGTCGATGACAAGGCTTTTTCTGACGATCCTCTAAAGTACCCAAGTTTTAAGACCTGCATTCGTATAATAAGGAACGTCCAAATAGAAACTAAATCTGTGTGCAACGTATTTAATTTTCATTCCTAATTATCAATTGACCGTTTGCAGTTTGATATGTCAATTCGCACAGGACAGGACAATGACACAGAAAACCGAAGAAATTACAGCAACCAAGAGAAGCGGCAATGTATTTGCTGACCTTGGTTGTAAAAACCCCGAAGAACTAAAGCTGAAAGCAAAAATTGCAGCCTCTATTAATTCCATCGTGAAGCATAGACGCATTACCCAAGCGGAAGCGGCCAAGGTTCTAGGAATATATCAACCTCAAGTATCAGATCTTAGAAAAGGAAAACTGAAACATTTTTCTGTTGAACGCCTTGTTGATCTACTTAATACACTCAACAGAGATGTCGAAATCGTCATTAAGAAAAAAGATACACGCATACAACGCGAAGCCAGAACTGAAGTAGTTGTAACGGCTTAAATTAGCTGTTGTTCATAACGGATACGGTGGAGCGGGTAGTAAGGGCGGGTTTAAAGCCCGCTTTCATGGTTCAATTTTAAGTTGATCATAATCGAGAAACAGGAAGCAGCCATTTTTACGCTTTGATTTTTGTCCAATATCAAATACGATCAGGATTTTTTCAGCACCCTTGTGGCGGATGGATGTAATGCCTTCTGCATTGGATAGATCAATATTGTCATCGATGCGTACTCGGCGTGGCGCTTGGTTGGGTGTTCCGTTCCACAGCCATAGTTTGAATTTCTTATTTTTTTTCTCATGGCGGCTAATGATTAAATAGCCGTTAAGTTTTGCATCAAAAGTAATTGAGCGGATGCCGCCTTTGTCCAGGTCGAGATAGATGGGCTCATCAGCGAATTGAGGTGATTCGCTATTTTCGAAAGCGACGATAGGGTTTTTCATGACCACGATTACTGCTTTATCATCTATCACTGGGCTGCGTAATCCGATCAGCAATGTTTTTTTCGTCTTGTCAAAACTCATGCCTTCAATGTTGAGGCCGTTGGAGTCTTTGACATCTGACACTTTGGCAGCGTGCTTGAGTATTTTGTCGGTTTTTGTCATCGCTTTTCTAATGTCAGTAAGAACACTTGTCTCGTGTATCTTATTGTCCTCAATCTTGAAGCGCACCAATTTTTCCCGAGCGTCGGAACGTTTGCCAGTAAGCGTTCGAGAATGTGAGGTGATGGCATAAACGAAACCTTGGTCATCCACATCGATGGCTTCCAGATCGGCAAGTATTCCGGTGGATTGGCGTCCGCTTATCATATTAAAAAAAGAATTTGTTGGTAAGGGTTTGGCGGACACCCGCCAGTTTTCGTCGAGTGTAAGGGTGCTGAGTGGGTTACTCTGTTCGTCTTCAACGATTATGATGTGCCCATCAGGTAATTGCACGACACCTGATGGTTCGGAGACTGCGTCACAATGCTGGCGTTTTTCAATCATAGGCAATGTTTCTTTAAGTTCTTTGCTGGCAGCAAGTGATAGGGTGACGCCTAATAACAAACCAGTTGATAGGATGAGAAAATTTTTCGAAAGAAGTTTTTTTGGTCTTACAGATGCCTTAGATAAATTAAACATCGATCATGGCTGTTTTGCTGAGTATCATGAAAAGTAAAATAACGCTGATCACCAAGCCAATCATAAATGCACTATAGGAGATATAGAGCCGTGCGAATGAGTGGTTTGCTGAATGGCCAAGATTGTGGATAAGTACGGCCATGTTGCGGTAAACGCGATCATTATGGCGCACCATTTCAAGCATTGCATCAACATAGTCTTCCTTCGACAATTTTGCGAATTGTTCAAACACCAATAGGTCTGCGCGGTCTGCTCGAAAGTCATCTATTGACCATAGGGTTTTGTCTACCTGTGGGCGGGCGGCAAGCACCGCAAAAACCACCGCAATAGTGCAGGTTAGCAGGAATGTGCTGAATGGAATAATCAGTAAGGGGTTAGCCTCTAAAAAATAGGAGCCCGACACCAGTAGCACCGAAACAAGGAATCCGTTAAGAGAGATCATGATGTTTGCTTTTGTCGCTGCTAGGGTAATCATGTCTAACTGTGAGCGGCAAGTATTTCTAAATAGCGATTCTACACCGCGGGAACCGCCAAGCTCGCTGATTTTATTGGTTTTGTTTTTTTGTTTATTTGTTTTCCCTGTTTGAACAAGTTCGGGTTTTTTATTGTCGGCGGTAGCTTTATCCACATTAATCTTGGTTATAGTGAGTTTCTTTTCCGGTTCATCTGACAGTGTTTTCTGTTTGCTTTCAAGCATTGGCTTACATCCTTAATGTGTTTAGCTCCTTGATATTCGATAAACCTGCATCGTATCGCTTGTGGGTGGGGTAGAGAAGTAAACAAACTATACTACAATCTAGTGAGAAAAATTTTAAAAATTGATTAAGATTTAATGATTTTAAGGTTAATTATAAAGCAATCCGATCAATTATAGCCTGTAATGTTTTATTGAAGCAGGCGAACGTATTGACAGCAGTTCTGTCAAAATCGATGTATAATATATGTTCACTTTTTTCTTTTTTGTTATTTATAGTCATATTACCCATAAAGTTCGTAATGACACTCTAAAGTTTCGCATAAATTGAGCCGTAATACTGATTGCCTATAATATAGACTAGGAGTCTGGCAGTGAATGTTTTATTATATGCCTAAGAATCTAGGAGCCTGGCAGTTTGCGCCTATCTGGTTCTGCAGTACTTTCACAGTCGGCTGGCCTTATTAGTCAGTCTGCTTTTTGCGTAACGGGCATTCAACATCCACGCGTAGGGTTTACACCATTAAGCGCGTGTTGATAATAACTTAAAGGTAGTAATAAATGAGTGACAAAGCGGGTAAACAAGCATGCAATGGTTAATGCGATTACCTCATTTTTTTCTATTGAGTTTAATTCCATGTCTGTTTGCTATTTCTGTTTATGCAGAACCCTTGGCTGGAACACCCGTTGAAGAGCCGGTAACAGGACTTAACCCGGTCATTGCTTATTGGACTAAATTAGCCAATGACGGCGATAAGTTTTCACAAAGTAAATTGGCCAGTAAATATGAACGGGGTGATGGTGTATTGCAGGATTATAAGCAAGCGGCTTATTGGTATCAAAAAGCTGCTGATCAAGGTCTGCCAAAAGCACAACAGACGTTAGGTAAATTCTACGAAGAGGGAGTTGGTGTCGCGCAAGATTTTGAGCAAGCCCTGTATTGGTATCGTGAAGCAGCTTTCAATGATTACTATCTGGGTTTAGCCAGACTAGCACGCATGTATGAGCTAGGTAGGGGTGTTAATCGAGATCTTAACATAGCCGTTAAGCTCTATCAAAAATCAACTGATTTAGAGCCGAGTGGGCCAGCCTGGATTGGCGATGCCGTCGCTCGATTAAACGCAAAAAAGCAATGCGCGTTAAGCGCGCAAACCACTTTATTTTCTGAGGAAGTTTTATGCGTTTCGCGCGAAGATCTACTGCAAGCTATTGATCGAGCCGGCGGGGTTTTAACGCAAGCTCGTGACAGCGGTTGGTATGATCGATACAATAGTGTCAACTTATTATCGAATTCATCGGAGTTGATTGTTGGTTATACTCGAGCTGGTGAATTCGCGTTAGCGCAATATACTTTTCCTAGCGAAAGTGACCCACATCAGGTTTCTGAAATAAAAGCCATGGTGCAAAATCGTTATGGTCTACCCACAAGCGTTGGCGGGTCACCAAGACACGGCAAAGTCAATTATGCCTGGAAGACGAAAGATGGCATAGAGATAAGGGTTTCAAGAGGCTGGCCTAACACGACGACTTACATGGTCTTCAGGAATCCAAAGGTTTATAGCGAAATGTTAGCTGAGATTAACGCCTATAAAAACACTCAAAAGTGAATGTAACTACTCAGCGTATTCATCTTTTGTCCCATATCAGCGTTGTTTTCGTACTCAATCGGTTACATATATCTATATGCTCCCTCTCTCCGTGCGAAAACGCCTCGACCTGAAACAAAATCTAAACACGCTGAGCAGTTACAAGTGAATACTGAAAATTCACAATTGGAATTTAACGTTGCATAGTGCCACCTTCCAACGCTCGTAGCGGCACAACCTTATAGAGAAAAGCCGTTAATGAGTTTCAGCTTTAATTTCTCGGCTCAATAAATCTTCCACCGCGTTAAGTGGCGCTTTATTATTATAGATAACTTCATGTACTTGATCGACTATTGGCATTTCAACATTGTGTGTTTTCGATAATTGATGAACGTTTTGCGTGCTTGAGACGCCTTCAGCAACTTGTCCCAGTTCGCTTAAAATTTGTGGTAGAGACTTGCCTTGCGCCAAAGCCAGGCCGACCCGACGATTTCGCGATTGATCATCCGTGCAGGTTAGTACCAAATCGCCTAAGCCTGTCAAACCCATAAACGTTTCCATCTGGCCGCCCAGCGTTATGCCGAGCCGGGTGATTTCTGCCAAGCCGCGCGTAATTAAAGCAGCCCGGGTGTTTGCACCAAAACCCAGGCCATCAGAAATACCAGCAGCGATGGCCATCACATTTTTAACGGCGCCGCCCACTTCCACGCCAATAACGTCTGTGCTTGTATAGGCTCGAAAGCGTTCATTACTTAAGTAATTTGCAAAGCTTAGGGCAAACGTTTCATTTTTCGATGCGACCGTAATCGCCGTCGGTAAACCTTGTGCAACTTCATTCGCAAAGGTCGGCCCGGAAATGATGCAGGTAGTGCTGTTATCTCCCAGCTTGTTTTGTGCAACTTGATGTAAAAACTGCAAATGACTGGGTTCAAAACCTTTGCTTGCAATTGCAATCCTGGGGAAGGGAGGTAGCAGTGGTATGAGTTTGTCGATAATGTTACTGATATAAGCCGATGGCACGACAAGTAATATTTCGTCGGCATACTTGACGGCATTTTCTAAACTTGCCGTTGGGACAATATTGTCAGGCAAAAGTATGTTGGGTAAATATTTTACATTGCGCCGCGAGGTATTCATGCCAGCGACTTGGATTTCATCACGTGCCCACAAATTTACCGCATGGCCATTTTTCGCGAGCAAGATCGCAAGCGCAGTACCCCAGGAGCCTGCGCCAAGAACAGCGATGCTAGCTTTGACGTGATTTTTCATGCTTTTATTTAATGGGTTGTGACGTTTTCACTGGGTTGCGACTGTTGTTGTAAATGTTGTTGATACAACGCTTCAAAGTTAACCGGTGATAGTAGCATTTGCGGAAAGCCGCCTTTGCTAACAATATCTGAAACCGCTTCGCGGGCAAACGGGAACAGCATATTAGGGCAATAGGAACCCGCCATCATGCCCATCTCTTTTTCAGTATAGCCCTTAATACTGAATATGCCTGCTTGTTTCACTTCACATAAATAGGCGGTGTCTTCAGCAATTTTTACAGTGACAGTGACGGTGAGTATAATTTCATGAATGTTTTCACCCAATGTCACTGCGGAGTTGCCGAGTTGCAAGTTGACTTCTGGCTTCCATTCTTGTTGAAAAATATTGGGTGTATTGGGTGCTTCAAATGAAATATCTTTCAAGTAAATCTTTTGAATACCAAATTCTTTTACATTCTCTGTTGGTGTTGCTGCTGGTTTTTCTTTAGTCATTTTCTTGCCTTCAAATTTAGTTTTACCAATGGCTTACTCGTTGGTGTTTTCGTCAGGAAACAAAAGTGGATCAAGTTCCTCGTTCATATCGAGTAGCAGCATGTCGTCAAAGCCACCGACATGGTGGTTGTCCACAAAGATTTGTGGCACTGAGCTACGATTTGATTTTCTTAACATTTCATCCCGCCGCGCAATGTCTTGATCAATATTAAATTCCGTGTATGCTACTTTTTTCCTATCCAATAGTTGTTTGGCGCGGATGCAATAAGGGCAGTAATCCGTAGTATAAATTTCTATATGCACTGTCATTTTTTCTGTTTACGCGCTTTGGTGATTTTATTAACCGGAAAATTTGCGTTAAGCCACGAATTTAGGCCGCCTTCTAGAGAATACATGGTTTCAAAACCGTGTTTTTTCAAAATTCCACCGGCTTGTTTTGTGCGTGCTCCGGTCTGACAGTAGATTAATACAGGATCACTTTTTTTCGCTGAAATTTCTTTGATTCGAGATTCCAGAGCACCCAGCGGGATATGCGTCGCATCTAAAATATGACCTTCCTTGAATTCTTTGTCCAGCCGGACGTCGAGCACTAAGGTATTCTCATCATTTATCAGGCGTACCGCATCTTGTGGTTTGATATCTTTCATGCCTGACATAATGGGCTCAATAAACGACCGCCCAATGAGTATTAAAATGAAGATCAAGGCGATTGTGTATGGCCATTCTTTATATAAAAAGTCGATAAACTGATCCATGCAAATTCCGATGTTATATTATTGGTATAATGCTTGAGTAAGTTCAAGCGGTTAAAAGCGGCTTATTCTAACTGATTATTATGTTGAAAAGCGACCCAGTACAACATCTGAGGAGAAATCTATTCGCTGCACTCTGACGCTGCGCCCATCTGATTTTTTTGGCTTAACCAAGAAAAATCAGATGGATCACGCCTTATAGCACAGCCCCTTGATCCTGCCGCACTCCCAAAAAATACCCGGCTAACCGACGGGTGAGCCTAAGATTTTTTGGAAGCACTGCAGAACCAATTGGCTGCACTCTAACGCCGCGCCCACCTGATTTTTCTTGGTTGAACCTTATAGTTAGTGTTAAAATGCGCGCGGTTTTTAATTCCGTATGATTTTAATGGGTAGAAAGCATTGCATCATGCTGTGGTTTTTGGTTCTGGTGAGCAAGATTAGTATCATTTCGCGATGATTTGGGGAATTGATGCTGGGAGCAGTGGGTTTTTCGGCGGGGGACAGGTAGCTATTCAGTCGTGGAAAGTTTGATCGAATGTCAGGTTTCGGTACTAATTCAGTACTATTCGGTACTACAGAAGACTTCTCGCATCATCCCTATCAGGCGCAAAGTTCTCGCGTCACCCACTTTATAAAATACTCGGTTGGCTTCTTTTCGCGAGTTTAAAATGCCTTTGTCGCGTAAAATGGCGAGATGTTGTGAAATATTACTTTGTGATGTACCGACCAATTCGACAATTTCCTGGACGCTGACTTCCTTGCTGCCCAACGTGCAAAGTATTTTGAGACGAAGCGGATGCGCCATGGCTTTCAAGGAAAGGGCGGCACGCTCTATGTCGTCATCCTTGGTAATAAGTACACTATTTAATGCTTCGATCATACCTTGCGCCTCAGCTGGCTATTTGTACATGGCATTTGAAGATGCCTATATAATTAAAACATTATACAATAAACCTGTTTAAGACTAGTGTTTTATTAAAAATAACCTAATTTTAGGCAGTAACACCTTATTGCTGGTGAAATAACAAGCAGTATTAACGGGAATATAGAAATATTATAGCTATGAGAAATAAAAAACGACCAATTGCCCTGATAATTTTAGATGGCTGGGGTTATAGTGAAAAAAAAGAAAATAATGCCATTATTAATGCAAATACACCCAACTGGGATAAACTCTGGGAGAGTTATCCGCATACCCTGATTAAAGCATCTGAAGCGGCAGTTGGTTTACCGTCTGAGCAAATGGGGAACTCCGAAGTTGGCCACCTTAATTTGGGTGCTGGGCGGGTTGTCTATCAAGAGATTTCTCGTGTTTCGCGTTCTATTGCATCTGGTGCTTTTTATGAAAATAGCACATTGACAAGTGCCGTTGATAACGCTATTGCAACCAATAAAGCGGTGCATATCATGGGATTACTGTCTGATGGCGGTGTGCATAGCTCTGAAAAACATATTCATGCGATGGTTAAGTTGGCTGTAGAGCGTGGTGCCAAAAAAGTGTTTTTACACGCCTTCATGGATGGCCGTGATACGGTGCCAAAGAGTGCTAAAAAATACATCGATAACATGCAGGCTGTGTTCGACAAGCTTGGAGGCGGGCAATTTGCAACAATTATCGGCCGCTATTATGCGATGGATCGCGACCATCGCTGGCCAAGAATCAAAAAAGCCTATGATCTTATGGTTCATGGTATTGCTGATTGCAGAGTGAGTTCGCCGTTGGAAGCCATTGAGAAAGCCTACGAACGAGGCGAAACTGACGAGTTTATTGCTGCCAACGTGATTGCCGCAGAGAATGAAAGTCCGCATACCATCGAAGATGGTGATTCATTGATTTTCATGAATTTTCGCTCAGACAGAGCGCGTCAGATTACCCGGCCTTTCATTGAGCCTGATTTCAAAGAGTTTGAAACCGGCCGAGTGCCAGATTTAGCCACTTATGTGAGCTTAACTGAATATAACGCGAAATTTAATATTAAAGCGGTATTTCCGCCTGAACGATTGCGTAATGTTTTTGGCGAATATATTTCCAATCTCGGTTTACGCCAATTACGCATTGCGGAAACGGAAAAATACGCACATGTCACGTTCTTTTTTAATGGTGGTGTTGAAGACCCGTATCCGGGTGAGGATCGTTTGTTAATACCATCGCCCGATGTCGCAACGTATGACTTGCAGCCAGAAATGAATGCGGCTAAATTAACAGACACCTTGATTGAGGCGATAAAAAGCGACAAATACGACGCAATCATTTGCAACTTCGCTAATCCGGACATGGTGGGTCATACTGGCAATTACGATGCAACAATCAAAGCGATCGAATGCTTGGATAAATGCATAGCGCGTGTCGTAGCAGCGCTTATTGAGGTGGGTGGAGAAGCATTGATTACCGCTGATCATGGTAATGCGGAATCGATGCTGGATGTCACGAGCGGGCAAGCACATACTGCGCATACGACCAACCCTGTGCCTTTGGTGTATGTCGGTCGTGAGGCGAAGATGGCGGCTGCAGGCGCATTATCTGATGTGACTCCAACCATGTTGTATTTGATGGGTATCAAACCGCCCGATGAAATGGGTGGTCAGTCTTTGCTCGAACTGGAATGATATGATAGGGCCTAACAAACGCGGTGTAATGTTATTATGCATCGCCTTTATGTGGTGGCCTTCAATGAATATGAATGCGGCTACCCCCGCTCCTACTCCAGCGGCTCCGGCAGCAGAAATCCAACAAATAAAAAAACAAATCGCGCAAATAACGCAATCGATTCGACGTAACGAGCAACAATATAAACAGGAAAATGCTACCCTGTTTAATTACGATGCGCACATTGCCAATAACTTGACCGAGCTTAAACAGCTGCATCGGCAGCAAGCACAATTACAGGCAGAGATTGAAAGCGCACGGATGATAAAAAAGACGCTGGCGACTGAGATTGTTGATAGTCAAAAAACCTATAGTGAGCTTGCTAGATTGTTTTTTTTGTCCAAAGACAACAGTCATTATCTGAAAGCGTTGTTTTCCGCTAGCGAGCCCGGAGAGTCTGGTAAGTGGGGTCGCAGTCCTATTTACTTCAGCTATATCCAAAAAGTGTATCAAGTATCATTAAGCGGACTTAACGAGCGCCTAAGCGCACAAAATACCAATAATCAAATGTTGCAGGGTAAATTATCCGCTTTGGAAATATTGTTGACCGAAAATAGAACTAAACTAGCGGAATTGACATCGAAGCGAGAAGACCGACAACAATACTTATTCGAACTGGATAAAAAAATCACTGCTTCTAAGGGTAATAAGCAGCGCCTGCAGAGTGATCAAGCACGTCTCGAAAAATTAGCCAAAGAGCTGGAAGCGTTGGCGATTAAAGCGAAAAAAGCCGCCTCCGGCATGGGTTTCGCAAAGCGTAACAATGGACTCATGTGGCCGGTGGAGGGAAAGATAACCGGGCAATATGGTAAGTCAAGAATATCAAGCGGGATTAAATGGCGCGGTCTGTTGATTGCGGCAAACGCCGGTGAACCGGTAAAAGCTGTATCTGCCGGGCAGGTTATTTTTGCAGATTGGTTAAGTGGTTATGGTTATGTCATCATTTTAGATCACGGCAAAGATTATCTGAGCCTCTATGGACACAATCAGCAAGTATTTGCTCAGTTGGGTCAAATAGTTGACTCTGGTGAGCAGATTGCCGAAGTTGGAAACAGCGGGAGGAGTGGTGATCCAGCTTTATACTTTGAAATAAGGTATAAAGGAAAACCGGTTAATCCGCATGAATGGTTACTTGCTAAAAAATAGTGCCATCAGGATAATCGAATAATTTTGTTATTCTTATATCCGTTACTGGAAAAACAATATATTCAACGTGATTATTGTCAGTCTGTGCAGTTAAAGATAAGCGTTTATCTCACCTGGTTAATCTGCTAAATTGGGAAGTCAAATTATATCAAGTAGTTGTGTGAAGTAAACTGTCAGTAGATCAAACGAATTTTTAATTAAACCGAAATACCGGCAGTTGCCGTGGAGCAAGGAATGAAACCAACATTACGTAACATATTTATCTTAAGCATTGGTCTGGTTCTCGGGGTAACGCTTGCCATTGCGCAAGGGGTATTCGCTGAGAAAAATGTAAACTCAACATTATCTTTGCCAGTTGATGAGTTACGTACCTTCACTGAGGTATTTGCGAAAATAAAAAACGATTACGTTGAAGCCGTGGATGACAAAACCTTATTAGAAAATGCCATCAAAGGCATGTTAACTGGGTTAGATCCGCATTCAACCTATTTGGATCCAGAAGGTTATAAAGAATTGCAAGTCGGAACCACCGGCCGTTTCGGTGGTTTAGGTATTGAAGTGGGAATGGAAGATGGTTTTGTCAAGGTTATCTCGCCGATTGACGATACACCGGCTCAAAGAGCGGGTGTTCAAGCGGGTGATTTAATTGTACGATTGGATGAAACCCCGGTAAAAGGATTATTATTGAGCGAAGCGGTTAAAATTATGCGCGGCAAGCCTGGCTCAGATATCGTGCTTACCGTCATTCGTGAAGGCGAGGAAAAGCCGCTTAGAATTACCATCACACGTGATATAATTAGAGTTAAATCCGTGAAAAGCCGTTTGCTCGAGAAAGAATATGGCTATGTCCGTATTACTAGCTTTCAATCGAAAACGGGTGATAATTTACACGATGAAGTGGCGAAGCTGAAAAAAGAAGCAAAGGGCGAGTTAAAAGGTATCGTGCTTGATTTGCGAAATAATCCTGGTGGTGTGTTGAATGCAGCGGTGCAAGTATCGGATGCATTTTTAACCGACGGTAGAATTGTTTACACCGAAGGCCGTGATAGCGAAAATCGTTTAGAGTTTAATGCAACCGGTGATGATATTCTGAACGGTGCCCCCATTGTCGTTTTGGTTAACGGGGGCTCTGCATCAGCTTCCGAGATTGTTGCCGGTGCATTGCAGGATCACAGGCGCGCTATCATCATGGGTGCCAAAACCTTTGGTAAAGGTTCCGTGCAAACCATTTTACCGATGAACAATAACGCCGCGTTGAAACTTACTACTGCCCGTTATTACACACCTTCGGGTCGTTCAATCCAGGCTGAAGGTATCGAACCGCATATTAAACTGGAATCGCTTAAAGTCTCTAAAATTGAATCCAAATTCTCGGGCGTAAAAGAAGCGGATTTAACGGGGCATTTGACGAATGGCAATAGCAAAGATGAAGCAAAATCTAGCAAGAAAAATAAGGAAGAGGAAGCTGATGAGAATTTAGCAGGCCAGGATTATCAGCTTTATGAGGCGCTTAACACATTAAAAGCAATAAATATCGCTAACCTCAAATAAATTCAATTTGTTACATGTTCAAAAAAGCACCTCTAAATGGGGTGCTTTTTACGTATTAGCACTGCATTCTCATTTTCGGACGACAGCTACTTAGATGAACTGTAGATCGATATAATGGTCAGTAAATTATGAATTAAAAGGTAATCGTTATGCCACGAGTCCTTATCCCACTTGCCCAAGGCTGTGAAGAATTAGAAGCCGTCACTATTATAGATCTGCTGCGCCGGGCAGAAATTGAAGTTATCACGGCAAGCCTGGATGTAAGTCCGGTGACGGCTAGTCGCGGCACGGTATTGCTAGCAGATGCGCAATTGGAAGTCGTTAAAAATGACAATTTTGAGATGATCGTATTACCTGGTGGTTTACCTGGCGCAGACAACTTGAACAATAATGAGACAGTTCATAAACTTTTGCAGCAGTTTAATGCAGACAAACGTTGGATCGCTGCAATATGTGCTGCACCTAAAGTATTGGCGAGTGCGGGTTTATTAAATAATAAAAAAATCACCAGTTTCCCTGGTGCGTTGGAGGACTATGATATTCCTGGCTTGGTTTATTCCACTGATCCTGTTGTCATCGACGAGAATATCATAACCTCACGTGGCCCAGGAACTGCTATGGATTTTGCATTGAGCCTAATTGTGCTGTTGTTAGGCGAAGACGCTAAAAAAGCCGTTGAAAAACCGCTGCAACGACCCTAACTCTATCAATGACTGTAAACACGTTAAAAACTGAAGAAGTAGAAATATCCGTTATGAGCGCAATTCATCAAAATATAATCAATTACCATTCTTTCATTAATCAACAAATTATCGGTCAGGAGCTATTAGTAAAACGGCTGTTTATCGCGTTGTTGGCCGATGGGCATTTGCTCGTAGAAGGGGCGCCAGGACTGGCAAAAACCACCGCGATTAAAGTCCTTGCCGAAGGCCTAGAGGGCGAATTTCATCGTGTTCAATTTACCCCGGACTTACTACCGGCGGATTTGACTGGTACAGAAATCTATCGTCCGCAAGACAGTAGCTTTCATTTTCAGCAAGGGCCATTGTTTCATAACTTATTATTGGGTGATGAAATCAATCGTGCACCGGCAAAAGTGCAATCCGCATTATTGGAGGCCATGGGTGAACGACAAATCACCGTAGGCCGTACAACGTATCACTTGCCTAAATTATTTTTAGTTATGGCTACGCAGAATCCGATTGAGCAAGAAGGTACTTACCCGTTACCAGAGGCGCAGTTGGATCGTTTCCTGATGCACGTTAATATTGATTATCCGTCGATAGAATCGGAAAAGAAAATCCTGCGATTAGTGCGGCAGCAAGCAAAGGGTGGCAAACCCGAAGGCATGCTACGACCCGAGCCGATCAAGCAAGTGGATATTTTTTTAGCTCGCGATGAGATTTTGGAATTGCATATGTCCGATGCGATTGAAGAGTATATTGTGCAACTCATTGCTGCCACCCGTGACCCATCGCATTATGGTGATGAGTTATCACGCTGGGTAATGTATGGTGCCAGTCCTCGAGGTACTATCTCACTCGATCGTTGCGCACGTGCAAATGCCTGGCTGGACGGTAGAGATTATGTGGCACCGCAAGATGTGCAAGAACTCGCACTCGATGTTCTACAGCATCGGGTACTGATGTCTTATGAGGCGGAAGCGGAGGGCGTTAGCTCCACGGATTTTATTGCAGAATTAATTCAGCGCGTGCCGGTTCCCTGAGCAGACTCATGACCAATAAAACCAGCATAAGTGAAGCGATATATCCTGAAAATATATTGCCAACGTTAGATAGTTTGCTCGCTTTGCGCTTTCAGGCATCTGAGACCTTCCACAAGTCTTATAAAAAAAGCGGCGCCACCATAGCAGGCAACTATTCGTCACCGTTTCGTGGTCGCGGCATTGATTTTAGTGAGGTCAGGTTGTATCAGCCGGGTGATGATGTTCGCAGCATAGATTGGCGGGTAACCGCCAGAACAGGCAAACCACACACAAAAATGTTTGTCGAAGAACGAGAGCGCCCAGTACTCTTTGTGCTTGATTGTGGCAGCAATATGCAGTTTGGTACGCAGGGTGCGTTCAAGTCTGTGATTGCTGCAAAATGCATGGCTGTGCTCGCTTGGTCAGCCGTGCAGCACGGTGACAGAATCGGTGGTTTGATATTTGCTGGTGAGCAGCATGAGGAAATTAAACCAGTTGGTGGTAAGCGCGGCATACTGCGATTTTTCCGTCAATTGATTGAATGGAATAAAAGACAGCTAGCGACTGAAGAATTGTCGCCAGAGGTAAACTATCGGGATGTGTTGTATCGATTGAAACGTATCGCGAGGCCGGGTAGTCTGGTTTATTTTATTAGTGACTTTTCTGGCTTGCAGCAAGCAGAAGCCAATCTCCTGTCATCGGTAGCGCGTCACTGCAATGTCAGCTTGATTCAAATTTACGATGTCATAGAAAAAATATCACCTCCCGCAGGCCAATATCAAGTCAGTGATGGTAAGCACATTGGGGTGATAAATGTGGATAAAGAAGCCTTCCCCAAAATGATCGCTGAACAGTTTTCCAATCAATCAGATTTATTGGAGTCCTTGCGGCGAAAATTTGGTATGCATTATTTTTCTATTGCAACGAATGACAATGTTCAGCAGGTTGTTAGAGATAAACTAACCCATAAAATATTGAATACTTTTTAAATTATGGAAGATCAGCAAAGTTTATTAAAAGATCTGAAAGATATCAGTGAGCCAGCGCTAGTTTCAATCTGGCCGCCAGCGATTGGATGGTGGATATTATCTTTACTCATAGTAGTCGCCATTTTTGTTCTTTATTACTGGTGGAAAAAGATTCGTACACCGGATTATAAAAAAATGGCGCTGGCAGATTTTAAAAATATACAAGCCAATTTTGGCGTACAAAATAATGCGCGTGAGACAACTGGAGAAATCGCCTTGCTCATACGCAAGGTCATGGTTGCCAGGTACGGAAATCAGAAAATCGCCGGCATGTTGGGCGATGAGTGGTTAATGACGCTGGATTCAATTAGTCAAACACAGAATTTTTCTGAGGGTGCAGGCAAAAGTATTGTGACAGCACATTATGCCCAACAGGCTGAAGTTGATGTGCCAGCTCTGTTCGATGCCACCAAAAAGTTATTGAGTCGAGTGTAATGTTTGAATTTGAATGGTTCTGGATGTTTTTATTGATTCCACTGCCGTGGTTGTTAAGGAAATTTCTACCCGTGGCAGAGACACGTTCTGCGGCTTTAAAAATTCCTTTTTATCAACGATGGTTATCTGTGCCCACGGTAAAAAACAGCGCAGCGACCAATAAAAGTCCATTGCGATATTTTTATTATTCAAGCTGGTTGCTGTTATTAATTGCAGCGGCCAAACCCATGTGGATTGGTGAGCCGGTTAATCTGCCAACCAGTGGTCGGGATATTATGTTAGCTATTGATTTATCAGGCAGCATGGAGAACCCTGATTTTGTGCTTAATGGCCAGCAAGTTGATCGTTTAACCGCAGTGAAAGCCGTTGCGGGCGAATTTATTTCTCGTCGGCAAGGCGATCGCTTGGGCTTGATTCTTTTTGGCAAACGCGCTTATGTACAAACACCTTTAACGTTCGATTTAAAAACCGTGCGCTATATGTTGGAAGATGCAGAAATTGGTTTGGCGGGTAAGGAAACGGCTATCGGTGATGGTATTGGGTTAGCGGTCAAGCGTTTACAAGATCGCCCCGTAGATAGTCGAGTTCTGATTCTACTGACTGACGGCGCTAACACCGCTGGTGAAGTTGAGCCATTAAAAGCCGCGGAGCTGGCCAAAGGCGTGGATTTAAAGATTTATACCATTGGTGTTGGAGCGGACAGCCTGGATGTGCAAACTTTTTTTGGTACACGTAATATAAATCCATCTGCTGATCTTGATGAAAAGACTCTTACCTCCATCGCCTCATTAACCGGGGCGAGTTATTTCCGGGCGAAAGATACTGCCGGGCTGGAGAAAATATATGCCACCTTGGATCAGCTTGAGCCGGCCGCACAAGAGGCGGAAACCATGCGCCCGCAAGCCTCGCTGTTTTACTGGCCACTATCAGCGGCAATTTTGCTCTTGTTAATATCCAGTTGTATTGCCATGTTAACTGTTCATCTGCCTAAAGCAAAGGTTTCGTAATGCCTGAAGAGTTCCATTTTTTGCGCCCTTACTTTTTAGGACTATTTATTGTTCTGGGGTTTTTTGTCGTATTGCTGTTTCGCAAAGCGCGACAAAGCAATGCATGGCTGAAGGTGTGTGATCCCCAACTGGTTTCGCATCTATTGGTTGGGGTAGAGTCAAAAGCAAGTTACACACCACTGGTTTTGTTAAGCCTGGTGGGCAGCTTATTAATTGTGGCATTAGCCGGCCCGGCCTGGAGTAAATTGCCTCAGGCGGTTTTTCAAGCGCAAGAATCACGCGTCTACGTTCTTGATCTGTCGCGCTCCATGGACGCAACGGATCTCGCGCCTTCGCGCATAACTTTGGCGAAACTCAAACTCATCGACTTATTAAAATCACATACCGAAGGCCAGGTTGGTTTGGTGGCTTTTGCTGGTTTGGCGCATGTGATATCACCCTTGACCAGTGATGCAAATACGATTGTTTCTATGGTTCCAAGTTTGTCTACTGACATAATGCCGGTACGCGGCAGTGTACCTGTTGAAGCCGTACACATGGCGCACGAGCTTTTAAAACAAGCCGGTAGCACTAAAGGTGATGTTGTGCTAATTACCGATGGCGCCGATCCCGATGCCATGCTGGATGACGCTCAGCAATTGGTTAATGAAGGTTATCAGTTGCATGTGATAGGCGTCGGTACGCCGCAAGGTGCGCCAATACCCATAGATGCAGGTGGATATCTTAAGGATAATCATGGCGCTATTGTGATTCCTAAGCTCAAGCGCGCTGATTTAAAAGAAATTGCACTGGCTGGCAGTGGCAAATATGTGGATATTAGTATTGATGATTCGGATGTAAAAAAACTCGCTGGGTTAACACTCGAAAATACGACAAAACAACAGAGCGAAAACCAGCGTGAAGTTGATGTATGGCGAGATCAGGGTCATTGGTTGTTGATAGTGGCACTGCCTTTGGCGGCTTTTGGTTTTCGGCGGGGCTGGCTGGGTATCCTGGTTATTACATTCTGCATTATGCCGGTGGACGAAACACTGGCGTTTGAGTGGGCTGATCTATGGCAACGCAAAGATCAGCAAGCACAAGAAATGTTGAAGCAAGGTGATGCCGAAAACGCGGCCAAGCTTTTTGAAAATAAAGCCTGGAAGGGCACGGCACACTATCGAAATGGTGATTTCGAAGCGGCCGCAGAAAGTTTTTCGCAAAGCGATAGCGCGGCGGCAAAATACAATTATGCGACAGCTTTGGCCAAGCAAGGCAAAATACAAGAAGCACTCGATGTTTATGATGAGGTCATTGAGCAGCAACCGGACAATAGCGACGCGATATTCAATCGCGATTTATTAAAAAAAGTCATGCAGCAGCAAGAAGAAAAACAACCGCAGGATTCTAATGAGAAGTCTGATGAATCAGAAGAAAAATCAGAGGAAGAATCAGAGCAGCAATCTGCTCAAGATGGCGATGAAAATCAATCATCTGACTCAGACGAGAAAAATGAAAAAACTGAGCAAGAGCAGCAAAGCAAAGATGTAGATAAATCTTCCGCAACTGAGCAGCCAGAGCAAGAATCAGAGCCAGAGCAAGAATCCGCGCAGGATTCTGAGCAGCAAGCAGACAGTGAAACCAAGCAGCGTGAAGAAGAGCTAAGACAAGAGCAGGAATCTGCCGAGGGTGAGCAAGCGGAGAGAGAGAAGCTGCAACAAGAGCTCGAGCAAGAAACCAGTGAAGAGCGTGAAGAAAGGCAAGCGAACGAGCAATGGTTACGCCGAATTCCCGATGATCCTGGTGGCTTGTTGCGTGAAAAATTCAATCGTCAAAGTCAACGAAGCAGACAACGTCAAAACACGGAGAATCCATGGTAGTGTCGCGTATATTCATTATATTTTTTCTTCTCATGATGTTACCCACGCTTGCCCAGGCTAAAGTCAGTGCGCATGTGGACAGAACCACTATTGAAGAAGGGGAAACCTTCAGCCTTATGCTACAGTCTGAAGGCGAAGATCCTGATTTAACAACATTGGAGCCATTTTTTGATGTGCTGAGAACCTCGCATAGCAGTAAGGTGAGTATTATCAATGGCACCATTAATCGAGTGCATGAGTGGATTGTAAACTTGGCGCCAAAAAATATTGGTGAGCAAGTCATACCTGAAATTAAATTTGGTAACGAAGCCACCGCACCGATTCTGGTCAACGTGATAAAGCCGATTGCAACGTCAGCCGGGCAGGGTGCGGATATATATCTTGAGGCAAAAGTAGATCAGCCGAGTGTTTACGTGCAATCTCAATTAACATATTCTATGCGACTCTATCGAGCGGTAGAGATCGCTGAGGGTTCGCTAACCGAGCCAACATTTGACAATGCCGTAGTCGAGCGACTGGGGACCGATGTGACATTTCAAGCGCAGCGTAACGAACGGCTTTATCATGTGACGGAAAGACGTTACGCAATATTTCCGCAGCAAAGCGGAACACTGGAGCTGCCCGCCATGGTTTTTCAAGGGTTGGTTGTTGATCCGCAAAGTCAGCAATCTTCAAATGATCCGTTTAATCGCTTTTTTCAAACTCAGCGCACCAAACATGTTCGAATTAAATCCGCTGCTTTAGTGGTTGATGTCCTGCCACAAGCGGCTGAATTCAACGGCAAGCATTGGCTACCTGCAAAGCGGTTAGTGCTGTCAAGCAGTTGGTCTCCCGAGCACCCATCGTTTAAGGAGGGTGAGCCAGCAACACGCACGATACGCATTGAAGCGTGGGGTCTCACGGGTTCGCAGCTGCCTGAGTTGAAAATGCTTGAGGTAGATGGTGTTAAACAATACGTGGATCAGCCAACGGTGGAAACCTTGCAGCGCAGTGATAATCTACTGGCGGTACGTGAAGAAAAATTTGCCATAATTCCCACCAGTGGTGGTAAGCTGGTTTTGCCGGAAATACGTTTATCGTGGTGGAATACTGAATTCGAGAGAGAGGAAATCGCCTCTATTCCACCAGAAACTATTGATGTCATTGCGGCAACAAAACCCACAGTTCAAACTCCCGTGGTGGCACAAACCGACAACGAGACGTCACCTGAAGTGCAGGCACCAGCAACGATTGTTACAAAAAATGATCCTGGTTTCTGGCCATACTTAACGGCTATGGCTGTGCTAGCCTGGTTGGTAACCTTGGTGGTGTTGGTGCTCGTATCGCGTAAAACCTCCCGTTCACCTGTTGCCAATAATAACACGCTTGCCAATTTCCCCACGCCATCCATGACCCAGGCTCTGGCGGTGTTGAAGAAGGCATGTGTAAACAATGATTCTGCGGCGGCCAGTCAAGCATTATTGGACTGGGGGCAAGCTGTTTGGCCTGAGCAGCCACCGCGTAATTTACAGCAAATTGCTAACCAACTGCATAACTCAAGTGTAAAACAGATATTTGCAGATTTCGCCCAATTGTTGTACAAAGATGGCTCCAGGCATTGGGATGGTGCAAAATTTTGGCAAGATATATCAAGCTGCTTGAAGCAACCAAAGCCTCCAATACAGAAAAGACTAAAATCATTGCCGGATTTATATCCGCAAAATGGTTAAATAACTCACAGTTTGAGTTCAGTGACTGCCAAGGATCTATCTTGCACCGCCCGCAGTGGCAAGTCCTTAGCGAGAGTCACCGTAAATACGTTCCTAAGAACTTGCCGCTACGAACGGTGACTACCATGAACTCTGCTTGTGAGAAATAACTGATAAAAATAGACGTGTAAAATGAGAGGGTGTTATGGCAGGAAAGTCAAAGAAAAATAGTCGAAGAGAAGTTGTTCGCTTGTTTGAAAAATCGTTAGATCGGGATAAACTCAATTACAAAAAGCTGACTCAACCCACAAAACCTAAATCAATGCTTTTCGGGTTAGGTATCGCATTTGGTGTTTATGGCATAGGTTTCGCCACGGCTTATGCGGCACTAAATAACAATATTTTGCCGATCGACGGCTTTGCAAAACTGGTTTGGATTATGATGTTACCCACAACAATGTTTGGACTTGTTGGCTGGCAGTTATCTAAAAATCGCATGGAGCAACCAATACGTCAGGAAATTTTGGAGTATATTACCGAAATCGAAGAAAAAGGTGGATTGATCTGGAAGTTTGCGCCATTGATGGAGATGTTGCCGGTAGAGGATATTCCGACTAAAAAGGCTATCGATAAGTCTCGTGAAGGAAAAATTGATGAATTAGCATTGGAAGATTATACCGATGCCGTTGCCTGTTTGTATAAAGTGTTAAGCGATTTTGATAACCGAACTTTTCCGACATCTGTGGCTGAATCAGTCTTGGAGAATTTTGGTAAATTGGAATTCGCCTCTTAGGCTCATAAATTATTAATCTGACGGGATTGATTTAGGTTGTAATAATCGGTGAATGAAATGATTCAAGTCCAGGAATACCAAGTGACACGTTATGCGAGAGCGAAACATTTGCGCTTACGAGTGAATTCATTAGGTAAAATTTTAGTCACCGCGCCAAAACATGTTTCCGATTCAATTGTGAGTGAATTTGTGCATGATAATCTTGAGTGGATTGCAAGCGCGATTTCAGCACAAAAAGATGTACGTCTAAGTCACCCCGACCTGGGATTGCAAATGCCGACTCAAGTTAATTTAAGGAGCATTGACACCTGCTTCCAGGTATCAGAAATTAACAATAAAAAAAACTATTACTCCGAACAAGCAAACTTCCTTTACATCTATGGCGAGAATTCGGAAATACGTCTTGCTGGATTACGCCAGTGGCTTAAAGATAAAGCGCGCTTAGTTTTGCCGGAATATTTAGCTCAGCAGGCGCAGGAAATGGGTTTGAGCTATAATAAGATTAGTGTTAAAAATCAAAAAACACGCTGGGGCAGTTGCTCTTCAAACAAAAATATCAATCTCAATCAAAACCTTTTATTTGTTAATCGTGAATTACTCGATTATTTATTGATCCATGAATTAACGCATCTTGATCACCCCAATCATTCGGCGCATTTTTGGCGGGCAGTCGCTATGCATGATGCAGACTATCGGACGCATGATAAGCAGTTAAATAAAGTAGTAAAGACTCTGCCTCTCTGGGCATTACCTTTTCAAAACTAGCGCGACTTTTTTTACTCACAATCGGAGTTCAAAGTTGCAAAAGAACCACCTTCCAGCACCCGTAGCGGCAAAAATTTACCGAGAGACGCCGTGAATACATCGCTGTAGGCTTGACGGCAGCATCCCTGCTGCCAACACTCTCAATAAGGCCTTGCCACTACAAGCGCTGATTACGAGAAATATTGGAACACCGATTGTGAATTTTCACAATGGCTCGAGACGAACAATTGCCCCATTTTCGCTTTTATCAATCAGTAAATAAAGATAACCATCAGGGCCGGTGTGTACATCGCGAATGCGGCCTAATTCACCTTTCAGTAAACGTTCTTCTTTTACAACTTTGCCAGCTTGCATTTCAAGTCGCACCAGCAATTGAAACTTTAATGAGCCGATAAATATATTGTTCTGCCACTCAGGAAATTTATCACCGGTATAAAACGTCATGCCTGATGGAGCTATGGATGGAACCCAATAATAGTTTGGTTGTTCCATGCCAGCTTTATGGGTGCCTTCACCAATCTTAGTGCCAAAACCATAGTTTACACCGTAAGTAATCACTGGCCAGCCATAATTCTTAGCCGCTTGAATGCGGTTTAACTCATCCCCGCCTTGTGGGCCGTGTTCATGTATCCATACTTCTCCTGTTTGCGGATGCAGGCTTATGCCCTGAGGATTGCGATGACCGTAAGAGTAGATTTCAGCTTTGCGACCTGCTTGGTTTATAAAAGGGTTGTCTTCCGGTACACGACCATCATCATGCAAACGAATCACTGAGCCCCTGTGGTCATTTAATTGTTGTGCGCGATCTTTATCGCCGCGTTCACCTACAGTAATATATATCAGGCCTTGTCGATCGAACAGCAAACGAGAGCCAAAATGCAGGCCACCACCGCTTTTGATATTCATGCGGAAAATGGTTTCCAGATCTACCAACTGTAAATCTTTCAAACGAGCCCGACTGACAGCAGTGCCAATCCCGCCAGTTCCTGGCTCTGAGTAAGAAAAATAAAGCCAGCCATTATTAGCATAGTCAGGATGCAATACGATATCGAGTAAACCGCCCTGCCCAAGTGACTTAATATTCGGTAAACCACTAATCGCTTGAGGCAGCAATTTGCCATTTTTAACCAAACGCAAACGTCCCGGTCGTTCTGTCACCAATATATTGCCATCGGGCAAAAACGCCATACCCCACGGGTGCTCTAAATCTGCAATCAAAGGTATAACCTTGAAAGGCTGCGCTTTCGCACACCCATTACAGAATAAAATTAATAACATGCTGAGTGTCAGAAATATTTTCATATCAAATCTCCGCCCGCTTTTCCTGTGCGATTGATCTAGTCTATTGTGAAATCAAATTTATGCGCGATAAATTTGTTGTGTTTCTACGACAAGACATGGATAAGCCTTGCATTCAATGAGGAGAGCTATTAACTCAAGTACAACTATCGGAGTTCAATTATTACAAAACTGTTCCAGATTACTTGCAATATATCGCTAATTTTTTTTCAGCAAAGAACTATGATAGTATGTGAAAAAAAATGAGTAAAAAATAGACACCATTTGTTGCTGCCGTATCCGTCAATGAAGAAGGTCATCCTATACCAATGAATATGAATGCCGTCAAAGGTTTACGACTGACTGAAATTTCAAAATGGACAAAATATCATTTGTTTCTGATAGCCTCGCTTTGAAAATTCTGCCAAAATCTATTAGGCTTTTGAGTATAGCTGAGAATTATCGGTAATCAGGAAACTTTATGTTATATTTTGTAGCTTGATTGCTTACTTAAATTCGTTAATACTATGTGTATAATGGAAAATATTAACAGGGGGAGTAGAAGGTGAATAAAATTATAAAAGTCAGTTTATCATTGTCGATCGTAGCGATCTTATCCAGTATTTCTAATGTCTATGCTAATAAAGAAATATCTACAGAGAAAAGAAGTACCGTAGCACATGCTTCTATTGAATTTGAATTACCTGAAAGTGGAAGGATGGGAATGGTTGTAAACGTTAGTCAAGTGATGGGAGATGCTCTTATTGAAGCACCGACTGCTCCACCCAGACCCGATTCAATCTCTATGCCAAACCCAGGTGGTGACTATTTTCAAGATTCCAATACTACATTGCTACATCTGACGATAAATGGTGTTCAAATGTCACCTATAGGAGGCGAATTAGTTTCAAATGATTCGCTAAAGAAACATAGTAATGGCAGCCTGCAACTTAAAATTGATACTTGCTCGCTTATGATAAATCCTTTTTTATCTTGTAAAGATCTAGTTGTAAACTGGAAAAGTATTGATGCAAAAAAAGTAGTCTACAAAGCGAATTTAGAACAAACAGATGTTACTACTATGTTTGGAATAGTAGGTAATACTGCGATTAAGATAAGAACTACTCATGCTTTTGCAAATATTAGCGGAGAGTTTGATGGTATGCCATCATTAGACCAAAGTGTTGCACCATTGCCAATGGGCGGTGTTTGGAAGGAAACTATAAAATATGCTGTCGAAAATGAAAATGAAAATGAAAATGAAAATGAAAATGATTTCTGAGCCAGCGCAGGGTGCGTATTACGCACCATAAATCTTTGGGCTGCCCGGGAATTATTATTATCCTGCTGTCTACGTTGGCTCTGATTTTTTGGGCCGCTTGCGAGTTTCGCTGGTGTGGACGCACCTTACAGGGCTTATTACTCACAATCGGAGTTCAAATTATTTCCCGTAATTAGCGCTCGTAGTGGCAAGGCCTTATCGAGAGTGTTGTGCCCTGTGTGCCCAGATGGATGCTACCGTCAAGCCTACAGGGACGTATTCACGGCGTCTCTCGATAAGGCCTTGCCGCTACGGGCGCTGGAAGGTGCCACTTTTGCAACTTTGAACTCCGATTGTGAGTAAAATAGCTTTCTTACTCATAACCCCTTAACTCTTCCCCGTATTCCTTTTTAAGTTGCTTTAAGGCGAGTAATCTTCTTGCTTTAAGTGCATTGAGCATTTCATTTTCAGTTGGCCCTAGTAACCACCAGTTAGTCTCGGTATCAACGAAAGTTTGCCAAGTATCTTCTTCCGGCTGATTATTGAGTTGATTGTTTAGTCGGTGTGCTTGTACATTTAGTCTGTCATTGGCGTACTCTGTCGGTGTTGCTATGTTGGCGAGGATTTCCAGCTGAATGGCGGCATAATTCTTTTTCTCTATCGCTAACGCCATACTGGTTTTGAGTGCTTCAGCAAAATTTTGAGTACTGGCGATTTTAATGACGTTATCGAGCCGTTGTTCTATTTGTTGAACGAGTTGATTCGAAATTTTATTTTTTTCTACATCGATGATCTGTTGCGCGGCTTCGATATTCTCATTGATTTCCAGCGGGCTCAAGTCTGACCCGATTGCATGTTCAATATTTTCCAATGCTTTGATGCACTTCTGTAGTGTGGCAAGTTTTTTAACTGTGGAAAATCTAACGGCCACCTCCAGTTTGCGCTCATAAGCATTTAGTGTTTCTGCTAAGAGCTTTTCGAGTTTGTCATCTTCCGGTTTTATGGTGTGACGAATTTTTTTGAAATTTCTCAGCATTGATTCGAAATCCACACGATGTTGAATCATTTCGGCGGCGGGCAGCAGTGTGATTTTATTCAAGTTATTATACAACTCGGTTTTTTGCTGAAGCAGTTTCTGTAATGTTTGTTTTTCTTCAATTTTTATTTGTTCGCGTTGATCAAAGACATTGTCACAGGCTGTTTTGAATTCCGTCCACATTGCTCGCTCTTGTGCTTGTGGTATCCTGCCTGCGTCTTTCCATTGTGATTGCAGTTTTTTTGCGGAACTGATGGCCTTGCCAAATTCAGCTTCAGTGACCAATGCCTGAGCTTGGATAATCAACTGTTTTTTCTTGTCTTTATTTTTCTCCCATTCAATATTGAGTTGAGTTTTGATGGTTTCATAAGCCGCATAAAAACGTTTGTTAAGCGCTTTGCGTTGATTGACTTCGGTGTAACCGAGGTTTTGCCATTCCGTGCGTGAATGCCTGAATAGAGATTCGATTTTTTTCCAGTCTATGTTGTTCCAGTCGGCAGCAGCAAGAAATTTCTCCAGGTCTTCCACAAAGTTGAGACGCTTCTGGTAGTTATCTTTTTTGTGTGCACTCTCTTCAGCAAAGTATTCTTTGCAGGGTGCGTAAGCGGCCTCACAAGCGGCTTGAAATCTTTCCCAGAGTTGCTGCGATGAGTCCCGCTCAGATGGGCCTAAGTTTTTCCAGTCTTTATTTGCCTGGGTAATAATAAATGCAATGTCTTTCGGATGTTCTTCGCTGCCGATGAGTGCTTCTATTTTTTGGCAGAGTGCTTCTTTCTGCGGCGTATTTGCCCATGATCGCCATTTTGACAGTTCATTGATATGGCTTGTGGCGCTTGTTAGTCGTTTCTTTACCTCGTTCAGTTGGCGGTAGCCAAGTTTTTCGAGTTGAGCCACGGCATTTTGTGCATTTTTTCGTGTTGCTATAGCCTCAGTGAGTGCGCCTGTGGTTAATCTGTTTTCCATGACTTGCAATTCAACATCTAATCTTTCGAGCTGCTTTTTAATAGCTTGTTGTTTGTTATTCAGCAGTTCTTTGGCTTTTGCCAGCAGGTTTTTGATGTCAATTTTTATCGGTTGAGCTGCGGCCTGCCCGGCCTGTACCGGTAGTGCTTGTGCATCTTCAACTTGGTTTTCAAAAGTGCTGACGGTTTTTTCGTCTAATAAAGCCGGTTTAGTCAGCGCCTTCTTCAGTGCCGCCTGCAGGGATGTCAATGTTAGTAATTGATCGCTGTTTTGTTTAATTTGCTGGAACATTTTTTTAAGAGTGTCATGTATGGCTAGGTATTGGCTAGCAAGCTCTCCTTCAATGTCTGCGGGTAATTGCTCGATTGCTTTCCAGTTTGCTACTTCGCAATAAAACTGTGTTTTTAATTTTTCGATTTCTTCGAGTTCCGGGTTTATTTGCAACTCGCCCTGCAGCTTGTTCAGATGATCAATGACGGTCTGCTTTTGTTGTTTTATGGGCGCCAGCATTCCCTCTTGTTTAAAGCGTTCACTTTGGCGTTCAAGATAGGAATTATACAAATCAG
>CALZHW010000028.1 GCA_945787125.1 uncultured Ectothiorhodospiraceae bacterium
TGCGCACAATTAACGCAGTGCAGAACCGAAGCGCTGGGTGGTCAGTATGTGACATGTGACCAGTGTGAATTTGAACAAATCCGGTATCATTCCTGCCGTAATCGCCATTGCCCACAATGCCAACAACATGTGACGCAAGACTGGTGTGAGCGGCAAACTCAGGCCTTGTTACCGGAAAACTATTATCGCCTGGTGTTTACCTTGCTGCATGGGCTGAATGATTGGGTTAAACAAGACGCCGCATTGATTTATCATCTGTTGTTTCAAAGTGGCTGGCAAACGATAAAACAGTTCGGTGCAGACGAGAAACGACTGAATGGTAAAATGGGCATGACGGCAGTTCTGCATACCTGGGGGAAAAATCTTAGTCAACATGTACACTTGCATTGCCTCATTCCCTGCGGTGCTTTATCCCACGATGAACAACTGTGGCATCCAGCAGAAAGAGACTACCTATTTTCCCGTTAGAGCGTTGTCTCGCTGTTTTCGTGGCAAGATGGTCAGCGCCTTACTCTCGCCGAAAACCATTAATCAGTTGCTCGATATGCTCATGTCAAAAGACTGGGTGGTTTATGCTAAATCAACGCTCAATAAAGCGCAAAGTGTGGTCGCTTATTTGGCTCGCTATACCAAAAAGGCAGCCATCAGTAATCACCGTATTACCTCCGTTGACGATAATATCGTACAGTTTAACTGGAAAGACTACCGGGATGAGCGACAGAAAACGATGGCGCTCAGTGGCGAAGAGTTCATTCGCCGTTATTTGCTGCATATCCTACTGAAAGGTTTCATGCGTATTCGCCACTTTGGTTTTTTGGCAAACCGGTGTTGTGCCGCCAAATTGCATGACATTAAAGACAAAATCTAGGCATGCGGTAAAGCAACGACCGAGGATAAGCAGGCAAAGGAAAAATCCGTTGTGCCAAACCTTCCTGCACCTCAATGCCGGTGCCCGAAGTGTCGGCAAGGAAATCTGATAACACGCTATGAAATAAGCCCAAAATTGAAGGTGAAACGTTGTTGATAAAAAACTAAACGATTAATCACTTTGCTGAGAGAAAACATAGACAGTCGATTATGGCCTGGGCTATTTTTCGCCTCACATCGGCAAATCGTTACTTATTCGACCAGGAGAGCCCATGAGGTTTGATGAAAAAAATTTACTAAAACCTGCAATAACCACTGAAGCAATCTTACACTCCGCCATAATACTTCGACAACCCGAAGCAGATAAAATACAATCCCCTATATAATAGTACCGAGGGCGCATCGGCTTAGTCCAACTAACATTAAACGTCATGCCGAAAAGCGCACGACGTTCAATTGCTTAATAGTTAGGCAACAGACCCATGGATTACGAGTTGAATCAATTGAACCAACCGGTTGGCCCGGTTGTCCGCGAGTGGAAATCTCCGCCCCACCCTGGGCGTGAAACTATGGAGGGGCGTTTCTGCCGCCTTGAGCCACTTGACGCACGTCATGCCGAAAGCCTATATGCCGCTAACGCCTTGGACATTGAGGGAAGGAACTGGACCTATCTTCCGTATGGACCATTCGACACCCTAGCGGATTTACGCACTTGGATCGAACAGTATTGTTGCGGGAGTGATCCTCAGTTTTATGCAATCGTTGATCTTACAAAAAGAAATGCAGAGGGCGTCGCAAGCTATTTGCGAGTCAGCCCGAGTAGCGGCTCCATTGAAGTTGGGCACATCAATTATTCACCGCTGCTTCAGCGTACTCCCGCGGCCACCGAAGCTATGTATCTCATGATGGCCCGAGCATTCGATCTTGGTTATCGGCGCTATGAGTGGAAATGCAATGCGTTCAATATTCCGTCTCGTACTGCCGCGCAGCGGCTGGGTTTTTCTTTTGAGGGCGTGTTTCGACAAGCAACAATCGTCAAGGGGCGAAACCGCGATACGGCGTGGTATGCGGCACTTGACTATGAATGGCCTGCTATCAAAGAGGCGTTCTTGCAGTGGCTAAGTCCGTCTAACTTCGACGAACAAGGAAAGCAGAGGACACGACTCTCTGTCTTAACGGTGCCAATCCTTAGCCAGAGCATTGTAGATACCGGTTCATGAATAAACATGTTGCGTAACAACGCCATCAACGCGGACAGCAAAAAGCGTCGCTCCTTCGTCGCGCCACTTTTTGCTGCCGGTTATGGCGAACGTTGAGGCTGTAGAAAAACCCCAAGATTGAATTTTTTATGAAAATTCGGGATACCAAAACCATTCCTTAGTAGGAGATCGTTTGACACAGCGAAACTGAGGAGGTCAAATTTTTACGGTTTTACAAATTATTTTGAAAGAGGGGTTTTTCTACAGCCTCGTTATGTTGAAAGAGAGAAGTAAGTAGCATGGAAATTACGTATAGAGAGCTAAAAAAATATGATGCTGAAGATTTAATGTGTTTAAGGCTTTCCGTAATGAACACAGATCCTTATTCTTTTAGCATTTCAGTAGAAGACGAGAGAAGGATTGATAAAAATAATATTGAAAAAGCGATAGAGAGCTACGGAACTTCTAATGATCAGCAGATGTTAGGGGCCTGGAATGGTGAACTAATTGGTGTAATTGGTATAGAGAGATATTGCAACGAATACGAAAATCATAAAGTGAGGTTATGGGGCCCCTACGTGAACAATTCCAATCGCGGCAATGGGATTGGTAGCTCTTTAATCGAAAAAGCGCTTAATTTCGTATTTTCAATTAAAGGTGTTGAGATAATTACTCTTGAAACAACATCAGAGTCTAATAAAGCTATTAACCTTTTTAATAAGCATGGCTTTGAAAAAACAGGAACACAGTATAAAGCGCTCTGTTTTGATGGAAAATATGTTGACCTTCTGTATATGCAAAGAGGTAAATCAACATAACCAAAAAGTCAACTGGACCTGCAATCGCGGAGTTCAAATGAGGCATTCCGCTGTCGCTCCATTTTACCCCATTTGCCCGCCACGGTTGCAATCCGGTTTACTCTGGCCGTTATGTTCTAAGGGAGAACCTGTGGGCGAAATAAACAATAATAATGCAAGTCCAAAAGTAGTTCACGAACGAATTCTGCAAAAGCTTCTTAGTTTGAAATTTGTTGGTCTTGTTATTGCCGTTGGCATTATCGGGTCAGAGAAATTTATCAAGAATTTGGAATAAATAAGTGGAAAGGTATTACAGTATCGACCACAGGGTAGGCCGCAGAATTTGGAAAATGAAGATGAAAAAGGGTAGCGTCCCCTTTTCCTCTTTTCCTCCTTCGCTAAGGCTCTTGCCACTGCGAGCGGAAACTATCGGAATAATTATTGGATTTTGATCTTGAGGTTTATTTTATCTGGCTAAAACTGTGTTCTGTTGTTTTTTGCGGCATTTTTTTACAAGCAATTGTGAGCAAAAACAAAATATAAAATGACGTAATATTCCGTTCATTCATTGATCATTTACCCCGATCTGTGTTGTTTAAAAATTATTTTCCGACTTTAACTGATTGTTTTTTCTATTAAAGTAATAATTTCTTGCAAGCATAGAATAAATAAGACAGTATTTCTATTATTATGAAAATGAGCAATTGTTTTAAAGTCGTGCAGAATGTGCGCATGTGGACTCTGCGTCACTTTGCGGGCTACTGGACTGTTAGGCAAAAAATAGAAAAAAACAAATGAAAGAAGATACTCAAATATTATATAGGCCTACAGGTCCCAAAGAACTCAAATTAGTTAAAGAAAGTGGCTATCGAAAATGGCCACCCCGTTTACCTGGGCAGCCAATATTTTATCCAGTTACAAATCAAGAGTACGCAGCGAAAATTGCTAAAGACTGGAATGTTCCTGAAAGTGGAGCTGGTTATGTGACACGTTTTGAAGTAAAAAAGTCTTTCATGGATAAATATGAAATTCATCAGGTTGGAAGTAGTATGCATACAGAATGGTGGATACCAGCTGATGATTTGATAGAGCTTAATAACAATATCGTTGATACTATTGAAGTTATATTGGAATTTAAGCTAGAAAATAACCCTATTCGAGACTACGTGCTTAACTATAAAGAAGATGATGCTTTACAAGTTATGTTTAACTGGAACGGCAAACATTCTATCGATTTCGTTGACCATAATCAGACCTTTCGAAAAAAGGTCTTAGACTATTACGAAATCGAACCAGAAATATTTCCTGTAGAGTTAGTAGTAGTACTTTATGAAGCAGAAACAGAATTGGCAAAAGAGGCATGGGGCGTAAATCGAATTGTATCCGATTTGGCTTCTGACATCTTGGAGCGCGGTGGGGTAAAATATATTACTCAGTATTTAAAGGGCTGGGGACGTGGTTTCGATGCTTCACTTCAATCTAAAAACATCAGGATATCTCAGGAGTGTGTTTTGGAATTGATAGAATATTTAAAAAAACGAAAACCAGATGACGAATTTCCTAATAAAGAAGTTGCAGATTTTGCATTATGTTATTTTGAGCAGAAACTCAATCCGAGTGTTTAGTAGATTATGTGGCAGAAAATGCCTAAAATGAAAAAAGGGGACGCTACCCTTTTATTTTCTCTAATTTTGAACTAACATAAGCGTATGCCAAGACTAGCCAGAAATGTATTCCCCGGAGTACCACACCATATTATGCAACGTGGTAATCGTCGTGAAGATGTTTTCTTCACTGATGAAGATCGCCATACGTATCTAAACTGGTTAAAGGAATACAGCAAGAAACATCGAGTAGACATATTGGCTTATTGTCTAATGACTAATCATATTCATCTGGTTGTTGTCCCTAACACCGAAGATGGCCTCAGTAACGTACTTAAACCATTGCATATGCGTTATGCTCAGCGCATTAACCGTGAAAAAGGTTGGAAAGGCCATTTATGGCAAGGTCGCTATTTTTCGTCGCCCCTGAGTGAGCAATATTTATGGGCTGCGATACGTTATGTTGAACGAAATCCAGTTCGAGCAAAAATGTTACGAAAAGCAGAGCGCTATCCTTGGTCCAGTGCAGCCGCACATTGTGGATTACATGACGATAGTCTTCTGACGAATAAGACCAGTTGGTTAAAGAAGTTTAAACAAATTGATAATTGGAGTGCTTGGTTAGCTGAGGGCGATGACGATGAGCAGTTGTCTGTGCTTAGGCGAAATAGTGAAAAAGGTTTACCCTGTGGGTCAGAGAAGTTTATCAAGAAATTGGAAAAGATAAGTGGAAAGGTATTACAGTATCGACCACAGGGTAGGCCACAGAACTTGGAAAATGAAGATACAAAAGGGTAGCGTCCCCTTTACCTATATTTACTTAGACACCTTGAGCGGACATTAGCATGAACAATGAGATCAGTTACAAGAACAACCCATTGCACGGTGTTGGGTTGAAAGATTTATTGGTTGAAATAGTAGATCATTACGGTTTTGAGATTCTATTTGCCTATTTAAATATCAATTGTTTTAAGACTAACCCGAGCATTGATTCTAGTGTGAAGTTTCTAAAAAAAACGGATTGGGCGCGTGAAAAAGTTGAAGTTTTCTATTTGTATGAGTTTAAAAACTTACCCAAGGCGTCTTCCGAACAGTTTTCATTGCCTCCTAGGGAGCGAATTATTCCAGAAGATCAATCGCCAGGTGAGCCTGCGGAGCTAAGTTTAGAAGATGCTGAGCGGTTGCGCGTAAAACGCGCAGCTAAATCGGCTGAACGAGACCAGGGGGAAAGGCATCGCTCGGGCAAGAGTATCGATCCATGGGCAAATCGGAAAAGTAAACCTAATCGCTGAAATATAAAAAAAGGACAGCGGGGTCTTTGATTTATGATTTAGTCTACGAGACACCCACAAAAATAATTTCCATGGCTGTCCTGAAGATCTGCCGATGAGAGGATGAGCAGTTGTCTGTGCTTAGGCGAAATAGTGAAAAAGGTTTACCTTGTGGGTCAGAGAAATTTATCAAGAACTTGGAAAATGAGGATAAAAAAGGGCAGCGTCCGCTTTGCCCCTTTTGCCCCAGGCTCAACTAGATCCTTCTAGCAAACACTCAGGGTGCGTTAGCTAAAGCTGGTTCTGGTTCTGATGGAGCCGCATCTTGTTTGAAGTGCTCCAGATACATTATCGTAGCGCCTGCTACAGCGGCGGGGATGATCACTAAATTAACGATCGGAATCATCATGCCGACCATTACCGTACCACCAAAACTCATGGCTAATAAGCGTTTTTTTCCGACGATGGCGCGTTGCTGTTTAAAAGGAATGTTTTGATTGCCTAATGGGTAATCAGCGTATTGAATAGCTAATAACCAGGCGCCAAATAACATCCACAAACCTGAGGCAATGATATTGATGCCTGGAATGAAGAGCAAAACCAAAAACGGTAAGCTACGGGTGATAGAGTAGATTAGTTTTGTGAATTCCTCTTTGATGGCGGGGCCTGCCTGCGTCAGTGCTTGATGCCACGGCGCATCGTCATGTTTTTTAATGCCACTAATATGCTCTTCCACGGCTTCAGATAAAATCCCATTAAATGGCGCGCTTAAGAAATTTGCCAGGATCGTGAACGTAAAATACATGAGTATGATGCTGGCGGCATAAATAATTAACCAGACCAACCAAGAAAGCCACTGTAACCAATCAGGTACATTGAGCATCATTTGCTCGACGAGTCCATTCAGCCAGCTAAAGGCCAAAAATCCCAGACCAGCAAAAATCAAAACATTAAAAAACAGCGGCAGAATAACAAATCTTCGTAAGCCGGGTTGTTTAATCAAGCCGAAGCCTTTTAAGAGGTAACGAACGCCGAGTATTATATCTTTCATCAGTTTTTACTTTTTAAATATCCATTTCTTGCGAGGATGGCACTGCCATAGGCGGCATCTGCTTGTTTTGCTTTGACGACTGGGCAGTGACAAAAATATTCACGTATTTTTAACCAGACGCTATTGCGACTGCCGCCGCCCATAGTGGTAATTTGTGTTGGGTACACTGCGCCGAGTTCATGTAGTTTATCGTAAGCCTGTTTTTCAATGCGAGCAATGCCTTCAAGGATGCCTTGAAAAAAAAGCAAGTCATCGGTGGGTCTTGGGCTTATGCGTGGGGTTAATGCAGGGTCATTGATCGGGAAGCGTTCGCCAACACTTGTGAGTGGATAATAATCCAGCCCCGTTATTTTTTCTGGGTCTATATTGTTACTCAATAGATCAATTTCTGCTTGATTAAAATGTTGTAATATTGCTGCGCCACCGGTATTCGACGCTCCGCCAACCAGCCAGGTATCCCCTAAACGATGACTGTAAACTCCAAACTGTGGTGCAAAAATGGGTTTGTCATTAATGAGCTTGATCGAAAGAGTAGATCCTAGAGATGTCACCGCATCACCGATTTTTTCGCTGCCGGTTGCAATGAAGGCTGCAATGCTGTCTGTTGTGCCAGCAATGATTTTTGTGTCACTAGCAAGTCCATATTTGGAGGCGAAATTTTTCTCAATATTGCCAACTGGCGACCCGGGTTCATACACTTTGCTCGGTAAATATTTAAGGCAATTGAATTGTTCCAACCATTTTGGCCATTGGTGTTTTAGTGGGTCATAGCCCATTTTCAGGCTATTATTTTCATCACTAAAATCAAAATCATTGGCGATTTTGCCAGCAACCCAGTCGGCTTGAGTAATGCAGCGATAAATATTCTTGTTTTTATATTCTTCTAAAAGCGTTAAGCATTTTGCAAGACCAGAACTTGGCCCATGCACAGCGCTGTTTTCGGGGGCGATGAGGGAAATTTTATTAGCCGTTGCTGCATTTGCATCGTCGTTGTACATATAGCAAGGAGAAATCGGCATGCCCTTGTCATCGATCAGCAGCACTGAGCCCGATGTACCATTGATGGCAATACTTTTTACTAACTCAGGATTGATCTGGGTCAGCGTGATTTTAAACAGGTTTTCTATCGCATTCCACCAGTCGGCAGGTTGTTGGCAACGATGGCCATCAATAATTTGTGAGTGAGGTAGCTCTTCCATCACACTTGCGATGTTTTGCCCGTCCGCCGACACAACAACCATCCGGCAGCCACTAGTGCCGAGGTCGACGCCAATAAACAGTGGAGAATCAGTAACCACTACGGCAGCTGTACCAGTGTGGGTGGCGTCCAGTTATCGGCGCGATGTTCCGCTATTACGCTCGTATAAATACCACCGCGGACGTTGAACTCGCCGGTAACCCGCATGAAGCGCGGTTGCGTAGCATCAACCAGATGCGCCAGGATGTCATTAGTGACTTTTTCATGAAATGCACCTTCCTCACGAAACGACCACATGTACATTTTTAGCGCTTTTAATTCGACGCATTTTTCTCCGGGCACATAATCGATATATATGGTGGCAAAATCGGGTTGGCCAGTTTTTGGACACAAGCAACTGAATTCCGGAATGCGAATTCTAATGGTAAAATCGGTTTCTGGATTGGGATTATCAAAAGTTTCAAGAATTTTACTCGGTTTGCTAGGCATATACAGCTCTCTATGTTAATTTTACCCGTTTGTGCGATACTTATTTGGTCGCATAGTGTACCAGTGCATCGAGTTATGGCCAACAAAAACTATAAAACCTGATGTTTACTGGTTTTTAATCTAACCCGGATAATTCATGAATTACACGATTTCTCGCTTGATATTTGATTCTACAGAAGGTTATCTTCAATCGACCGTACGCACGGGTACGGCGCTCAATCAGATAATCTTCTGTAAAATCAAATCTCTTTGCGATAATCTCGTGAATTCATGAAATATACGGGCTAACACCTATTATTATTGTAATTGAGAAGTAAGACTATTAATGCGCTTAAGTAAAATAAAACTCGCGGGTTTCAAATCATTTGTAGACCCAACGACCGTCTATTTAAACACCAACCTCGTGGGTGTTGTGGGTCCCAATGGCAGCGGTAAATCGAATATCATCGATGCCGTACGTTGGGTAATGGGTGAGAGTTCGGCTAAACACTTGCGCGGAGAGTCGATGGCAGACGTTATTTTTAACGGCTCCAGCGGACGCAAGCCAGTGGGACAAGCCTCCATCGAGTTGGTATTCGATAATACAGTGGGTAACCAGCTTGGTGGTCAATTTGCCAGCTATAATGAAATTTGTATCAAACGACAAGTGACCCGTGATGGACAATCCAATTATTACCTGAACAGCGCACGCTGCCGTCGGCGTGATATCACTGATATATTTTTAGGCACCGGCCTTGGGCCGCGCAGTTATGCAATCATCGAGCAAGGCATGATTTCTCGTTTGATTGAAGCCAAACCTGAAGATTTGCGTAATCAGTTGGAAGAGGCAGCGGGTATTTCCAAATACAAAGAACGCCGCCGTGAAACAGAAAATCGCATGCGTCATACGCATGAAAATTTAACCCGGATTAACGATCTGCGTGAAGAGCTGGATAAGCAGTTAGAAAAACTTCAGCGACAGGCAAAAACCGCAGAAAAATATAAAACCTATAAACACGAAGAGCGTGAACTCAAAGGTGAGTTATTAGCCTTGCAATGGCGCAATATCGATGTTGATGCGCGCGAAAAAGAACAAGCAGTAATGCAATTTGAAACTGAACTGGAAGGCAAGATCGCTAGCCAGCGCTCACACGAAGCGGGTATTGAAAAGCAGCGTGAAGAGCACATCGTAGCGACTGACGAGTTTAATGAAGTTCAAGCGACTTTTTATCAGATTGGTTCTGATATAGCGGCTCGAGAACAAACCATTCAACATATGAAGTCACGGCGCAATGAATTGGAAAATGATTTACACCAAATTGACAGTGATTACCAACAAGCTTTTGCGCACCAGTCAACGGACCAAACCCGTTTAACTGAATTGCGAGAAAAAGTTGCTGAGCTAGAGCCCAGTTTAGAAGAAGCATTACAAAAAGCCGAAGTATCCGGTCTGCAATTTGAAGAAATTGAGCAACAGCTCAGTGACTGGCAAAGCGAGTGGGATGAATTTACCCACAAAGCGGGTGAACCATCTCAGCTTGCTGAAGTTGAACGCACCCGAATTACGCACATGGAAGATCAATCACGTCAGTTTGAGCAACGTCATCAACGTTTGCAAGAAGAATTGCGCACTCTGGATTCTCAGCAACTGGATCATGAAGTGGCAGCCTTACAGATTACGATCACCGAGTTGCAACTGGTGGTTGAAGAGCTGAGTGAAAACCGTCACGTAACGCAGGCGCAGATTACTGAAACCCGTCAGAAAAATCATGAGGTCACTACCCAGTTAGCCGATAAACGTAACGCTGTGCAAAAAGTTGCCGGTCGCATCAGTTCATTAGAAGCATTGCAAGAAGCGGCCTTGGGTAAAAATGATTCGCAACTGGCGCAATGGTTATCCGAACGTCGTCTGGCGCAAGCTCCACGTCTGGCAGAAGGCCTCGATGTGACTGCAGGTTGGGAAAAAGCCATTGAAACCGTTTTAGGTTTTCATCTGGAAGCCGTCTGTGTGGACGATCTGGACGATGTTGTGGCACACCTGGGTGAATTGCAGGATGAAAGCGTCGAGTTTATTTGCCGTGATGAAATAAAGTCTGTGGCGAGCGATATATCGCTAACATTATTGGCCGATTGCATTTCAACGCAATGGCCTTTGCAATCGATGCTGGCCGGGATTTATTGTGCTGACAATATTAATCAAGCGATGCAAGTGCGTCATCAGCTTGCCAGTCATGAATCCGTTGTCACTAAAGATGGGATCTGGATCGGTGCCAACTGGCTGCGTATTAATCAAGGTCAGGATGATCTGGCCGGTGTGCTTGCACGCGAAAAAGATCTTAAAGCATTGCAAGCAGAACATGTTTTGTTAAGTCAGGAAATTGAGTCACTAGAAGAAGACCTGGAAACCGCTAAAGAGCAACTGCAGGAATATGAACAAACCCGCGACGAGATTCAAACGCAGGTGAGTGCAGAGGAGCGGCGTCTGGGCGAAATTAAATCGCAGTTTAGTGCTAAGCAAGCCCGTATTGAGCAGATTAATAATCGGCACAAGCGAATACAGACGGACCTGGCAGAGCTCAAAGAACAGATTCACAGTAATCAACAAATCACTGAGGAGTCACGCGGGCGTTTAGAAGGCGCGTTGGAAGAGATGCAGTCGGTCGAGGAATTGCGCGCAACACTATTATCTCGCCGAGATGAGATTCGCAATGCCGTGAATGAATGTCGAATGTCCTCTAGCGACGATGCGAAACAAGCACAATCTTTGCAACTGGAACTCCAGTCGAGCCAATCGGCGCTGGCGGTGACAGAACAAAATTTGTTACGCGTTAATGCCCAGTTGGAAAGTTTGCAGGATCGAAAAGAGCATCTGAGTGAATCTTTAAATGAAGATGATAATCCTTTGGAGACCCTGGCTGAAGAGCTGGAAGCGTCATTAGCAAGGCGGGTTGAAGTGGAAAATCTACTGAAAGAAGCGCGCCGTAAAGTAGAATCCATAGATGCTGAAATGCGTAGTTTGACCAGCAAGAAAACGCAGGTAGAGCAAGGTGTGCAAGGCGTGCGAGACGGTTTGGATAATGCGCGGATGGATGCGCAAACGTTACGTGTCAGACGGCAAACCATTCAGGAGCAACTGGTAGAAAGTGGTTACGAGCTGCAAGCTATCTTTGAAGGTTTGCCTGATGTTTGTCGTATTGAAGAGTGGGAACAAAATCTTGCACAACTCGCCCAGCGTATTCAACGTTTGGGAGCCATTAACCTGGCGGCGATTGATGAATATAAAGAGCAATCAGAGCGCAAGGAACATCTTGATAGTCAATACAATGACTTGATTGAAGCGTTGGAAACGTTGGAAGAAGCGATTCACAAGATCGATAAAGAAACACGCGCCCGCTTTAAAGAAACATTTGATCAGGTGAATACCGGCTTGAAAGAAATGTTTCCGAAACTATTTGGTGGCGGACAAGCGCATCTGGAACTTACCGGCGAGGATATGTTGGATACGGGTGTTTCTATTCTTGCACGGCCACCGGGCAAGCGTATTACCAATATTCATTTGTTGTCCGGTGGGGAAAAAGCGCTGACGGCAGTGGCGCTGGTGTTTGCTATATTTAAACTTAATCCCGCCCCTTTTTGTATGTTGGATGAAGTTGATGCGCCATTGGATGAGGCGAATGTAGGACGCTTTTCTCAATTGGTGAAAGAAATGTCGAGTGAAGTACAATTTATTTTTATTAGTCATAACAAAACAACCATGGAGATTGCAGATAATCTTAACGGGGTTACCATGCATGAACCGGGTGTTTCGCGAATGGTGTCAGTAGATGTGGAGGAAGCTGCAGTATTAGCAGCAATGTAAAATATGAACGAAATTATCGAGTTTTTTACCGACCCGCTGCGGTTGACGTTGTTGGTTGCCGCAATTGTTGTTGTTCTGGGAATTTTAATTTTTGGGCGCCGATCCAATAGGCCTGAAACCCGGCTTTATCACCGAACCAGTCACCGGGATTTCAAGTTTAATAATCCACCCCCTGACATGCTGGTGGATGAAGAGGTGATTGTCTTACCTCCACGCCGAAAAGCCGGCGCAAGTTCAGCCACTGCTAGCGAATCGGCAGAGCAGGCATCGGTGGCTGACTCAGGGTTCAAAACCTTTGAATCCACCATGGAAACGCCCGCTGAACCCGTAAGACGAACACATCAGATGGGTGATCAGGATGAAGAAATCAGCATGAGTGCTTTCGAATACCCACAAGTGGATGATGTTGTGGTGCCAGCCTCACAGAATGAAACCGTGCAAGAACGCGCAGAAACGCCAGCCGCCGAGCTTGGTGAAGAGCTTGCTGAGTCTGTTGAACCTGGTGCAGATGTTCAACATGACGCAGCAAATGAACCCGCATTGGAAAAGTTTATTATGTTTCATATTGTGCCTGCAAATAGCGAGACATTCTCCGGCAAAGACATTCATCAAGTGGCGTCCAGCTTGGGTCTGGGTTACGGCAAACACGATGTTTATCATTTTCCCGCAGACAATGCGCGTGCCGGAAATTCGCAATTTTGTCTGGTGAATATGACCCCTGAGGGAAACTTCGATAGAGAGCTTATGCCTGCGTTGGAAACCCGCGGTGTCAGCTTGATTTTACGCTTGTCTGAAGAGACGAAAGATGGTCTTGCGTTATTTTCTAATCTTGTTGCAATCACCCAGGGCATATCGCGCCGACTGGGAGGCAGTATTTTGGATCAATCGCGTGCGCCGTTAACCCCGGACAGGATCACAATGATACGCAGCGATATTGCAAAGTTTCATACAATGTTGAATAAACGTTCGGCGGTTACTGAGGTAGAATAACCCGCATATCAATCTTGCTCGGGTCTGGTCTTTGCGATGGCAATGACGATGGCAGTGGGTAGCCATTGCTATTCATCGCCATCGTCATCGCAAAGGATCCAGGCGCTGCACAAATAGTAACCCCTCGTGACGATCACCATTGTTTACAAGCATTGTTTACCGGCATCATTTAACAGGCACCTGAATGTCAGAAAAAGAATCTGCTGCTCTACATATTAATGCATTGCGCGAAGAAATTCGTGAACACAATTACCTATATTACGTGCTCGACTCACCGGATATTCCCGATATAGAGTACGATCGCTTAATGCGCGAGTTGGAAAATCTCGAAGCACAACGCCCCGAACTGATCACTCCCAACTCACCCACCCAGCGGGTTGGTGCTGAGCCGCTAGCGGCTTTTCAGCAAGTCAAACACACTGTTCCTATGTTGTCGTTGAATAACGCGTTTAATGAACAAGAAATTAATGATTTCGATCAACGCATCAAAGAACGGCTGGATCTGCAAATAATCACCTACGTTGCCGAGCCCAAGCTGGACGGCTTAGCTGTTAGTTTGCGTTACGAGCAAGGGCAGTTAGTACAATGTGCCACTCGTGGTGATGGCCAAACCGGAGAAGATGTTACACATAATGTGAAAACTATTCATTCGGTACCCTTGAGTTTGCGCGGTAAAGTGCCGGATATTTTGGAGGTGCGCGGTGAAGTATTTATGCCGAAAAGCGGCTTTGAAAAATATAATCAACAACAAATTGCAGCTGGCGAGAAAGCCTTTGCTAATCCGCGTAATGCCGCAGCTGGTAGTTTACGTCAACTCGATCCGAAAATTACCGCGAAACGACCACTGAGTATTTACATCTACGGTTTGGGTGAGATCAGCGCTGAATTAGAAGTCTCAACACATTATGAGCTCTTGCAAGTACTGAAAGAATTTGGTTTGCCGGTTTGTCCAGAAATCCAGGTGGTTGAAAACCCAGAAGGCTGTCTGGCCTATTACCAGCAACTGGGTGAAAAGCGCAATGCTTTGCCCTACGAAATTGATGGCGTGGTGTTTAAAGTCAACGAGATTGCATTGCAAAAACGCATGGGTTTTGTCTCACGCGCACCGCGCTGGGCGATCGCACATAAATTCCCGGCGCATGAGGAATTGACTAAAATACTGGATATCGATGTGCAGGTGGGTCGCACTGGCGCATTAACGCCGGTGGCGCGTCTTGAGCCTGTATTTGTTGGTGGGGTGACAGTGACCAACGCCACCCTGCATAATCAAGATGAAATAGATCGTAAAGATATTCGTATCGGTGATACCGTGATTATTCGGCGGGCAGGGGATGTCATCCCACAAATAGTGAGTGTGGTAAAAAGTCGCCGTCCGAAAAAAACGCAAACATTCCATTTACCTGAACGTTGTCCGATTTGTGATTCCGATGTGGAGCGTGATGAAGGTGAGGCAATTGTTCGTTGCATGGGTGGATTGTTTTGCAGCGCCCAACAAAAAGAAGCGATAAAACATTATGCCTCGCGTAAGGCGATGGATATCGATGGCTTAGGCGATAAATTAGTTGAGCAGCTTTTTGATGCGGATTTGATTAAAAATGTTGTCGATTTATATCAGCTTCCTATAGCTGATTTAATTAAACTGGAACGCATGGGTGAAAAATCCGCGAGCAACTTGCTGCAAGCCATCGAAAAAAGTAAACACACTACCTTAGCGCATTTTCTTTATGCGTTGGGTATTCGTGAAGTCGGTGAAAGCACCGCTCGTGCGTTGGCCGAGCATTTCAAATCACTGCCAGCTATCATGGTAGCTGATCTGGAAACGTTACAATCAGTGTCTGATGTTGGCCCCATTGTCGCAAAACACATCGAAACGTTTTTCAAGCAAGCACATAATAGGGAAGTGGTAGAAAAATTAATCGCCGCAGGTGTAAACTGGCCAGCGATCGTTGTCTCAAGCGCCAAACAAGCACTCGAAAAGAAAACTTTTGTATTAACCGGCACCCTGTCATCGATGGGCCGCGATGAAGCCAAAGCCAAACTGCAAACCCTGGGTGGCAAAGTTACCGGAAGTGTCTCTAAAAATACAAACTACGTCATCGCCGGCAGTGACCCCGGCTCAAAAGTGGCTAAAGCCGAAAAGCTAGGCGTGAAAGTGCTTGATGAAACAGAGTTCAATAGCCTGCTCGAACACCCTGAAGAATTTGTTTGATGTAATTATTATTTGCTGTCATAGCCCTGTAGGGTGCGTCCCACGCACCAGCGAAACCTGCAAACGCCCCAAAAAAACAGAGCTAGCTGATAGATAAACAGACTAATAATAATCTCGTGCAACCCAGAGATTTATGGTGCGTAAAACGCACCCTACGGAGGCTGTTGAACTCCGAAACTTGAGTAATAATTACATTTTTTTATAGGTCTTTACCATCAAATAGATCAATCTTTAATGTATTTGTATCTAAAATATCAATACAGCCAAGATTAACACGATACTCTCCTGGTTTGCTCATAGTTTGATGAAAAGGATAAATGCCGCAGACTTTGCAAAAATGATGTTTCGCTATATTTGTACCAAACTGATAAGTCCCCAACGCGTCATTTATTACATCAATATCTATTTCAACCGGAGATAATGTAAACTTTGACATAACAGCGCCTTTTCTTTTGCAGATAGAACAATTACATCTAACGCCGCTAGTGATTTCACGGTAGTTAAATGAAAATTTGATCGCTCCACAATGACAACTTCCCAAGTGTTTATCCATTTACATTTCCTTATTCAATAATTTTAACCGCTAATCGGAGTCCAGCGTTGCAAAACGTGCCAACTTCCAGCCCGTAGGGTGCGTCCCACGCACCAGCGAAACCTGCAAACGCCCCAAAAAATCAGAGCCAGCTGATAGAAAAACAGGCTCCTATTCACAAGACTACCATTAACATTTTAATACACAAAATAAGTAACAATATAGCAAATATTTTTTTCAGAATGCGTATAGGTAGTTTATGAGCGAGCTTAACGCCATAAGGAGCGGTGAAAAAACTGGCTAGCGAAATGAGTACTACAGCAGGTAAATAGATGAACCCAAAAATAAAATCGTCAGGTGAAGAGTTTGCCCAACCATTTATTAGATATCCCAAGGTAGCCGCTATAGAAATTGGTAAGCCTATTGCTGCTGACGTACCAATGGCTTTTTTAAGATCAATATTTTGCCAAGTGAGATATGGCACTGTTAACGTTCCACCGCCAATGGAGACCAGCGCTGATATTGCACCAATTCCAGAGCCAGCTGCAAATAATCCAACATTTCCTGCCAATTCTCTGCTGGGTTTTGGTTTTTTGTCTAAAAACATCTGACTCGATGCATACGCCATATACGCAGAAAATATTATCGTTAGATAAATAGAGCTTAGGTAAGCGACGAGAAATGTGGCTAAAAAGGTACCTAAGATAATGCCAGGAGTCATTCCTCTAACCACTTTCCAGATAACACCACCGTTTACGTTGTGAGCGCGTGCACTTGAATATGAGGTGACTATTATAGAAGCCATTGATGTGCCTAAGGCCAAATGAACGGCATTATCAACAGTTATACCCTGTAGTAAGAAAATTGAAGTTAGTATCGGCACCATAATTGCGCCACCACCAAGACCTAATAGTCCTGCAATTATTCCGACAAAAGAGCCGAGAAACAAAAACGACAAGATCCATTCAATTTCTAACATCGATGTTCCATTTATTTATGTTTTCGCGTTCTCACGCCCACATCCACGCCCACACCCATACCCACACCTACATGCTCAGCGAGGGAGTGCATATCATTACAATAATTACCTAACCAGCTTTCTTCCGCCACCGTTTTTTTGCCGTCGGTTTTATAGAGTTAACGCCTTTCAAGGCAGAAGGCAAGGTTATTTTGGCGTGGTCAATTAATGCATCAAGTGATTGGGTTAATCCTCCCATGAATGCCTCGTAACTCCCTTGCTGAGTTGCGATGGAATTTAGTATTGATTCCCATTCAGCAGTCATGTCTGGTTTAGTTGCGACTTCAGGCAGGCTGAGTATTAATCCTTTGCCTGCCGCGGTTGAATGAATCGTCTTATTTTGTCGTATCAAATAACCCCGTTTGAATAATAACTCAATAATGCTCGCACGTGTTGCCTCAGTGCCTAATCCATCGGTTTCTCTCAATACTTTGCGCACTTCAGGGTTTTTTACATAACGGGCAATGCCGGTCATCGCAGATAACAGGGAGGCATCGGTGAAATGCAAGGGTGGCTGGGTTTGTTTTTCTATGAGTTCACCGTGTTTGCAGTGTAATTTATCGCCATTTGATAATGCGGGTAATGAGTTATTAACGGAGCCTGTGTTGTCGGTGCCAGCGGAGTTTGTTTTATTAGTAGATGTAATCAGGGATTTCCAGCCCATTACTTTAATACGTTTAGCATTGGCGGTGAACAGACCGCCCTCGATCAGAATTTCTAAACGCGTTTCGAAATATTCATGCTTTGGATAAAACTGATATAAATATTGGCGAGCGAGTAGCTCATAAATATGTTTTTCATCGGTATTCAATGTGGAAAAATCAGCATGTTTCTCGGTTGGTATAATAGCGTGATGCGCCTCAACTTTTTTATCGTTCCATACCTGGCTTTTTAATTTGCTATTGGCTTTTTCTGTAGCTGATTTTAGGTTGTCGCAGGTGTTTGCAATTGCGGCAATGACCTTGTCGGCTCGTTGAAAATGTTCCAATGGTAAATGGCGACAACTTGAGCGAGGGTAGGTAATTAATTTATGCCGCTCGTAGAGTGTTTGGCAAAGATCCAGCACTTGCTGGGCCGATAAACCGTAGCGCCGAGCGGCATCAATTTGTAAAGCAGATAAATTGTAGGCGAGAGGTGGCGCTTGTGATTTTAATTTTTCTTCAATGGACTTTACTGTCGCAGGTTTGTCAGTGATGCGTTGCACGACATTTTCTGCGAGTTTTTTGACTAATACACGTCCTTCATCATCCATGTGCGGCCGACACGCTTCACTAGGTTTCCACTTGGCAGTAAATTCTTGACCATCAGTCGTGAGTAGATGCGCGTGAACTTCGTAAAAGGGTTTAGATACAAAAGATTCAATTTCTTGATCACGGCGAACAACCAAGCCTAGAATCGGTGTTTGCACACGCCCAACAGATAGTACACCATCGTAACCGACTTTCCGTCCTTGCACGGTATAAGCGCGGGTCATGTTAATGCCGTATAACCAGTCAGCACGTGAGCGCGCTAAGGCTGACGTCGATAATGCGGCAAACTCCTTATTGTCCCGTAAGTGATCCAATGCGCGGCGTACGGCAGCTGGATTTAAATCGCTAATTAAACAACGCTTTAATGTTTTACGTTTGCTTGCGGGAGTTTTGTGATAAGCAATAACTTGATCAACCAGCAGTTGTCCTTCTCTATCGGGATCACCTGTATGGATAATCTGATCAGCCTGGTTGATGAGTTTTTTTAAAATTCCGAGCTGTTTTTTGGTTTTCGCTTTGGGTTGCAATTGCCACTGTTGCGGCAAGATTGGCAAATGCTCCAGGCGCCACTGCTTATATTTCGGATCATAAACATCCGGTTCAACCTGCTCCAGCAAATGGCCTATGCACCAACTTATGCAATCACCATTTCCAAGGAGAATGAAACCGTCTTCTTTTTTGTGCGGTTTTGGCATTACATCGGCAATGGCACGTGCAAGGCTCGGTTTTTCAGCAATATATAAATTCATTAAGAAGTCAGTCTACTGTTAATGCATACAGTAGATGGTAGACGATTAAATGCTCTTCTACAATGAAAATTTTAGGAAGTTGCTGAAGATGAGGGTTTTTTAACTCACAATCGGAGTTCAAAACTGCACCTTCCAGCACCCGTAGCGGCAAGGCCTTACCGAGAGGCGCCGTGAATACGTCCATGTAGGCTTGACGGCAGCATCCATGCTGCCAACACTCTCGATAAGGCCTTGCCACTACGAGCGCTGATTACGAGAAATAGTTTGAGCTCCGATTGTGAGTTTTAACATGGGTGGCTTACAGATTGGCGGTTCGTTCGTCAATACATTCGTCTCCCCCCATCTCAAATTCACGGCAAACCAAGGGCCGATTCTCGTAAATCATACACATCATGGTTTTTCGGTTTAACGCTGCACACCAGCCATCATCCAGCTGCGCCATGCTACTGCTGCCGTACTCATCGGTCTCAATAAAATGATTGGGTACTCCGGTATCGGTGATGAGCATAACCTTCAACCGGCAACAGCAAGCCTCGCAACTTTCGCAGGTCACTTTGGTTTCGGCTGGGGTTGCGACGTTGATCGGTATAACGTGTTTATTTATTTTCACTATTCTCGTTCCTATGCTCCGCGTGGGAATGCATACAGGGGTAGCCTTTGCCGCTTAAATTTATTTATCACTAAACTTATTTATCACCAAACTTAATTATTGCAATAATACTACCGCGATAATTTCACCGGGTTGCCGCTCAATGGTGACACTGCGTCCATGCGGATCAAAGGTATAACTCAAATAGCAGTGCAGGCGCGTATTGCTCAATATTTCTTTGCGAAACCCCACAACGTTTTTGCCGTGGTGGTGCCGTGCTGATGGGGCGATTAATCCTGGGTGGCCTTCGTCTTGTAGACGATGCGCTATTTGCTGCGTGAAATTATAATCATCCGCAATCAATGCAGGGTAACGCTTTTCCTTGCCCGATAGGTTTATCAATAAGGCGCGGCAATGTACATCGTAAACTGCACGTTCGCGATAAATAATTTCATCAAGCCCAGTAATTTGCAGTTCGCTTCTCATCATGTGATAAGCAGTTTCATGAAGTGTGGTTTCAAGTGACATGCTGCCATACCAGACTGGGTAGGTGCCATCACCGAATCGAGTATTTAAATAAGGTTCGTGAGTAAAGGGATATTCAATCGCGGTGGTGTAGTGAAAAGCGCGGTCTTTCATGGAGTTTGGACATTCTTTCTTAACCTCGCTTTCAAGTGCAGTTGCTAACGTTGAAAGGCTGTCATCGCCCTCTGAGAGATCATCAAAAAGATCTTCACTGATTCTCAATGATACGATATTTCGTTTGACGGATTTGTTAACATCCAGATTGCTGGTTAATAAGTCTTCCATGCATTCCACATATTATCGGCTTATTGTCCGCGAAGAAAATCAAGATAACGGGCAACACGCGCAACGCCTACCAGACCCTGTTCTTTCATCACGTCAATCGGTGTCATGCCATTGAATATTTCATTCCGGCGATTTACCCAGCTATAACGTAATGATTCGTTGCGGGGGTAAAGTAATCGCAGTGCTTTATGGCAAGACAGTAGCCATCCTACGCGGTCTTTGACATCGCGCGACGCGGGAAGGGGAGAGCTGGCATTGCGGTATTTATTCAACAAAGATCGACTGGACTCACTTAAACCCAGCAAATTCAACTGAGTGGCATTATCAAGTTGCCATAACTCAAATAGGTTGGTTATTAATTTGGCCGCTTTTTTACGGTTTTCCGGGCTATTTAGATCAATATCTGCCCGTGAGTCAATAATATTGGCTTGAAGTGACATGGCTGCATCCTCTTCATGATTTTAATGTGGTTATTATAGCCTATTCATGGATATATTTAAACATTATATGTGTATATGTATTCATCGGCCGTAGTTTGATGGGCTTTAATTGACCAGTTGCTGTACTGGGAATGGCAATAATCCAAGAAAAATCAGTTGGGTGCGAACTTGGTGTGTAATCAAAGTTCATCCAACTGATTTTTCTACAACAAGATATCAGTAAATCGTTTTAATGCGTGGCTTTTTAGTTATAGGGTATCCAGGTTTTTGCAATAGATCACTTAATAGAAATCACTGCTTTCTCTTTTAACTGCTGGATGAAATCATTAATAATTTTGTTTTGTGCCACTTCCATAACTTGTGCTTCGACCGAGCTATAAGGTGGTGGCTCTACGTCTCTTGCATCATCCAGTTTGATAACATGCCATCCAAAGCGGGTTTGCACAGCACGTTTCGTGTATTCGCCGGGTTTCAACTTTTCTACTGCGGCAGAAAATGGCCCAACCATTTGGTTTGGTGAAAACCAACCGAGATCACCACCTTGAGGTGCGGATGGCCCAATGGATTTTTCTTTTGCCAGTTTTTCAAAGTTAGCGCCATTATTTAATTCAAGTATTACGGCATTTGCTGCATCTTGATCACGCAATAATACGTGGCGCGCAGAATATTCTCTAGAGGCGGGATCAACGATTTGAGTTTGATAAATTTCTTTCAGCATGTCCGTTGACGGTGGGTTTTTTTCCAGAAGTTGATCAATTTGAAATCGCGTAAGAATGTTATGCGCTTGTTCTTGAATTTTCATCACCACAAACTCATTTTTATCCAAACCGCTTTTAACGGCATTTTGATAAATCAGTTCACGGTTAATGAGCTCTAATAATAACTCCTGGCGTTTTGATTCCGGTAAATTGGCATCAGGCTTAACGCCAATGCGTTTATGTCCGTATAACTCATACATCTCTTGCGTTATATTAACGCCATTGACCGTGGCAATAATGGCAGTATCTTCAGCATAAGAAATGCCTGTTAATGATCCTGCGAAGATAGCAGCGGCGATCAGACTTTTTTTCATTATTAATAAAATCCTGGTTGATTATTTATCCCGGATATTTCATGAATTATCCGGGTTATTATGGAAATACTTTTTTGAAAGGTTTGACGCTAACCGATAGGTAAGCACCTCCCAGCAGATAAGGGTCTTTGTTGGCCCAGTCTTGAGCATCTTCAAGGCTGACAAATTCTGCAACCACTAAGCTGCCGGTAAAGCCGTTGGTGCCGGGGTCATCGCTATCGATTGCAGGGTGAGGCCCAGCGAGAATTAGCCGACCTTCGTCAAGCAATTTTTGCAAGCGTTCTATATGTGCCGGTCTTACCGCTTTTCTTTTTTCCAGGCTGTTTTCCACATCCTGGCTCATGATTGCGTAGAGCATTAACTTTCCTCACTTTGTGCTTCATTATTCTTGATGTGACGCATCAGGTAAGCGCCCTGTGCAAGCATAAAAATCAAGGTTAAACCCATCATGCCAAATAATTTAAAGTTCACCCAGGTATCGGTACTGAAATTATAGACAACGTATAAGTTTAGAATTCCCGACACGACAAAAAAAGCCACCCAGCTCAGGTTTAGTCGACCCCAGATTACTTTAGGTAATGTAATACTCGAACCAAGCATGCGTTCGATGATTGATTTTTCACCGATGAATTGACTACCAAGAAAAGCGATGGCAAACAAACCATTTAAAACGGTTGGTTTCCATTTAATAAATGTTTCATCTTGAAAGATAAGCGTTAAGCCACCAAAAAATACCAGCAGGCCGAGTGTTATCCATGTCATTTTGTCAACGTGCTTGTATTTAAACCAGGAATAAGCCACCTGTAAGAGACTCGCGACAATTGCTACAACGGTGGCGACGTAGATGTCGTACGTTTTATAGGCGATGAAAAACAGTATTATGGGGAAAAAATCGATTAAAAATTTCATGTCTGTTATTTTCTATTGGTTCAAAATAAGGACGCTATATCATACAGTAATATGCCGCAGAGCTAAAACGGCTAAAAGAAGCTAACAAAATATAACAATCTACCCATCTCGATAGTGGCGAATGTGAATTAAATCGGTTTTTATTAAAAAACAGTGGATTAGCGGTTGCTTAATACTGAACTCCTGGTATTATACGCTCCATCAAATCAGGTGCGGGGTGGAGCAGTCTGGTAGCTCGTCGGGCTCATAACCCGAAGGTCGTTGGTTCAAATCCAGCCCCCGCTACCAATTTTTTTATCTGATTGATTTCACAAGAGAAATTTTTTCAAAAATCTCAAAACCCTTTCCAGCAACTCCCGATCTACCTTAAATAACTCTGTTCTCACATTTATCTATAACACTTAAACAAGCCTGGCCATTATTCGTTTTTTCATTTTCAGTAGTATCCCGGCTAATTGCCAAATTTAAAGTCAAATCGCTTATCCATAGTGTCGGAAATAGTGTCGGAATAAACTTTCCTAACAAGAAAACACTGGTATTTATCATCAGTCACAGCAAAAGATAGTTAACCCCGGTGCTCTACCCACCGAATATTCGCTTATAGCGTTGAGTAGCGCTTTATTTCCCCGACTCAATTTGAAAATCTGCTTGAAGGTTTCTCCAGTGTGCTTTGAGTTTTTCTTTATGCGCCTCATCCATGGGTAAATCTTTTAAGGCTTCAGGCCATAGTGATCTTGCTTTTTCGATGGTGTCGTCGAGGTGCGGTTTTATCGCGCGCCAAGGAATGCCTGATTTATTAGCCCAATTCTCGAAGTGTGCAGAGGTCACAGTGAACCACTTTTTGCTTTTGCCAAGGTTGAGTGCAAATTCAGTTTCATTTTCGATATACACATTGGTGGTGACGATATCGTAAGCGGGGGACAGAATTGGTGTAATTTGATCTTCGTATAATAGGCTCCAATTCTTTAAATGCGCATCTCCATTAGCCAGTAATATGTTTACTAGCAAGCGTCTGGCGAATTGCTGAACGTCAGCAAGCCCATCGCCAGAAAATTTGTAAAGTACCTTGGCTATTTGTTCATAATTGGCGGTGTTATATTTTTCATGCGGGTATTTCACTAAAACTTGCGCAAAGTCCTCCATATGAATCCGCGTATTTTGCTCTCGATCAAATCGTTTGATGGCAAAAGCCAGTTTTTCATTGGGCAGATTAATTTGTGGCAAGTTATCCAGTTTATCCATTTCAATGAGCTTAATTTCAGGAATATTCACGCCGACTAATGATGCAAGGGTCATGGCTGTGTATTCATTTAAGGGTACGTTTTTATGTTTGGCTGATGGTGTTTTAATAATCCAGTCACCCAGTTCGTCGCCTTTGCTCAGGTTATAGCGGCCGTCTTTTTCCTTCATGGAAAACTTCATTTGAATACCAGCAAGAGAAAACTTGTTCTCTTGATCGCGCATTTTAAATTTAACGGCTCTAACTTTTCCATGCGTGATGAGTACGCTGTCGGGCACATTTTCAGGTTCCATGGGTGTGGCTACCAACGCGCCAGGCAAGTCTTGCCCAAGATATGAAAAAATCTGAAATTCGTTATCTATATGCGTTTTCAAGCCTTGTGCTATTAATTCTCTTAACGCACCTTCAGGTAATAAATTGGATAGCGTAGGATGTAATCTTTGGTTTTTTGCCCATGGTTTAGAAAGTAACTTCTCCACATTTGGAAAATCTGGGTGTGTAATCAAACTAAAAGTAGGGCGAGAAGAGTTACCTTTGAACTCATCTGCAAAGCTTAGAACATTCCTCCCATTGTTAAATCCGGCCAAATACCCCACTAACTTGTTATGCAATGTGAGTTTTAGAACGTTGATTCCGTCGGTCGTATCGCTCGGGCTCAATTGTCATCCCCCAGCAAGTTTTTCCATGGATCATTGGCCAGTGAGTTTTCCTCATGCCGTTTTGTGTTTTCATTTGTTTTGGTCGGAATGGAAAAATCATCGTCTTCCAGAGCAGCTTTAACGGCCATGAGTTTTTCTTGAGGGATAAGCACAAGTTCACACTTGAGACCTTTTGCAACGAGTTCAAGCGTATCCAGACGAGGATTGCCTTTGGATTCCAGGCGTTGATATTGTTGGCGTGATATGCCAATGCGGAGCATCATATCATTTTGCTTCAGCCCTAGTTCTAGCCTGCGTTTTTTTAATTGGTTAAGTAATGTATTCATCAATGAAGCTCATAAGTTGCTTTAGTATCATAAGAAACATATTAATTTCTTTTTTTGTTTTAGGCAACTTATATGTTTCTTATACCGTTATCGCGACAGATAAATATGAAAAGCAATATATAAGTTGCTTTTTTCTTTGGGTGTACTTGCAGTTATTCCTATTGCCCGGACTTTGCGTTTATTGCTGGATAGTAGTTCGGAGCAACTGTCATCGCGAAAATGTCGTGATTTCATAGCCCCTCTGGAAACTCTTGACCAACCCTGCGCAGGTTGGATGCAGTGCGCATTTCGATGCTGAATCCAGACTAATGTTTCGCCGGTGGAGAGCGACCAAGGAATCTCCTTGGATGCCATGTTGATAAGAGAATAATAAGACTTGGGTATTGGGTATTGGGTATTATCAGGTATGTAAATCGGGTATCGTGTCCGATAATGAGAGTCAAATGAAAGAACCATATATCACCGTTGGCCAAGATGTTTTACAGCTTATCGCTGAAATCGATGAGTTCAAAGGGCAATGGCAGGCATTAAAAACACTCTCACCGAAACGCCTGCAACAATTGCGTAAAGTGGCGACCATTGAGAGTGTTGGTTCATCTACGCGGATCGAGGGTGCAAAGCTCAGTGATGCACAGGTGGAGAAATTACTTTCCAACCTTGGCTCAACATCCTTCAAAACCCGTGATGAGCAGGAAGTGGCTGGATACGCAGAAGCAATGGACTTGATATTTCAGTCCTACGAAGATTTGCATTTGACCGAAAATCATATTCGTCAGCTACACCAGACGTTGCTTCGTCATAGCTCCAAAGATGATCGGCATCCTGGATCTTACAAAATACTTCCTAACCATGTCGTTGCCAAAGATGCTGATGGGCGTGAGATTGGTGTTATCTTTGAAACAGCAACGTCATTTGATACGCCCAGAGAAATGGAGGAATTGGTGCGATGGGCATCAAAAGTGATTGGTGAATCAGCAATGCATCCGCTTTTGATTATTGCGATTGTCAATGTGGTGTTTTTAGCAATTCATCCGTTTCAAGATGGTAATGGCAGACTCTCACGGGTATTAACTACATTGCTATTATTACGAGCAGGCTATGAATATGTGCCTTATGCATCTTTAGAAAGCATTATTGAAGAGAACAAAGATCTTTATTACAAGGCGTTACGGCGCACACAAATCACCCTCAAGAATGAAGCGCCTGACTGGCAGCCTTGGGTCGGATTTTTTCTGCGTTGCTTGAAAAAACAAAAGGCTAATCTTGTTATAAAGGTTGAGCAAGAAAAGGCTGCAAGTGATACGTCATTGCCGTTACTTTCTGTTCAGGTACTTAAACTCTTAGAAACGCATGAACGTTTAACCATTGCCCAGATGGTAGAGTTGACCGGCGCGAACCAAAATACGTTAAAAGTCAGGCTGCGTGAATTGGTTGATGACGGTCGTATTCAGCGACATGGGAAAGCACGGGCAACGTGGTATAGCTTGGCTTAAAATTCAGGCAAGTGGCACAGGAATCGTTTGATGGCAAAGCCAGCTTTTCATTGGGCAGACCCTAATACTGCTTCTCACTCTGCAGCAATATTAACTGAAACATTTAGCCCCAAGTAATGTGCCATATTGATCAAACTATCAAGACCGAAAGCATCAAGTTTTCCCTGTAAAAGCGCACTGACTCTTGGTTGGCTTATATGCAGAACTTTTGCGGCTTGCTGTTGCGTTAATCCTTGACTTTCAATGCGCTGACTAATAGCAATCATGAGTTCTGATCGTAATTTCAGGTTTTTGTTTTTGACGGGATCATCTTCCAATGCATCCCATACACTTTTAAAAGTTTGTGATTCCATTATTTAATCCTCTTCTGATAAACCTGATAGTTCAAATGTTCGTTGCGTTAATTATTAGCATGACGTGATTATTTTTAACACCGATGCGAGCATTAGTTGCCGTTGCCACTGGCATTTATGTGGAAGCGATGTAACCACTAAGATATTTTTTGTCACAACAGCATGCAAAACTAAGCTGCGTTGACGGGCTAACACACTAGTACAAAATATGCACAGACTTCCCAATTTGTTTGAATAGGAAAATTAAACTAGCATCAATGAATTAACGCTAAAAACGAATTGATAGAGCAAAATGTACAGCTTGAATAAGTAGCAGTTTTAGTTCGTTAGTTTATTGAAGGTAAATTTAAGGTAGGTAAAGATTGGCAGGTGTTGCTTGTAAATATAAAACTCAATAACTCAAGCCTGACCCGCTTCCCATTTAATTGCAAAGGAGAGCTGAAATAATTAAAAAAATCGCAGTTTTACCAATTTATGCCGATATCGAACTCAAGAATAGGCTAGAATCCTATTTAAAGTTCATTATTTGCATAATAATGTCAAAAATAGCGATTAAATTGTATAAGAAGGCGAAACAGAATGCTTATTGAGTTTAATGTAACCAATTATTTATCCATTCGTGATCAAATCACGCTAAGCATGGTAAAAGCCAAAGGCAAAGAACTAGAAGCCACAAATATCATCAATACGGACCACGTGCCTGGCACCCCAACCTTGTTAAAAGGTGCGGCCATTTATGGTGCTAATGCCGCGGGTAAATCAAACCTCATCAAAGCCTTGATGACCATGCAAAAAATTGTAACAAAGTCTGCAAGCCAATTTCAGCCAGAAGACCACTTGCCCCTAACACCCTATTTATTTGATGAAACCTCACAAAAGCAGCCAACGGAATTTGAAGTTACCTTTATCAATGAAGGTGTGCGTTATCAATATGGTTTTAGTGCCACACAAGAACGCATCATTGAAGAATGGTTGCTAGCCTATCCCAAAGGTAGCCCTCAAACTTGGATCGAACGTATTTACGACCCACGACAACAAGAAACTGTTTGGGGCAAGATGGATAAACTCGCTGGGCAGAAAAAAATTTGGCAACAAGCCACCAGGCCAAATGCCTTATTTTTATCTACCGCTATGCAGCTCAATAATGACCAACTAAAACCCGTCTTCAATTGGTTTTCAAAAGTTCTCAGAATTGCAAGTATTGGAGGTTGGAATAACAATTACAGCGTTGAACTTTGTGATAAAAAAGAAAGTAAAAATAATATTCTTAATTTTTTAAAAGCTGCAGACATTGGAATTGAAGATATTGTTTTAGAAAAACAAAAATTTAGCTTGGATAATTTACCAAACACTATTCCTATGTTATTAAAAGGACAACTGGAAAAAGATTACAAAGATAAACCACTGATTAATGTAAAAACACTGCATAAAACTGCCGATGGAAAAATAGTCGCACTCGATTTAAGCAATGAATCCGATGGCACGCAAAAATTATTTGCTTTTGCCGGTCCCTGGCTTAACGCACTGGAAAATGGTTATGTCCTGGTGATTGATGAATTACACGATAACCTACACCCCTTGATGGTGAAGTTTTTAGTTTCTTTGTTTCAAAATGCTGAGACTAACCCTAAAAATGCTCAATTAGTTTTCACAACTCATGACACGTCAATTTTAGATCAGAATATTTTTCGAAGGGATCAGATTTGGTTTTGCGAAAAAGATAAAACCGATGCGACAGGTTTATATCCGTTAACAGATTTTAGTCCTCGCAAAGGAGTGGAGAATTTGGAGCGGGGTTACTTAGCTGGGCGTTATGGTGCGCTACCTTATTTAAAGCCAATTAATTTAGCCATTGCGCAATAGTGGTGCAATAAATGGCACAGTTTAAAGACAGAACAAAAAGAGCGAATAACTTTGTTCGAAAAGCGGCAAAGCGAGATACCTATGATCGCGTGCTTATCGTATGCGAAGGTGAAAAAACTGAACCGAATTATCTCAAAGAGCTCATTGCACACTTCAAATTAAACACGGCAAATGTAGAGATTGATGGAACCAGTGGTTCAAGTCCAAAAAGCGTGTTTAAACATGCCAAACAAAAATATCTTGAAGAGAAAAAGCTGGGTGAGAAATTCGACAGAGTTTATTGCGTGTTCGATAAAGACGGTCATGCATCTTATGACGAAACCTTAATGCAGATTAGGCAGAAAACACCTATTAACACGTATTTTGTGACAAATTCAGTCCCTTGTTTTGAATATTGGTTGTTACTGCATTTTACCTACACGACACAACCCTTTGCGGTTACTGGCAATAAAAGCCGATGTGATTGTGTGTTAACAAAACTTAAAGAACATATCTCTCATTACGACAAGGGAGACAAAGGAATATTCTCCCAAGTGATGCAAAAAACTGATGACGCAATTAAAAATAGCAAAAGAGCAATCACAGCGGCAGAACAAAATGACACCGACAACCCCTCAACAAATATGCACGAACTAGTCGTATACTTACAGGATTTGAAAAAATAATTATGACAAGCATCAAAGTACCCAAAAAGCTAATCGAAGTTGCTTTACCCTTAGATGATATTAACGTTGCTGCCGTACGAGAAAAAAAGAAAATAGTGTCTTGTCCAGACAGCTTATGAACAAGGCCACTACACGATACATAATGACTATGTTTAATTTTTGTTTAACTAAGACTAAATTATGAAGAGACTTTCCCGAGTTGCTGAGAAATAGAGATCGATTTATCAAAAATATCCAGTGAGTGCGTATTGCACCCTATACGAAAAATTATGTGGCACTCGCGCTCAAAATTGCAAAGACGATTGAAGAACTAACGCAAGCATTTATGAATAGTATCCTCCGGCAACTGATGAATAAAATCAGCTTCGAAGCACGAAGCACGATAATACAAATTACGATGCGTAATATTAGATGCTGATATACAGCTAAACAGGGGGAGGTGACGGATGGGGGTTTTTAGTTTTAATCTGCAATTTAAGTCTGCCCCGTTTTTTTGTTGAAGTGGGGGCGAATTAAAACCATAGCTTACTAATGTTAGCGCACCATGTCATTGTGAGTTAGGCAGCGAAGGAAATGTAAATGTCAAATGTAAGGCTTGACCCCGCTGCCTGTGCCTGTACAATTGACCGCCGGTTCAGGCCTGTATGCTTGAGTAAATTGAAATAT
>CALZHW010000029.1 GCA_945787125.1 uncultured Ectothiorhodospiraceae bacterium
AATCAGGGCTATTTTAAATTTCTCATTATGAATGAAATCAAATGAAAACGCTTGCTCTTTGCCATCTCCCAACAGGTCATAGTGACTCAGCAGTTTGTCACATAGACGATTTATCTTGGTTGGGAAACCTTTTGAGTTAAGATAAATCTCATGGATTTTTTCTTTGTTAAAAGGCCCTGTCGTGGTGTAACCTGCTCGCTTCAAACGAAAACGAATATATCGCATCGTTTGTTTTTCCCCGAATGGGGCCAGCGGCAGATATTTCAAGTCGGTTTGATCTTTGTTTGTCGCAATAACCTGCGTCAGATGCGCTGGCAGATCTTCCCCGGCGACGATTAGTCGAATGAAAGGCTCGCCATCTGCAGAGTGACTTAGTAGCGATTGCAGTATTGGAATGAGGTTTTCGTTAATGGCATCGACATCATCAATAATGACAACGGGTGTAATTCCCATTTGTCGCAGGCCATCTATTTGTTCCTGCAGTGACTGTGACGATGTGCTATGTTTTGGTTCTGAGAATTTAAGTTGAAAATCAATAATTAATTGTTCGATAAAAGCGTCAGCGGTGATGCAGTCTTTTGCGCTTATAAAACAAATGCGCCAACTCGATTTCTCAGCATCCAGTCGATGTTTTAACAGGCTGGTTTTACCCACCCCTTTTGCGCCTTGCACAAACAATAACAAATGGGTGTAATCTGTTAGATGTTTTATTTTTTTTAACATGTCCTCGCGAGTTTCTTCAGCATAATATAGTGATTCACTATATCTTGCGGAAAATGGCGCGATATTAAGCTTTAAACTTTCCACGTATAGTGGTGTTATAGCGTTGGGTAATGATGGTTCGAGTTGAGTCATTGTTGATTAATTTGCCCTTGAACAAAAACGATACGATAGCCCTTCTTAATTTGTGAATCTCTTGACGCCATTAATATTTTTTCTGCTTCTTCAATTGAGTCAAAGTGTTTTTTGCGAACGTTGCCTGGTGAACCTTGAAATCCCCATTCCTTCGTTAATAGCCAACCCGCAAATAGATCTTGCTCCAGGTGCAGATGATAATACCTGAGAGGTTGGTTCCATATGGCGGGTGTTTGCAGGTATATGCGCATGGATCATTTTCGAGTCAGGTTAATTGGGTTGGATCAAATAAACGCTTGTATTCGGTAATCGCATACCGATCAGTCATGCCTGCGATATAGTCAGCTACTGCGCGTGCTTTACCTGGGTCACCTTCGTGCAGCTCCATCTGTTTCGCTTTGTCTGCATACTCATGTGGTAGCAGTCGCGTATCAGTCATCAGTGCATCAAACAGGTTTTGAATGATATTTTTGGCTTTGTTTGTCATGCGAAATACCCGATAATGCGAATACAAATTATTACGTAGAAACTGTTTAAGTTGTAGGTTGCGTTGTTGCATGTTTTCACTGAAACTGACCAGGGCTTTAGGTTGTGCTCTTACGTCAGCAATGTTTTGTGGTTTTAATTGCTGTAAGTTATTTTTTGTATTTTCTGTTAAGTCGCTGATGAGCAGATTAATCATGCGGCGAATAATTTCATGTGTTGCACGTCGCACGCTAAGTTTAGGGTATAGCGATTTGACAATATCATGCTGCTCTTTAAATAAGCTAATTTCTTCTAATTGCTCTAAAACAATTAGGCCCGAACGCAGACCATCATCCACATCGTGATTGTTGTAGGCTATTTCGTCGGCTAAATTAGAGACCTGCGCTTCCAGGCCAGGTTGTTGCTGCTGAATAAAACGTTGGCCGATGTCGCCCAGTTTTTTTGCGTTCGTCAGAGAGCAATGTTTGAGTATGCCTTCGCGTGTTTCAAAGGTGAGGTTGAGGCCATCAAACTCAGCGTATTTTTCTTCCAGTACATCGACGAGGCGTAAGGATTGTAAGTTGTGTTCAAAACCACCGTAACCTTCCATGCATTTATTCAGCGCATCTTGTCCCGCGTGACCAAAAGGCGTGTGACCTAAATCATGGGCTAATGAAATGGCTTCAGTAAGATCTTCGTTGACATTGAGTGTGCGCGCAATAGCACGACCTATTTGCGCCACTTCGAGGGAATGCGTTAAGCGTGTGCGAAACAAATCACCTTCATGATTAACAAAAACCTGAGTTTTATATTCAAGTCGCCGAAAACTGTTGCTATGGACTATTCTGTCTCGGTCACGTTGGTATTCGCTTCTGTTGCTGGGCGGCGCTTCTTGCACTCGGCGGCCTTTGGATTGCTCGGGATGGGCTGCAAAAGGTGCCAGTGAATGCATGATTAAATTTCCTCACCTAAAAAGTGATCTAAGGTGGCATGTAGTTGCTCTGTGGAATAATTGTCACTAATAATAGCATGCCCCAGTTTTTTCAGTAGCACCAGCCGGATGACCCCACCAAGCGATTTTTTATCGCGTAACATCAGTGCGAGAAAGTCGGCTTTATTTAAGTTTTGCGGTGGGCGTAATGGTAGATTTGCTCGTTTGATGAGATGGCGGATTTTATCGACGTCAGTTTTATTGAGCCAACCCATGCGCGCTGAAAGGTCAGCGGCCATTAACATGCCAGTGCCGACGGCTTCACCATGTAACCAACCGCCATAACCCACTGACGTTTCGATCGCATGGCCAAATGTATGGCCAAGATTGAGCAGGGCTCTCTGACCACTTTCTGTTTCATCAGCAGCAACAATATCAGCTTTATTCTGACACGAGCGTTCAATAGCGTAGGCTAATGTTGCGGGGTCACGACTGAGTATTTTTTCAACATTGATTTCCAGCCATTGGAAAAATTTTTCATCGCCCAAGATGCCGTATTTAATGACTTCGGCAATACCAGCACTGAGTTCCTTGTTTTCCAGGGTGTTGAGTGTGTCAGTATCCGCAATAACACATTGTGGCTGGTGAAAAGCGCCAATCATGTTTTTACCCAAAGCATGGTTGACGCCGGTTTTCCCGCCCACTGATGAATCGACTTGGGATAATAATGTGGTGGGGATTTGAATAAAGTTAACGCCACGCTGATAGGTCGCCGCGGCGAAACCACACATGTCACCGATTACGCCGCCGCCTAAAGCAATCAATGTGACACTGCGATCAAAAGCATGAGTGAGCAGGGCATCATAGATTTTATTCAAAACATCAAGATTTTTATATTTTTCACCATCTGGTAGGATCACGGCGTGATGTTGAATGCTTGCAGGCAGCATCGCTGCAACTTTTTCCAGATAAAGCGGGGCCACCGTTTCATTGGTAACGATCAAGGCCTGTTTACCAGCAATATGCCGGGTTAATAATTCGGCTTGAGAAAGCAGTTTTTGCCCAATATATATCGGATAACTTCTTTCACCTAAGTCTACATTTAAAGTTTTCATTCAATAATACTTTCGTTATGCTGGTTATTTCGGGTAGCGCTTCATTGATAGCGGAAGATTAGTATACTACAGGCACGGCAAAGCTGTCGCACATAGCTTTTTAACCACAGAGATACGGAGGCGCAGAGATAGGGGTAAGGTTGTTCACCGGTTATTCAACGTAGTTAAAAACCTCTGTGTCTCAGTGCCTCTGTGGGTAATAAAACTCGTTAAAAGCGGGAAATCTCGAGGATAATTTGCTCAACGATATCCTTAACCGATTTTTTGTTCGTATCAAATATCAGATCTGCAACTTCTTGATAATAAGGTTCGCGTTTTTCCATAAGGTCTTTGAGAATTTTATCAGGATTGGGGTTCTGCAATAGTGGTCGATTTTTGTCTTTTGAGGTTCTCGCCAGCAATTGGTCAATAGGCGCTCTTAAGTACACCACAAAGCCGCGTTGCTTAAGCCATTGGCGATTGACTGCAGAAATGATGGCACCGCCGCCTGTAGCTAGCACAATATTTGCCCGTTGGGTGAGTTCGTCAATCATTTCAGCTTCTCGCCGACGAAAACCTAATTCACCTTCGACTTCAAAAATTAATGGAATGCTGGCGCCCGTATGTCTTTCAATTTCCCGGTCACTGTCGGCAAATATTTTACCCAGCTTTTCAGCGAGTTTTATTCCTATTGTGGTTTTGCCAACGCCCATGGAGCCCACAAGAAAAATTCGGTTGGGTGGTTTGTTATTGTTCAAAGTGAATTCCGCTGATTAGTGCCCGAATCCGCTGACTCGGTAACAATATAGTGAAAGTATATGCTTTAGCTGGCGGCTTGTGAAGTTGCATTTTTGATGGGAGTTGCAGGTGCTGGGAGGTGATATATTTACTGTCATTGAGCGCCGAAATATAAGATAACTAAAAGCCCGCAATAGCGGGCTCTTTGTTATCTCACGTTCTCGGTTTTTTTAACTATTCGATTTTAAGTCGTTCTTTAAGAATTTTTGGAGTGACGAAAATTAACAGCTCATCTTTCTCATCAGTCACACTGCTTGAACGGAACAGCCAGCCTAGTAGAGGAATATCCCCAAGTAAGGGTACCTTGCTTTGTTCTTTGCGCTTAACTTGCTCGAATATGCCGCCAAGTACCACAGTTTCTCCATTATCAACCAGCACTTGAGTATTTACTTCTTTGGTATCAATGCTCGGCACGTCGTTGAAAATTTCGCCAACACTGTCTTTGGTTACGCTTAAATCTAGGATGACCCGGTCATCTGGCGTGATTTGCGGTGTAACCGTCAAGCTCAGTACGGCCTTTTTGAATGAGACACTTGTTGCACCGCTGGAGGTGCTCTGTGAGTAAGGAATTTCAGTACCTTGCTCGATGAACGCTTCTTTTTGATTTGAGGTGATAACGCGTGGATTAGAAACGATTTCGCCTTTGCCTTCCACTTGAAGAGCGGATAATTCCAGGTCGAGTAAGGAGTCATCCGTTAAAAAGCCTAATGCTATGCCCGCCGGCGAGGCGCCAGAGCCTCGGCTCACGGGAAAGTTGACGTTGAAGTTGCTTGATGGGAAATCAATGCTGGAGCTTAAACCCGTTGAGTTGGTGCCAATGAGAGTGGTATTGTCACCCGATTCGCGCTTGGATCGAATGCCCAGGCGAGCGCCTAGGTCACGGCTAAAGCCATCGCTAGCAATCACCACCCGCGCTTCGATCAACACCTGGCGGATCGGGATGTCCAGCTTGGCAATAAGCTTGCGGATTTCCCCCAGGCGCTCAACGGTATCGCGAACTAGTAAAGTATTCGTGCGTTCATCGATGGTGACATTGCCGCGTTCAGATAATAACGTGCTGCGGTCAGACTTCAGAATGTCTGCTAGATTGCCAGCTTTCGCATAATTAATTTGCACGAGCTCTGAGCGCAGTGGTGAAAGTTTTTGTAGATGATCCAGTGCTTCAAGCTCAAGTTTTTCGCGTTGTGCAATTTCTTCGCTGGGTGCGACCAATAAAACGTTGCCGCTTTTTCGCATGCCAAGACCTTTCGTTTTTAGAATGATGTCTAGGGCTTGGTCCCACGGTGCATTTTTTAGGCGTAAAGTGATGTTGCCTTGCACCGTATCACTCACGACGACATTTAACCCGGTAAAGTCTGCTAAAAGTTGAAGGACTGCACGGATTTCAATGTCCTGGAAATTCAGTGAGAGTTTTTCACCTGAAAATTCTTCTCTTTCAATTTGCGCTTTCTGTTCAGCGGTGAGTGGTTTGACATCAATGGTTAACGTGTTGTCAGATTGATAGGCGAGATATTCATATTCACCGACTGGAGTAATGATCATTCGCACATTATTAGCGTCAGCGAACGTATCAATGGTTTTGACCGGGGTGGCAAAATCGATAACATCCAGACTTTGCTGTAATTCAGCAGGTAACATAGTATCAAGATATTCTACAATGATTTTCCCCGCTTCATCCCGAATATCTGCGACAAAATTGGCTTGAGAAAAAGTTACCACGATACGACCTTCACCACTGTCGCCACGGCGAAAATCCACACTATCTAGTGATTTTACCGAAGCGATAGGAAAATTGCTGTTAGGGGTTTGGTTGACAGCTGCAGATTTTCCCAGTGAACCTGAGCCCAGGGTGAGAATCACTTTGTTGTCTTCGGTGCGGACAGCGTAGCTGGTTTGTCGCACTAAATTGATCACAATTCGGGTACGGTTACCTGCTTCAATCGCAGCCACTGATTTAATATTACCCATGCCAATGCGGCGTGAGCGCCAGGATAATTTATTTTTTGTGTCTGCAAAATCGAGTGCAATTCGCGCAGGCTCGTCAACGGTAAAATTGGCTGGCTCGACAAAACTGCCAGATAATTCGAATATCACTTCTACCTGGCCACCGGGTAGTGAATTGAAATTGATTTCATTAAGGTCGGCTGCAAACAATGGCGCGCTTATTAATAGCAGCAATAGTGTAATAGCAGTATTTTTAATTATGTAAATTTTGTTTTTCATTGTCATAGTCCAGCACTCTAAATTAATTTCCACCTGCATAGTTATCTTCCTGATGCTACATTTACTATTCTGATAAGGTCATCGTATTATCTTGTTGAAGCCAACCGCCCATTCCATCGCTAACAATTTCTTTCAATTGAATGCTGGATTCCGATATTTTAACAATTTTTCCGTGGTTTTCACCCATATAGTTTCCTTCGCGTACTCTGAAAATGCTGTTATCTGGTGCTTTAATGATTGCCCAGTTGAGGCCATCGTTATTGAGTACGCCTACCATGCTTAATGTGTTTAACGAAAATCTTTCCAGTTCCTCTTTGTTACGAATGCTGTTAGGTGTGAGGCCGTTGGACCCGCGGTTTTTATTAGGCGCTGCTTGAGTCATGCTAACAGATATTTTAAATGGGTCGCGTTCGTCTTCTACATCATAGCGATAGCTTTCATAGGGAGTAATCATTGGTAGCGGTTCTATTTGCCCCGCATGTTTTGCCTTCGTGTCCTCAACAAATGTATTGAGATCTGTTGCATCATATTGTGTGCAACCAATCAACAATTGCATGGCGACCATTATTACCGATAGGGTCGGAATGACTGGCTTACTCATGATGCTGTAGTTATAAGGTGTTGTTGCTTTTAGTTTGCTGGATAAAAAAATCATTTCTTAATACTCAGTTTTTCCAGTTCTTTCTCATCTAGATACCGGTAAGTTTTAGCCTGTGCTTCTAATATCAATAGCTCTTTTTTATTGCCACCTTGTTTTTTAGAATCAACTGCAGGCGCTTTTTTCATTTTGAAGTTATGGATAGTTACGATGCGTGGCAAGGCAGCAACGCCACTCATAAAGCGACCAAACTCATGGTATTCGCCACGAACTTTCAAATCGATAGGGAGTTCTGCGTAGAACTCTTTGGGCAATTCTGCGGCGGGTTTGAATAAATCAAACTCCAGCCCATTTGACAATCCGGTTTGAGATACATCGGTCAATAAGTCGGCAACTTCATTGCGGCTTGGCAACTGATTTAATAGCGAACCAAAGGTTTTTTCAATTTCTTTAAGTTGGCTTTTATAGCTGTCGAGGTTGGCTGCTTTGGTTTGTTTTAGTTCGAAAACCTGTTTCAATTCAGTTTCTTTTTTCTCAAGCGATTCCAGTTCTGAGAACTGGTTGGTGGTGTCGAAGAAGAAACCCGCACCAAGCACCACGGCAACCATTAATATGCCTATTACTATTTTCGATGCGGCAGGCCAATTGCCGATATTGCTGAAATCCAGGTCGTTTAAATTTATGTCTGCGAGGTTCATTCAGGATGGCTCCTTTTTACCTTGAGTGAAAACCAGCTTGAGTTGGGGTATTCTTTGGTTTCAGCGTCAATCACAATCAACTCAGGGTTTTCCAGCCAGCGGGACTTATCCAGATTCCGCATAAAGTTTGAAACTCGAGAATTGGACTCGGCAACGCCTTTTAGAAAAACATCATCATTTTTCAGTTCCACTTCTATTAATCGGGCACCTTCGGGTGTGGCGATGACTAGCTCCTCGAATAAATGCACGATTTCAGGCCGACTCTTTTGCAATCTCTGAATAACTTCCATACGATTCAATAAGCGTGTTTTTTCAACTTCCAGCGCCTTGATTTCTGCAATCTGTAGATCGACAGCTGTAGTTTGCTGGGTTAAAAAATTGTTGCGGCTGTTTTGAAAATCAATCCGGTTTTGCATTTCCAGGTGTAACGCGGCAACCAGGCCGAGTGCAGCGACAAACGCCAACCCAAGCAATAAATAAAACTTTTTTTCACGCTGCTTTTTTTGCTCTTCGCGCCAGGGCAGTAAATTTATTCTTGCCATTAGTCAAAGCTCCTCAATGCAAGTCCGCAGGCAATCATTAGCGCCGATGCGTCATCACTTAAAGCTTGTGCATTGACGTTGGGAGACAACGTCATTGATGAAAAGGGATTAGCGACACTGGTTGAAATGCCTACCCGCTCAGCAATTATTTCATCCGCGCCTTGAATAGCGGCACAACCACCGGCTATAACGAGGTGGTCAATGGTGTTGAATTGGCTGGATGAGAAAAAAAACTGCAATGAACGACTCACTTGTTGTGCAATTGCCTCCTTGAAAGGGTCAAGTACTTCAGGTATATAATTGTCAGGTAGCCCGCCGTGGCGTTTGGCCATCCCGGCTTCTTCCCAGGTGAGTCCAAAGCGATTTTGAATTTCTTCAGTCAACTGACGTCCACCAAACACTTGCTCTCGGGTGTATATGATACGTTGATCCTGTAATACATTTAAGGTGGTCATTGTGGCGCCAATGTCGACGATGGCGATTTTTTTGCCAAAACCTTCATCGGGTAACTGTGATGCTATTAGTGCCACAGAATTCTCCAACGCGTAGGCTTCAACATCAACGATTTTCGCTTCCAGCCCGCCCAGTTCGACCGCGGCAATCCGTGCATCAACATTTTCACTACGACAGGCTGCTAATAAGACATCAACGGTTTCTGGATTTTGTTGATTCGTCCCCATGACTTCAAAGTCGAGTGCCACCTCTTCAAGTGGATAAGGAATGTACTGATCGGCTTCGATTTCGATCTGCGTCGCCATCTCATCATCACTTAATGCCGCTGACATGTTGATGACTTTAGTGATGACCGCTGAACCCGCAACGGCGATTGCACAGTTTTTAAGCTTGGTGCCCGATCGTTTGACGGCTCGGTGAATCGTTTCACCAACGGGTTCAATATGGGTTATTGTTTTTTCGACGACAGAATTAGGTGGGATTGGCTCCACCGCGTAACTTTCCACTCGAAAGCGGTTGTTCTGTACGCTCAGTTCTAGTAGCTTGACGGCAGAGGAGCTGATGTCTAATCCAAGCAGCGTCTTGTTCTTTCTTGCAAATATTGTCCCTAAACCCACGCTAGATTCCCTTGATTGATTTGGTCTTTTTTGGATTGCCGAATAATACCCTGTAACCCGGTGAATTTGTTTATAAACTTTGTATCACATAAAGCATTAGAATAACATGCCAACACAGGACTCGGTATTGTGTCGGCTAAATAGAAAAATAGTTTAATGCGGATTGAGGTACAATTGCACTAAACAAGCGACTTTCCTTCGTGGCAGCATGCATTCCCAGGCAGGCTCCTAGGAGCCTGTCTGAGAATGGAAGGCCTACTGCGGATTGTTATTTTGACCATTTTTTCCGTTCATTTTCGTTGAATAGAGTGACTATTCGCCTCAAATGAACGAAAAAACTGTTCTAAAATGAACTTCTCTCGCTACGACCGCCATGGATGGTGGAAGTGCCGGATTTGCAGGAGCAATAAACCGGTCGACTCCCATTCTCGGACAGGCTCCTAGGAAAAACGGAACTGTATATGCATTATGTAATCCTCATACGATCAATATCGTCGAGACGGTTATAATCCTCTAGAAAAAACTGCAACTTGATCTTTTATTCAACTAACATTCAGATGAGCGTCAATGAGTCAGCCCAACAAACAAACAAACAAAACCCAGCAGTCAGGTAAAAAAACCAAGCGAAAAGGATTTATTTGGCGACTATTTCGATTTGGTATAATTCTTGGGATTTTCGGCAGTATTCTTGGCGCTATTGCGGTATCTGGTTTATATCTTTATATGTCGCCGAATTTGCCCGAGGTAGATAGTTTAAAAGATGTGCATTTCCAGGTGCCTCTGAGAGTTTACACCGCAGATGGCAAGCTAATGGGGGAGTTTGGAGAAAAGCGCCGATTGCCCCTGACGTACCCTGAAATACCAGAAAATCTGGTGCAAGCTGTATTGGGGGCTGAAGACGATCGTTTTTTTGAACATCCTGGGGTTGATTACCACGGGATCTTACGCGCCATTGCGGTTTTTGCTACCACCGGACAAAAAGCGCAGGGTGGAAGCACTATAACCATGCAGGTCGCGAGAAACTTTTTTCTCAGTTCGGAAAAAACCTTTCTTCGAAAGTTTAGCGAGATATTTTTATCCTTCCGGATTGAGCAGCAACTAAGTAAAGAAGAGATACTTTCTTTATACATGAATAAAATCTATTTGGGTAACAGGGCGTACGGCGTCGGTGCTGCGGCGCAAATTTATTACGGTAAGAGTATAAACGAGTTAGATTTGGCTCAATTAGCCATGATAGCCGGTTTGCCCAAAGCACCATCGCGTTATAATCCTATTGTCAATCCAACGCGCGCCAAACAGCGACGAAATTATGTGCTGCGGCGCATGTTGGATTTAAAATTTATTGATGTGGCGACTTACGGCAACATGGTTGATAGACCCGTTACCGCTAAAGTGCAGGAAAAACCCATAGAGCTGGAGGCACCTTATGCCGCAGAAATGGTGCGGCAAGAAATGCTTGAACGGTTTGGCGAAAATGCTTATACCGATGGTTATGAAGTTTACACAACCTTGCAATCGCAGCTGCAAGACAAAGCGAATAGCGCATTACGTAATGGCCTGTTGGCTTATGAGGAGCGTCATGGCTATCGTGGCCCAATCAAACAGCTCAATATGTTAGAGCAGGCTGACCCTCAACAATGGCAAGCGATGCTGGATAATATTGCTAAGTATCCACTATTGCACAACGGCGTTGTCCTCGCATTGGAAGAGAATGCGGCATATGTATATCTGGAATCAGGCCAGATTGCTTACGTTCCTTGGCTTGGACTTAAATGGGCCGCACCTTATATTAATGGTAATCGCACAGGTCGTGCACCTGTCAGGGCGACGGATGTTTTAGCGGTGGGGGATGTTATACGCCTGCATCAAGAAAGAGAGGGACGCTGGACTTTAGGCCAGATGCCTGAAGTTTCCGGTGCACTGGTTTCGTTAAATGTAAAAAATGGCGCTATCCAAAGTATCGTTGGTGGCTATGATTTTTATCACAGCAAGTTTAATCGAGCTTTACAGGCTAAACGTCAACCCGGTTCCAATTTCAAACCATTTGTGTACTCAGCCGCATTGGAAAAAGGCTATACCGCGGCAACGTTGATAAACGATGCACCGGTAGTTTTTAATGATGCTGGTCTGGAGGAATCCTGGCGGCCGGAAAACTACAGTGGTAAGTTTTACGGTCCAACGCGCTTACGAGAAGCATTGGTGAAATCCAGAAATTTGGTATCAATCAGAATATTGCGTTCAATAGGAATAAAATATGCGATTTCTTATGCGGAACGATTCGGCTTTATCCGGGAAGAGTTGCCCCGCAACCTGTCATTGGCTTTGGGAAGTGCAACAGTAACCCCGCTTGAGCTTGTGCAGGGTTATGCAGTTTTCGCTAATGGTGGTTATTTGGTCAAGAGTTATTTAGTCGATACAATCATTGGGCCAAATAGTGAAGTCCTGTTTCGCGCTAATCCGGCAACTGTTTGCTCAAAATGCGAGCAAGGCAAAAGCACTGAGCAAGCGTTACAGAATGACAACACGGAATCCACTGATGCGGTACTGAATTTGGCCACTCGCGTGGTGGATGAAAAAAATGTCTATATAATGACATCTATGATGCGAGATATCATACAGCGCGGTACTGGCAGACGGGCTAAGGTATTAAAACGTGCAGATTTGGCGGGCAAAACAGGGACGACTAACGATCAGCGTGATGCATGGTTTTCCGGATTTAACGCCGAAATAGCAACAACAGTATGGGTTGGTTTTGATGCTCCGCACCCACTCGGGGATCGGGAGTCTGGTGCTCGAGCCGCATTGCCGGTCTGGATTGACTACATGCGTGAAGCGCTAAAAAGCAGCCCGGAGACACCGCTGGTGCAACCGCAAGGTATTGTCACTGTGCGGATTGACCCGGGAACTGGTTTACTAGCCAATACCGGTTTCCCTAAAGCAATTTTTGAGAGTTTCAGAGAAACCAATGTGCCAAGTCAAATGGCAGAAGATAAGCGGCCAGTCGCCACTACTGTGATGGAAGGCGAGACCGAGGAAGCTGAACAGCTGTTTTAACTAACTCACAATCGGTAGTCAAAATTAGTGCTGCTTTCTAGCGCCCGCAGCGGCAAGGCCTTGCCACTACGCGCGCTGATTGTGGAGAAAATTCGACCCCCGCTTGTGAGTTTTATCTAAACTTGTTTTATGTCGGGAACTATTATGTATGTCTTCAACGACACGTCAACAAATTGCCGAAGAAGCCGCACGGATTATGTTAGAACATGGTGAGCGCGATTTTCAGTCAGCAAAACTCAAGGCCGCTAAAGCCAGTGGTTTGATTGATCAATCGGCATTGCCGAGCAATCAGGAAATAGAAGAGCAAATTAAGCAGCGGCAGGTGATTTTTACGCCCGACACACATAAAGCACTCATTTATAATAAACGCCTGCAAGCACAAAACGCGATGATTTTTTTTCGCGATTTCAATCCGCACCTCACTGGCGCAGTGTTCGATGGCACCGCGAGTAAATACTCACCGCTGGAAATTCATTTATTTGTCGATACTGTGGAAGAAGTGACGATATTTTTACTGGAGCACAATGCTCCATTTCAACTGAGTGAGCGTAAACTACGGCTAGGAAAAAATGAAGAAATTACAGTGCCGATGTTACGCTTCTACGCTGATGAACAAGAAGTAGAGGTGACTGTTTTCTTGCCGAAGTATAAAAATCACAGCCCCATTAGCTCCATCGACGGCGCACCACAGCGGCGCGCTAATCTGAAAAAACTGCAAAAAGTCATGGAAAGTGACTCGGTATAAATTCTGACTCGCTCGCAATACTCTTTCGAAGCGATTAGGAATGGGCACGTAATAACTTCCCTGTTTCGCGCTCTGATTTAGTTTGTATTAGTTCGTTCTGATTGAGCAAAAGTGCAGGAATAGTTGTTCTATTCCGAGCTTTTGCGATTGAAGAACGAGCGAAGACGAGCTGAAGCAGAGATGCCAAGCAGGGAAGTTATTACGTGCCCATTCCTTAGCTGATGAGTTTAGGATCATGTAACACATAGTGCGCCGGAAACGGCTTTCGCGCAACCCCACTATCAATCGCTGCTTTTGCCACATAGGGAGGGATCCTTTCGATTAAGCGAGGGTCAAGTGGCTTGGGAATAATATAGTCTTTGCCAAAGCTCATTGATTTCACATTGTAGGCGTCGATCACAACTTGAGGAACAGGTTCGCGGGCTAAATCGCTCAACGCATGCACAGCTGCGATCTGCATTTCCTGATTAATTGAGCTTGCGCGTACATCTAGCGCACCTCGAAAAATGAAAGGGAAACCCAATACATTGTTTACTTGATTCGGATAGTCGCTTCGACCGGTTGCCATAATAAGGTCTTCACGCGCGGCCAAGGCGACTTCTGGTTTAATTTCCGGGTCAGGGTTGGAGAGTGCAAAAACAATCGGCTTGGCAGCCATAGTTTTTAACATATTGGCTGTGACCAGGTTAGGGCCTGAAACGCCAATTAACACATCAGCATCAGTCACTGCATCAGCCAGTGTGCGCTTATCCGTCATGTTTGCGAAAACCTGTTTGTATTCGTTTAGGTCATCGCGCCCACTATGCACCACACCTTTACGATCAATGAGGAAAATATTTTCTTTCTGCGCGCCCAGTGCAACGAGCAGATTCATCGAGGCGATGCCAGCGGAGCCTGCGCCAATGCAAACAATGCGTGCGTTTTCAATCAGCTTTTTTTGTAAATGCAAAGCGTTTAATAAGCCGGCGGAAATTATGATAGCGGTGCCATGTTGATCATCATGGAATACGGGAATATCAAGCTTTTCCTGTAAGACTCTTTCAATTTCGAAGCAGGCCGGGGCAGCAATATCTTCCAAGTTAATGCCACCAAATGTCGGAGCAATGCTCTCCACAGTTCGAATGAAATCCTCATTGGATTTTGCGTCCACTTCAATATCAAAGACATCAATATCTGCGAAGCGCTTAAATAAAACACCTTTGCCTTCCATGACAGGTTTACTGGCTAATGAGCCAACATTGCCTAAACCCAATACGGCAGTTCCATCGGTAATTACACCGACAAGGTTACCTTTGGCGGTATATTTATAGGCGAGATCTTTATTCTTTGCGATTTCTCTAACAGGTTCTGCGACACCCGGTGTATAAGCCAGCGATAGTTCATGCTGAGTCGTGCAGGCTTTGGTGATACCCATGCAAATTTTACCGGGTGTAGGGTTGGCGTGATAATCCAAAGCCAGTTTTTTTTGTTCATCATTCATGAGGGTTTATTCCCGAAGTTTAAACTGATTATTCAATTAATTTCTAATGCTGCTTGATGGTGAATTCGCATAGAAAATTTTTTCTTGCGCTGACTTATCCAGCCTTGCGCAATGAGGTTTTTACCTATCCAGTTATTTTGCATGATTGACTCAAAATGGTCTTTGTCTTTTTTACTAATTCTTAAGGCCATTGTATTGGATAAACCCAGCCAAATGGAATCTTTGCTTTGTCTGAAAGATATAACAGAGCCTTCGATTCGACGAAAGCCCAATGTTTGCCGATTCACTTTATTCGCTTTGATGGGTTGGTAGTGACTATGACGCCACAAACCGATTTTTTGTTGCTTGGCTCGTGTTTCTAATGTCTGATAGCAATCCAGCAAAGTTATATTGGGCGGTATGGCAATATTGAATGCTAAACCAGCTTGCAATAACTTTGCCTGGATGTTGGTGCCATCAGCGAGGTAGAGGTGGGCCAACTGACGTTTGTATTTGTCTTTTTTATCGCGGCCCAGGCGTAATTTAACGGTTTTGTTCAGTACATTTTTACTGAGTAATTGTTTAGCGCGCCTGGCGTAGGGCTCAGGGCGATCGGTAGTGTAATTCATTTCCGGGGTGTTGATGCCGATTAAACGAATTTTTTCACCGGATTCGAGTTGTACGGTATCGCCGTCAAAAACACGTTTTACAATACCAGTTTTATCGAAGTGGTTGCTACTGCAGGGTTTCGCCAGAGCGTTTAGCGGCAGCCAAAGACTGATAGTGCAGAGCAAAAAAAAACCGGCCGATGCAAAAAAAACAGGCCGATTTTTTTTGTGACTATTCGGTGTTGCAAAAAACTTATTTGCGGCCGTATTTTTGACGGAATTTATCAACACGACCCGCTGTATCGAGAACTTTTTGTTTGCCCGTGTAAAACGGATGGCATTCAGAGCAGACGTCAATGGTTAAATCTTTACCAGTGGAGCGTGTTGTGAATGTATTGCCGCAGCTGCAGGTAACAGCGATTGCATGGTAATTTGGGTGTATATCACTTTTCATGGATTAACCTCGTTGTCTATTTAGTTTGCCGCCACCTGAACATCAAATCGTTTTAGGCGAATCTATCGCCAGGCACCGCAAAATTGAGCGCGTGAGTATAAGGTATGTCCGCCAGCAGAGCAAGCCAAAATTAGCAGGTGGTTTTTGCAGCAGTTAATGCCCAGTTTGCTCACAAAGCAACTATTATGTAGTATTTTACCAGCTCAAGTTTCGGCGTATAAAAATTACAAAAGTGTTAATTTGCGACTTTCTCACCCTGATGATAGGAAATAATCTTGGACACTGAAACTTGAGTCACTAAAAAGTCGTCTGAAGGTCGCAAGTAGTGAAATAAATGACAATTTTTCAGTGGTTTAATAAAAATGATATTTTTGATATATCAAGGTCATTTTTTTGTTATATGGTATAACTCAAGTTTCGGAGTTCAAACTATTTTCCATAATTAGCGCTCGTAGTGGCAAGGCCTTATTAGAGAGTGTTGGCAGCATGGATGCTGCCGTCAAGCCTACATGGACGTATTCACGGCGTCTCTCGGATAAGGTTTTGCCGCTACGGGTGCTGGAAGGTGACACCTTTTGCAACATTGAACACCAAAACTTGAGGTAATAAGTATAAATAGGCACAGGGCTGACGCATTTACGGCAGTAAGCAATTTATTAATCGGTTAAGTAACATAGGTTGAATATATGGATTATCAAAATGAGGAAAGGCGGCTTTTAAAGTTCCTGGTGACTTCAGCGGCATTTTTTTTTATAGGTACAGTACATGGGGTTTTACAGGTTATCCGTCCAATTCGAGAATATTTAGACTCAATTGGTAGTCCTTATGGTGGCCCGGGGCATATGATTGATCCTTTGGCACATGCGCATATTAACGTTATTGGCGGAGTGGTCATTCTGTTGATGGCGGTCAGTTATTATCTTTTTCCACGTATTACCGGCAAACGGTTATGGTCTTACAGGCTTGTCGAGCATACATATTGGTGGACAACCCTAGGCATGATTGGGTTTTATAGTACCTTATTATTATTCGGTTTTTGGGAAGGAGAATTGCTGCTTGCCGGTGCGGCGGAAAGAGCAACTGAAGTCCATGGTTATTACAGTCGCACCATTGCTATCGTCGCAACGATCATGGGAATGGGCTTCTGGGTGTACTTTGCCAATGTGTTTGCAACCTACAACAAAGTAAGAAAACCATGAGTGAGCAAGTCCCGGATGCGGAAGTGGTGAGAGAAAAAACGCTGAGCGAAGGCACCCCTGGTAACGACGCTGCTGTTGAAGAGCTTCAGGAGTGTGCCTGTCCGGATACCTACCCAGATTGGGATGGTAAAACACTCGATTTGGGGGGGAGTTGCATACATGAAATGAAAATAGCGTCATTTTTTCATATGCCAGTTGCGTATGATATGTATGTCAGCAAGCAAGCGGCAAATATTCATCATCTGGGTCTGGTCGAAAAGTGGCCCAGATTTGTCCTGACCAAAACGGGCATGTGGGGCGGTAAAATCATTTGCCTAGTGGAAGACTCAAGCTCCCCGTCACGCCTGGTTAACTTCATCCCCGGTTCTTTTTGGGTTAAGGCGCAAATGCACCATGGTGGCATAGGCTCAATTCATAAAGTCGTACACAAGATGCAGATTGCAATGATTGAAGAAGGCTGTATGCCGAAAGAGTTTTATTTGGCGCATCTCACTTGCTCCTTTTGTGTTGAACGTAAAGGCGGTGAGGATAAAATTTTAATCGTCAGGCGTTTTGTGCCGAACAAACGCATTCAAGAGCGCTTGCGAAAAGAGGCCGAGAAAAATGCGGCAAAAGAGTCCAAGCTGGCGGTGGAGCAAGCGGGCAAGCAGCCTGCAGAAGTTTAGGAGCGTGTATAATCTTAGTGGCGGCAGAGTGACGCTTCGTCTGTCGTCTTTACTTGTTGCTCAAGCTTCGGAGTTCAATAATTTTTCCTATAATCAGCGCTCGTAGTGACAAGGCCTTATCGAGAGTGTTGCCCTGTGTTGTGCCACATGGATGCTGCCGTGAAGCCTACAAGGGTGTATTCATAGCGTCTCTCGGTAAGGTTTTGCCACTACGGGTGCTGAAAGGTGGCACTATGCAGCTTTAGAAAGAACCTTTTGTATTGGGCGGCAGTTGATGCTGACTACCTACGCTGTTTAAAGGGCTTTTTTGCGCCATTATTACTTCTGTTTTGTGATGTTGGTTTGCGTGGTGGTCGAGGTCTACGCGGCCGTGGTGCGACTTCTGCCAGTAGCTTGATATCAGGCATTGATTTCTCAATTGTAACACCAATCAGTTCTTCAATATCTGGGAAGTGAAAGGCGAAAGTTTCACAAATAAAATTGATGGCTTTACCCGTCTCACCGATACGCCCCGTGCGTCCGATGCGGTGCACATAGTCTTCAGGGTCTTGCGGAAGGTCATAATTAATGACATGCGAAACTTCGGGAATATGCAAGCCGCGCGCAGCAACATCCGTCGCAACCAGTACCGGAAACGTGCCTTCAGAGAAAGCTTTAACGAGTTGCTGGCGTTTATTTTGTTGCACGTCGCCCGATAATATGGCGCAATCTATACCGTTTGCGGTCAGGTAATCCGTAATTCTGTCTGCGGAAATTTTTGTATTTACAAATACGATGCACTTACTGGGTTTGAGCTCTCTGAGTAAGCCAATTAATAGTGAAATTTTTTCGTCGTTTGCCACATAATACGCTTGCTGTGAAATCTTGGGTGGTTCAGACTCTTCAATGGTGCCAACGAATTCAGGGTTGTTCATCAGGTCGTAAGAAAACTCCCTGACTTTATGGCTGAAAGTGGCAGAAAATAACATGTTGATGCGATTCTCGACTGGCGGCAGACGCCGCGTTAAATAACGCACATCTTTGATGAATCCCATGTCCAGCATTCTATCAGCTTCATCGAGCACGAGTATTTTGATATTCTTTAAATCGACCAGATGTTGCTTGTGAAAATCGATAATTCGGCCAACTGTTGCAATCAGAATGTCTGTTGGTTGTCGCAAACGATTTTTTTGTTTTTCGTAATCTGCCCCGCCAAATAATACGCAACATTGCAGGTCGGAAAATTTTGTCAGTGCCAATGCTTCTTTGTGAATTTGTTGAGCGAGTTCACGGGTTGGAGCAAGAATCAGGGCTCTGGGTGAGTTTGCTTTGGCTGCAGCGGCCTGATCACTCAACAGATGCTGGATAATCGCAATTAAAAACGTGGCTGTTTTACCTGTGCCTGTACTGGCTTGCCCCATAATATCTCGGTTATGAAGGATAAGCGGTAAGGATTTTGCTTGGATTGGGGTGCAATAATTAAATCCAAGTGCGTCAATCGCTTGTAACAGCGGCGCGGGTAGTGAAAAGTCGGTAAATTTGGTTTCGGTAAGGTGATTATTATCGGGCATATTTTAATCTACTTTTGAATTTTGCCTATTTGAGTCAATAAAATTTGAGAAAAAGTGGAATAATGTTAAAAAAACAGATGAAGGATTTGCGTTTTGAGCCGCATATATGTAAATTCTTACTCATTCCAAAATTACCTGTCAGGAAAATATATCCTCGAATGCGCACTTTAGGCGGAATCTTATGCATTTCTAGGATTATATCTGATTTCGTGATGGGTAACTTCTAAAATCCACATCCTATTTAATCTGGAGGCATTATACAGTGAGTGATCGTATAGTCTATTTGACTGATGATACGTTTGAAACGGAAGTCTTGAATGGTGAAGGCCCGGTCTTGGTTGACTATTGGGCGGAATGGTGTGGTCCTTGTAAAATGATCGCACCAATACTTGATGAAATTGCCTCGGAGTACGAAGGTAAAGTCAAAGTTGCAAAGTTGAACATTGACGAAAACCCCGTTACGCCACCCAAGTATGGTATCCGTGGGATTCCAACATTAATGCTTTTTAAAGGTGGTAATGTGGAAGCCACCAAGGTGGGAGCCGTATCAAAATCGCAATTAACGGCGTTTATTGATAGCAATATTTGATAAAAATGTTGAAAAACTTTATACTGCGTACTACCCTGTAAGAAACACCAAGGGGTAGGCGCGGCATAATTGCAGTCTTGCGTGTATCGAAATCCGAATATCTAGCTAACTCTCCTGATTTTCGTTCTAACTTTTATCCTGATAAACAAATAAACAAACTTGGGTTATCGTTTCTTTTAACTTCTTAAAGCAAATCTTACTGTCTCTCTTATTATTATGAATCTAACTGATCTAAAACAAAAACCAGCTGGTGAATTACTTGAAATTGCTCGTGGCATGGGCATCGATAACATGGCAAGATCACGAAAGCAGGATCTCGTTTTCGCCATATTAAAAGGGCACGCCAAAAAAGGCGAGGACATTCATGGCAATGGAGTTCTGGAAATACTGCAGGATGGGTTTGGCTTCTTGCGCTCTGCGGATAGCTCCTATCTGGCGGGGCCGGATGATATCTATGTATCCCCTAGTCAAATTCGACGGTTTGGACTGCGGACAGGTGATACGGTAGAAGGTAAAATTCGTCCGCCAAAAGAAGGCGAACGTTATTTTGCATTGCTGAAAGTTAACGAAATCAACTTCGAAACGCCAGAAAATGCGCGCGGTAAAGTGTTGTTTGAAAATTTGACACCACTGCACGCTACAGAGCGTCTGCAAATGGGGATCGGCAACGGCAGTACTCAAGATCTCACCGCACGAATTATTGACCTCGTTTCCCCAATTGGTAAAGGCCAGCGCGGTCTGGTTGTTTCACCGCCTAAAGCCGGTAAAACAATGATGTTGCAAAATATAGCGCATTCAATAACGGCCAATCACCCTGAGTGTATTTTAATCGTGCTTTTGATTGACGAACGTCCTGAAGAAGTAACTGAAATGGCACGTTCGGTAAAAGGCGAAGTGGTTTCCAGCACATTTGATGAGCCTGCTTCTCGGCATGTTCAAGTCGCTGAAATGGTCATTGAAAAAGCCAAACGATTGGTGGAGCACAAGAAAGATGTCATTATTCTGTTGGATTCCATCACTCGTCTAGCGCGGGCATATAACACAGTCATTCCATCTTCTGGCAAGGTGCTCACCGGTGGTGTCGATGCGAATGCATTGCAACGCCCAAAACGTTTTTTTGGCGCGGCGCGAAACATTGAAGAAGGCGGCAGTTTAACTATTCTAGCGACGGCTCTAATTGATACGGGTTCGCGAATGGATGAAGTGATCTACGAAGAGTTCAAAGGCACGGGTAACATGGAGTTGCATCTTGATCGTAAGATTGCAGAAAAACGAATTTACCCAGCAATCAACGTCAATCGCTCTGGAACCCGACGGGAAGAGTTGCTGACCAATCCTGAAGAGCTGCAGAAAATGTGGATCCTTCGCAAGCTACTACACCCGATGGAAGAGACGCCGGCTATTGAATTCTTGTTGGGTCGCTTAAAAGATACCAAAACCAACGAAGAATTTTTCAACTCAATGAAACGTTAGACCCAGCCCGTTAACGTACTCATGTGAGCGTGTGAGAACCCTTCGATTTTACGTTCCCCTAGAATTTTCAGTGGGGGACGTCATAAAAGCCCCGGAAAATACTGCTCGTCATATAGCGCAAGTTTTGAGATTGCGGGTTAATGACGAGGTCACACTGTTTGCTGGTGATGGCATGGAATACCGAGCTAAAATTCTTGATGTCAGCAAAAAACAGCTGTCGTTGGAAATTACCACGGCAATCGCCAATTCTCTGGAATCAAACATCCGTATTCATCTGATTCAAGCCGTCTCCAAGGGTGATCGAATGGATTGGGTGATACAGAAGGCCGTAGAGTTGGGTGTTACTTCCATTCAGCCGGTTACCTCATCAAGAACCCATGTTAATCTGTCCGTTGAGCGGTTTGAGAAGAAACGCCTGCATTGGCAAGCTGTCGCTATAGCAGCATGTGAACAGTGCGGCAGGAATGTTGTGCCGGAAGTTCGTCCTGTTGCCGCACTTTTTGACGTTGCCCAAGGTTATCGAGCGCATTCGTCGATGCAAAAAATATTGTTGAGTCCTCAGAGTAACGCTAAATATCGGCATGATAAATCGACAGCCGATGATTTTTTGCTCGCGATCGGGCCAGAGGGCGGTTTTAGTGATCAAGAAGAGCAACAGCTCATTGCGCTTGGATTTGAGTCTTATCGGCTGGGGCCGCGGATTTTACGCACTGAAACTGCCGCCATTACTGCGATTTCGATTTTGCAGGCCTATCATGGCGATCTGTAAGTAACTGAGCTATGCCGGTCTATCCATCATTACAAGCTCCTAGCCCAAGTATTAAAGCCTCGTTTAAAATTATCAAGCTTTCACTTGCATCCTTCATCTTAGTGTTGTATATATAAACAAATCCCGATTAAATTACTCAGGATTTAATGAATACGGCCGAAAGTATCAACATTACCCGAAGGTGGAGCGGAGTTATGAAAATACCAACAAAAGGCAGATACGCTGTCTCTGCAATGATGGATTTAGCAATTCATGAAAAAATAAGACCTCTAACAATTGCGGAAATAGCTGAAAAACAACAGATTTCCTTGTCTTACCTGGAGCAGCTGTTTGCTATCTTGAGACGTGCTGATCTGGTCAGAGGAACGCGTGGCCCGGGTGGTGGTTATCGGCTAGCGCAACCGGCGAATTCAATCACTGTTGCACATATAATCGCTACAGTTGATGCTAACGCCAATGTTGAACCCGTTGAGGTTGAAAGTCATTTGCCGCAGATTTTGTGGGAGCAGCTAAGTCAGGCAATTTATGATTATCTTGATGGCATTACATTAGAGCAATGTATCGACCACCCTTCGGTGAAATTATTGCTCGAAAAACAAAAAGGTAATCGGACGGCATCGCAAAAACTCTATGCAGCTTAGAGTCGTTTTACGGTAGAATACGATTAATCAAACAAATTAAAAATTAACTCAGGAGTATTGGAATGGCCTATAGTGACAAAGTCCTTGATCATTATGAAAACCCGAGAAATGTAGGGTCTTTTGAAAAAGATGATCCTTCTGTTGGGACCGGCATGGTAGGCGCGCCTGCATGTGGTGACGTGATGCGTTTGCAGATTAAAGTTAATGATAGCGGCATCATCGAAGAAGCCCGTTTTAAAACCTACGGCTGTGGATCAGCAATCGCCTCAAGTTCTTTATTGACTGAGTGGGTAAAAGGTAAAACTCTGGAAGAAGCCCAGCAAATCAAGAATACGGATATTGCCGAAGAACTGGCATTACCTCCTGTGAAGGTTCATTGTTCAGTGCTTGCTGAAGATGCAATCAAGGCGGCGATCGATAACTTTCGCGAAAAAAGTGTAGATCAATCGAAGATGACCGGCACTAACTAAGAATCAAAAGCAAACCTTTAAAACTCCTTCAGTATAACCCGCTGAAGGAGTTTTCTTTATTTGCGCGAAGCAGTTTTAACGGAACGAAATTTTTGCTTGATGCTTAAGCTTGATGTTTGATACAGCGACGGATTGGCAAACTGAGAGGTTGATTTACCAAACCCAGGATGAATTCGGGGATGTTTTGGTGAAAGACCTTGGTTTGATTCGCACCTTATACTTTGGCGATAAAAAACAAAGCAGTGTGCTTTTACCGAATCTTAACGTGCTTGTTTTGTATTATGCGCAAGCTATGATGACGGCATTGTTGTTTAACCCACGCCCAGCTAAAGTTTTGTTGATTGGTTTGGGGGGTGGTAGTTTCGTGCATTTTTTGCTTAAAGCATTTCCTGATGTGCAAATTGAAATTGTCGAGTTGCGAAAAAGCGTCATAGACGTCGCTCACAAGTATTTTGCGCTACCGAAGAACAATCCCAATATCAAACTGTATCATATGGACGCGAAAGAGTTTGTCGTACTAAAAGCGAATACTTCTGCGGCCTATGATTTGCTGTTAATCGACGCTTTTGATCAGTGGGGTCCCGCTGATATTCTGGAAAATAGAGAATTTCTTCAGCAGTGCAGACAAATTGCCGGCAAAAAAGGTGTTTGCTGTTTTAATTTATGGAATCGACGTGAAGACTTTTACGCAAAGTCATTGAAAAAATTTAAGCAGATATTTGATGATAACGTGTATCAACTTCGCTTAGGGCGGATCGATAGCAATGTGATCTTGCTGGGTTTTGCAGAGAAATCTACAGCACAGGAGTTGCAGCGCCTGGTGCCCGCGGCGGAGCAGTTAAAAAACACCTTCGGCATTGATTTTCCTCGGTATCACCAACTTATGTTAAGGCAAAATACAACGCAGAGTTTGCGAGATTGGTTAGAATTTTTCGTGCGCCGAATCCGCGAAACAATTTCAAAACAACTTTAGTTACAACAAAAACGTCGATTTCAAGCAACTCGCTTGAAATTCACCCAAATAAACTCTTATACTCGCTCACATCTATGATAGAGGGAAATATTAAATGACAATCAAAAGTTTCAACCCACCGATCAGAACATTAATGGGGCCCGGTCCTTCAGACGTGCATCCTCGAATTCTAGAGGCGCTTTCTCGCCCGACGATTGGGCACTTAGATCCCATATTTGTGGGTATGATGGAGGAAGTGAAGAGTCTGTTGCAGTACGCCTTTCAAACGGAAAACCAGCTGACCATCCCGGTTTCAGCGCCTGGGTCCGCAGGCATGGAAACCTGTTTCGTAAATTTAATTGAAGCGGGTGATCAAGTTGTTGTGTGCCAAAATGGAGCTTTTGGCGGCCGCATGAAAGAAAATGTTGAGCGCAGTGGTGGTATACCAATCATGGTTGAGGATGCCTGGGGTAAAACTATCGACTTAAATAAAGTTGAAGATGCGCTCAAAGCAAATCCGGCCGCTAAAATATTGGCGTTTGTTCATGCGGAAACCTCCACCGGTGTATCTGCAGATGCTAAATCTCTATGTGAGTTAGCACGTAAATACGATTGTTTGACCATCGTTGATGCTGTGACCTCGCTAGGCGGTACTGAGCTTCGTGTTGATGAATGGGGTATTGATGCGATTTATTCGGGTACGCAAAAGTGCTTATCCTGTATACCAGGCATATCTCCAGTGAGCTTCAGTGAGCGTGCTGTCGAGCGGATAAAAAGCCGTACCTCAAAAGTGCAAAGCTGGTTCCTGGATTTGAATCTTGTCATGGGTTACTGGGGTGCTAGCAGCAAACGCGCTTATCATCATACTGCACCGGTCAATCCATTGTATGCCTTACACGAATCATTGGTTATGTTGCAAAATGAGGGGTTGGAAAACGCCTGGCAGCGCCATGCAATGAACCACGAAGTCCTAAAAGCTGGGGTTGAAGCAATGAATATGGAATTCTTGGTTGATGCCGCTTATCGCTTGCCGCAGTTAAACACAGTATGTGTGCCAGACGGGATAGATGAGGCGGCTGTTCGACAAAGGCTGTTAAGTCAATACAACCTGGAAATTGGCGCAGGTTTAGGCACCCTGGCAGGCAAGGTCTGGCGAATTGGTTTGATGGGTTTTTCAAGCAAGCTTGAAAATATTACGCTGTGCGTCAATGCTCTTGAGCTCACTTTGAAAGATTTGGGGCATGACTTTACCACCGGAGCCGCTTCAGAGGCAATGCTGCAAACCTTAAAATCTCAGGAACGCGCTTAGAGGTTCTTTTCATCTCCAGGGGGCGTAAAAATTCACGCCCTGGTGAGAAATATGATCTAGGAGCCTGTTCGGACAGGCTCCTAGATTGTTATTCTGCGTTATCTCTCTTGGTTTAGTATAAATATATCCCTAAACTACACTTAATCTTTCAGCGATACACTGTGTTGTCTGAAGTTTTATTATAGTCACCTCAAAACTAGAATAAATCATGTCCTTAACAATTAAAACACCATAGATAAATTCAAATGGTGCGAGGATGAAGCCGGGGAGAGCAGATTAATGAGCAACAATTCTGATAACACAATAGAAAACAGTAAAGCAATCGACTTCGATTATTGGCGGGAATTGGCCAGTGGTGATCCAGATGCCTTTGAAGCAGCGCGAAAAAAAACAGTTGAAGCACATATCAAAACATTGGGTGATGAATCAACTCAGGAACGTATGCGGCGGCTGCAATGGCGTATCGATATAGAGCGTCAACTTGCTAAAACGCCAATGGAAGCAGCTATTCGTATCTACGATATGATGTGGGAATCGGTTGGGAATAATTTTGAGGCCATTCAACAGTTGACAGAAGATACGTCTCTTGATGGCGATAAAAAAGTCGGAAAACCAAGGCATAAGGCTAACGTCCTAAATTTCAGTCGAGAAGAGTGTGCCAGTGTTGATGGATGACGCGCTTGCTAGAGTGAAATTAACGAAAAAGGGTTCTTTATGAACCCTTTTTTCGTTTTGCTGAGCCTGGAGAGGCTCAGGCCAGAGTAGGGTGCGTTTTACGCACCATAAATCTTTAGGCTGCCCGGGAATATTACTCTCCAGCTTGTCTATCAGCTGACTCTGATTTTTTGGGGTGCTTGCAGGTTTCGCTGGTGTGTAAAACGCACCCTACATGGCTCGCAACCACTCCCATTCTCGGTCAGACTCCAGTAAGCTATATGCGCATTTCCGGTATTGGAAGAAACCATCTCACCTTAAATTAGCACTCAGCTGATTTTTCTAGGATAATCCACCTTCGCTCTTGGAGCCATCAAATTGACGCAATGTATAAAGGGTAACTGATAAATGAAGAGTCTCTGGAAAGATGAGGAAGCTAAGCAATATGCCGATGATTTGGGATTGCGGGTATATACTTCGCGTTTGCTGGGTAAAGATCCAAGCCTGGTGCTTCATGGGGGAGGGAATACTTCAGTTAAAATAACCCAGCAAAATATTCTCGGTGAAGACGAAGCTTTGCTTTACGTGAAAGGCAGTGGCTGGGATCTGGAAACTATTGATCGGCCGGGTTTTTCACCGGTTAAATTGAACCATCTGATCAGGTTGGCCGAGTTGGAAGCGCTATCTGACCCACAGATGGTTAATGAACTACGCAGTAACATGACGATAGCCTCAGCTCCCACGCCTTCGGTTGAAGCCATTTTGCACGCGACCTTACCGTTTAAATATGTCGATCATACGCACGCCGATGCCATTGTTACAATTACTAACAATGCTAATGGCAAAAATCGAATTGAGGAAATTTATGGTGACGAAGTCGTCATTATAGATTACATCATGCCGGGTTTTGATTTAGCCAGATTATGCGCAGCGGTTTTCAAGCAGCAGGCGCATGCAAAAACGCTAGGCATGGTGTTGCTGAATCACGGCATTTTTTCATTCGCGGATGATGCAAAAGAGTCTTATGAGCGAATGATATATTTGGTTGATAAAGCCGAACAATATCTGCAAAAAAACAATGCCTGGGACGTGATCCCGCATAATGACAAAGACTTTAACCTGGATAAACAGCAGCGTGCTGAATTGCGTAAAAAAATATCTTCGCTGGCTGGTCAGCCCATGATTCTGCATGCCCGAAAATCGGCTAAGTTTAATGCCTTTGCGCGTCGCGATGATTTAGTAAAAACTTCCCAGCAAGGGCCAGCAACACCTGATCATGTGATTCGTACCAAACGTTTACCGATGCTGGGGTTGGACACTGAAAAATATGTGCGGGATTATACGGCCTATTTCTCAACATATCAGCAAAATGCACGTGATGAAAAAACCATGCTCGATCCGGCGCCTCGTTTGGTTATCGATAAAGAGAATGGTGTTATCAGTGTCGGGAAAACCGTCAAGGATGCGAATATTGTGGCGGATATTTATGATCACACCATTGATGTGATATTGCGTGCAGAGGCGCTCGGAGGTTATCAGGCGCTGCCGGGACAGGATATCTTTGATATGGAATATTGGGATCTGGAGCAGGCTAAATTGAAAAAAGCCGGTTCAGCGCCAGAATTTACCGGTGAAATAGCATTGGTCTCCGGCGGTGCTTCAGGTATTGGATTAGCGAGTGTTGATGCTTTGCTGGCCGCAGGTGCCGCAGTGGTCGCGCTGGATTTAAATCCAGCGGTCATCGACTTGCGTAAACACCCGGCTTATTTGGGTATTGAGTGTGATGTCAGTGATCGCCGGCAGATGCGACAAGCGATTGAACAAACCGTAACAGCGTTTGGTGGTTTGGATATGCTGGTATTAAATGCTGGGATATTTCCTGCTGGCAAGCGCGTTAATGAGATTGACGATGATTTATGGCGCAATGTTATGTCGATAAATCTTGATGCCAACCTGACTTTATTGCGTGAGTGTTACATCTTGCTCAAGCACGCTCCCAATGGTGGGCGCGTGGCGATAATCGGCTCAAAAAATGTTCCTGCGCCGGGGCCGGGTGCGGCAGCTTATTCAGCATCAAAAGCGGCGCTCACCCAATTGGCGCGTGTCACCGCACTTGAGTGGGGAAAAGATGGTATTCGAGTGAATATCTTGCACCCTGATGCGGTGTTTGATACCGGCATATGGACACCGGAAGTGCTGGAAGCGCGGGCAAAACATTATGCGCTGAGTGTCGACGCCTATAAAACCAAAAATGTACTTGGGGTAGAATTGAAAAGTTCTGATGTTGCGGCGTTGGTGGTGGCCATATGTGGCGCAGGTTTTTCGAAAACCACCGCGGCACAAATTCCTATCGACGGGGGCAATGATAGGGTGATATAGGGTGATCTGTTTTAGTCTTTAAATAAACACTCAACGGCGGCATCGATTTGCGCCGTTTGAGAGTTAAGAAACTCGTTGCACTGTTGCAGTATCGTATCGGATATACCTAGCGAGTCTACTATGTTCGCTGGGATACACTGTTCATGATTGTCGCTCAGGGCACATTCACGTAATAGAAAATTGCTAACATACACCAGGTTAGCGTATTGCCAGTGCATGCCTTTAAAATTCGGGTTGTGATGCTCAAAAGTGGCTGTAATAATTTCACTTGGCAGACCCCAAGCGCGCATTAACAGCACACCGAGTTCTGTATGTTGTGCGCCAATAAATATTTCCTCCATTTCTAATAAGGTTTTTTTGTTATTATCTTTAATGCTGTTATTAATTAAAGTGAATTCCTCGCGGAATTGATCACCTAGCAGCACAAAGCCGATGTTATGTAATAATCCGCTTAGAAATACAATGTCTGGGTTAAGTTTGTGATTTGCTGGTACCTTACTTGCAATAAAACGCATCAGGTGAGCACTATATAAAGCGTGGCGCCAAAACTCGCGCATGCCAATCGGCCCATCTAATGGTATGTTAAAGGCTTTAGCGGCTGAGATAGTGATCGCTGTGTTTAAAACGTTGATAAAGCCAAGACGAATAATCGCATCAGTTAATGAGGTGATCTTTTTTTCGCTACCAAAAAAAGCGGAATTTACGAATTTTAAAAAATGCGCGGTAATAATAGGGTCGGATGAAATAATGTCAGCGAGTTGCCCTGTATTGGCATCCGGGTTCTCGCGTAATTCAAGCAGACTCTGCATGACCTTCGGTAAAACTGGCAGACTCTGAATTTCTGCGATTATTTTACGTGGTTCAAAATTAGTGGCGTTTAATCTCATAGTACAGTAGAGCGGCACGAGTTTGTTTTTCTAAATAGGAGGCTGTCGGAAAATCGTGGAGTATGTAGCAAAATCAAGCATTAAATTGGTCGCTCACCGTGGATATGCTGCTGAATATCCAGAAAATTCCATGTCAGCGTTTGTTGCAGCTGTGGAATGCGGCGGTGAATATCTGGAATTTGACGTGCAATTGAGTAGAGATAAAGTTCCTGTCATTATTCACGACGATAATTTACAGCGAACTGGGTCGCAAAATGTAAACATAATGGAATCTAGTTGGCAAC
>CALZHW010000030.1 GCA_945787125.1 uncultured Ectothiorhodospiraceae bacterium
TGTCGGTAATCATCGTGGTCAAAGCGCTGGCGATAGTCATCAGTGCCTATGCGATTTTCGGTACCTCCCGATTTGATGTTTCAATGATTGCCTTGCAACGTTTGAAATGTCCCAAAGTCATCGTGCAAATGTTATTGTTTACCTATCGTTATATCTTTGTATTGATTGCAGAGATGAGACGTATGGATACGGCAATGGGCGCACGTGGATTTGTTAAGAAATTCAATACTTATACGTTGAAAGTAATGGGCAATTTCGTTGGCACTTTGATGGTTCGTTCTTTTGAGCGTACTGAGAGAATTTATAAGGCAATGCTATCTAAAGGCTATCAAGGCGAGTTTCATACGCTAGTGAGTTTCAAATCAGAGAATAAAGATTATGTGAAAGCGACATTTATTATTCTCGTCGCAATTGCCTTATTAAGTGCTGATATTTTTGGGCCGTTCCCTAAAGCCGAATTGTCCTGGTATTGAGTTAGCCCGGATATTTTCTGAAATATCCTGGTTAGATTTCCTGCAAGCAAATAAAGTTAAATTTATGACAAATAAACCATTAGCCATAAAAGTTGAAAATGTTGAATTCACCTATCCTGACGGGCATGAAGTATTAAAAGGAATTTCCTGCGAGATTAAGCAAGGTGAAAAAGTTGCGTTGATTGGCCCTAATGGAGCAGGTAAATCGACTTTTATGAGTCTACTCAACGGCGTTGCTTTGGCGACTAAAGGCGAAATGCACATTAATGGTACATTAGTCGCCAAAGAAAATTTCGTTGCGATCCGTCGGCAAGTCGGTATCGTTTTTCAAGACCCTGATGACCAGCTCTTTTGCCCAACGGTATTTGATGATGTTGCATTTGGCCCGCTGAATTTAGGGCTGCCGAGAGAAGAAATTGAAAACCGAGTGAAAGAAGCCTTGACGACGGTGGGTCTACAAGGTTACGAAGAACGTTCTTCATTTCATTTGTCATTTGGTGAACGTAAACGCTTGGCGTTAGCCACCGTTTTATCTTATCAACCGGATATCTTGGTGTTTGATGAGCCATCGACCAATATGGATCCGATGAATCGGCGCAAACTGATTCAATGGCTGCAGACAACGGATAAAACCATGCTACTTTGCACCCATGATCTGGATATTGCGCTGGAAGTTTGTGATCGATGCTTGATGCTGTCCGATGGGGTGTTTGTAACTGATGGCGCGGCAAAAGATATCTTACATGATAAAAAACTGTTGGAAGAGCACAAGCTGGAATTACCACTCGCGTTAATGACGCATGAATTGCTACACGAAAAACTGCGAACTGGCAATATGGATAAAGAAGACAAAGCGATTATTGAAAAATTTCTGCATGCACACAAACATGTGCATGGGCCTGATGGCGAAGAACATATCCATATCCATTTTCATGCCCACGGAGAGAATCATGTACACCAAGCTCCCGGTGAAGAACATCTGCATGAATACCCGGAAGCAGGTTTAATTGTCCAGCAAGAAGAGTTACCGCTAAAATCTCACGATCACGATCACGATCACGATCACGATCACGATCACGATCATGACCATCAAGCAGGTAAAAAATAGTCTTGTAGGATGCGTCCCACGCACCTGCGAAACCTGCAAACACCCCATAAAAATCAGCGCCAGCTGATAGGAAGATGGCACTTTATTTAGCTTTTGAGCGCCGATAATGCCTTAAAAACTGTAACGCCAGTCTATGAATACCCGGTCATTGGGGGCAGCAATTTGGCTGATTCGACTATCGCCTGACTGGTATACGATGCCGCCCACTTGTATGCTCATAGCTTGTTTTAATTCATAACGCAGTGTTCCACGGTAAAATGCGCCATCATCGATGCTAAACCCCAATATTGATGCCTGGCCGACGAGTTCTAGTCTTTCTCTGAGAAAGGTTCGGCTGTAACGGAAAAAGATTTGCCCTTCGTCTTTTTTGCTGTTGTTAGGTGGAGTTTTCAAGTCAGAAACATAATTGATTATGTGCTTGTTTGCCGCTTCAATAGAAAGAATGGTGTTGCTAAAACCTGAGTATTCGACGCCGATCATGATATCTGAGCGCACGACATTTTTATCGAGACGAGTGAATTTAAGCCCGTCTAGGTAGGCTATTTCTGATTTTATTATCCAGTTACCTAACGCGATATTGCCGGAAGCGCCCCAAAGATCAATGCGTTTATGTTTTAAAATAAAACCATTTTCTGTGATTTCAGCATAGGCTTGTTCGTCAAATACATTCGCCCAATAAAACGAGAGATCCCAGCCCTGAAAACGCCCTTGTAAGGCTAAGCCGTATTCATTGCTGTCGAAGCTGGGGGGGATTTCCTCTTTAGGTTCGGGTGAGCTGGCATCGCCAAAATAAAAATCGCTGCCATAGGCAGGATTTTTATTCATTTTAATCTCCGGAATCGCTACACCAGTTAGACTCCAGTTTGCGATGTAATAATCGAATTTCAGCATGAAAACGGGTAAACGCAGATCTTCAATATCCACCATACCGGGTTCACGAAAATCCAGCGGATTTAATACATCAACAGTGCGTATGGAGTCGGCGCTGCCCCATGCCACGATTTGACGACCGAGAGTGAGATCCAGGTTGGAGCTTATTGGGCCTCTGATAAAAGCCTCTCGGATCTCCAGTTCGGTTTCATTGCTATCCAATACCTGGTCACTATAGGTATTGCGGTTATTGAGTCGGTAAGCAAGGTCATAAAAAGCACTTGCACCCAATACCGCATCCCATACTGGGTCGATTTGATAACGCAGTTCAGGTTGGATTTTGAAGCGTAAGCGTGAAAAACCACGAAAATCAGCAGCATTTTCGTTAATTGGTTTTTTTTGTTGATAATTGTAAGCACTGCTTACTGAAAACAGGGTGACGAAATCCCAACGTTGACCGGGCATGAGTGTGTTTGCATTCTCTTCGCTCGCATTTCTTGGCTCATCAAATCCTTGTAAAACATCTTTAAGCTCATCATCAAGTTCATCATCAAGCTCATCTGTAGCTTGTGGTTGGTTTTCAAAACCTTGCAATGCGTTTTCAAGTTCTTGCGTATTCTCATCGGGATTTGGTTTATCGCTGAAACCTTGCAGTATCAGATCAAGGTCATCTTGGTTGTTGCTGCTGCTTTGTTCCTCTGCTGCAGTCGTCACTGCGGCAAATAGCAGTGACGTCAATAGGACTACAAAATTTTTTGCCATTAGTGTTACAGGCCTTTCTCCAGCCGTCTAATAGTAAATACGTTGCCGTCCAATGGCTGGTTGTATTTGATATCACTAAATCGCATGATGGTTTTATGCAAGGTGGTTTTGCCTTTTTTTGTGGTCATTTCTATCTCTTTGGTTGTCCAAATACCGTCAATTAGCGCTAAATCCGTGATATCCATATACTTGAGTTTTTTGCCTTTTTTAATCCAGTTAACCAAACGTATAACGACATAGTTGTCTTTTCTGACTAGCAGTAATGACTTTTCACTACCGGTCTCTTCAATGACCGCTTCCGTACGTGGCACAGATTCAATTACCCAGACATCGTGATTGCCGACTTTCATTTCTTTTTTCAAGGTGTAATCGTAGTCTTCCAGGTCGGGGTCTGTCATATCTGAATAGGTAAAGTCTGAGCCCATAAAGCTGCCACTTTTATCGCTAGTGGCAATACGTTTAGATTTATGTAACGCTGGCAGGTATAACCATTGGTCGTCGTCTTTATTTCCATCATCATAATCGTAGGTTAAAAACCCGGTATTCTTTACGTCGGCGGGCTCCTGAAAGAACATCATACGATAGCGATCCTTACCAAAATCTTTAGTGTATGATTTAATTTTTCTGACCCGTTCGTTACCACGTTTATCTATTAATACCATTTCCATATTAGATACTTGATTATCGCCATCATCGCGGGCATCAACTTTCTCCATGATTTCTCTGGCTTTTGGGTCATCTGCCATTGTTACAGTTGAAACACATAAAGCGATGGCAAGCATAGCCAAAGTTTTAATTTGATGTGATTTGATTGACATATTTACACCTCCTTGGTGTTTGTGATGTTGCCATTGGATATAGTTTGTTTTTTTTGGTAGATTTCTTTCATCAATGCCGGTGCCAGTAACAAGTCACCTAATAGGGCAAGTATGATTGTCATGCCGGTAATCAATCCAAAGCGGATTAAGTTATCCATACTTGCGGCAGTGAAAATGAAAAACCCCAGACTCAATACCAGTGTTGTCACGACAATAGCGCGACCAGTGGATAATATCGTCTCCCTGATGGCGCGGTCAACGTCGTTATAGTTGAGATTATAACGCCTGAAATTGTGCATGAAATGTATCGTGTCATCGACCACCAGGCCAATGCAAATTGAGCCGATCAGCATGGTGAATTGATCCAACGGCATACTAAAATATCCCATGAAACCGATGGCGATCACGATGGGTAACAAATTAGGGATCATGCTGATTAAACCAAGTTTCACGCTGCCGAGCATTAGTATCATCATAAAAGTGATAACAACAGCAGCGATCATGTAACTTTGTTTGGTGCTTTCAATGGAGGCATCCATCACTCGTGAAAATAACGAGCCCATGCCAGTCACATAAAAAGATTCAGAATCAGCCAATGCCGCCTCAAATTGTTTTTCAACTTCATGTATAAATCGTGCATTGGCTGCGGCATCTACCCAGGGTGTTTTTATGGTAAATCGTGCCATGCTAAATTGACTATCGACAAAATCTTCCAGATCATCTGAGCCGGAGTTTTCGAATAACAAGAGTTCCTGGGCAATTAGCTCTTTATTTTGTGGCACACTATAAAAATCTTCATTGTTTTGATTAAGTGCGCGATTACTCTCTTTTAAGATGTCAACCACGGAAATAATTTTACCAACAAATAAATCATCTTGGGTGATTTGACCGATCGATGTCGTCAACTTGTCCAACGTATTCATAATACGTGGTTCATAGAGTCCATTAACCTTGTTTGTGTTTATTACCACTTCGAGCATGCTCGTGCCTTTCATTTCCACATCCAATAGTTCGGTGGCTTGACGCGCTTCCCAGCTCTCGGGTAACCACTTTAACGGGTTATGTTTGAAGCTTACTTGACTAACACCAATTATCGCTACGACAAAAATCACTGCGGCGATGATGATAATTTTACGGCTGTGAGTAATCGCTATGCTGGCAACGCCATTAAGAATCTTGTCCATAATTATAGTGCGTTTGTGTGTGCTTGCATCGGCTTTCTGTTTTAGAGGTAGCAGTGCAATAACTGAGGGCAGCAAAATCAAAGTATACAAAAGAGAGATGAGTATGCCACTTGCGGAGAATAAGCCAAGATCGGCGATCGGTGAAACCTCCGATGAGGAAAAAGATAATAAACCTGCTGAGGTAGTAAGACTGGTCATCATGACGGCAAGCCCTGAATGACCCATTGCATAAGCAATCGCTTCGCGTTTATTTGCGTATTCATTAAAGTGTCGAAAAAATATGGCGAGTAGATGTACTGCTGCTGCCACGCCAACAGCTAGCAGAAACAGTGGTAATATTTGAGTCGGTAATTTCATAGAAGTTCCACTTATCGCCATGACAGAAAGCGTTGATATCAGGGTCAATATTACAATGACTATGGGTAACAGAACCCCTGAAATTCGGCGAAAAAGAATGAACAAGACAACGGCGATAATGCCTAATGCTAGGTTTACGAATGTTTGCATATCATTTTGCATGGCGCGTTTAATCGCATCGACGACAATGGGGGATCCTGCAGCAAGAATTTGAAAGTCATCAGCCTGATATTTGGCAACGATTTCTTTAATTACATTTACGATTTCACTGTTTTGCTCGTCCGATAAATACGACTGCGCTTGCTGCGAGGTTCCAGTGGCTTGCGCCTCATCAAAGCCGCTTATAATATCCTCAGGTGCAATATTTTCGTTCGAATAGGCACTTGTTGTGATCATGATAGTGGTGAGTGAGGCGTCTTCCGATAACAAAAAATTTTCATACAATGAGGAATTTAACGCTATATTTTTTTTCTTATTTAATGCATCTGGAGAGTCGGGTATCTCTTTAAACAATTCTTCGACAATTAATGTGTCACTCTCACCGCGGGTATTTCTGGCGTTGACCAGGCTGCTGACTTCATCCATGAAGGGCAGATTCTCTTCAAGGTCAGCGTGAAACGCACTAAGCTTTTGTAAAAATGTTTTATCAAACACATCAGGTGCTTTGACTGACAGCATTATTATTTCATCACGCCCGAATTGATCCCTGAAATTGTCATATTGTTCGAGGATTGGGTCGCTTTTATGCAGAAATCCTTCATTTGAGGTATCAAGAGTCAGATTAGGCAGTTGAGTGATAAAACCGGCAACAATCAGCAGCATGAATGCCAGGGTTTTAAATTTGTTGTCATAAACCCAGCCACCCCATTGACTAAATCCTGTTTCCAGTCGGGTTCGTAATGTATGCATGGTTATACCTCGAGAATAGAATATTTATATTATTGTAGTCGCACATATTTCTGCGAGAAACGAGCTTTAATCCAATGAATCACGTTTTGTGCCTGGTCATATCAAGGTGCTACAGTTTTATTTAATCCTGCAGAAAGAATATCCGGGTGCATGTCACAATACGCATAGCCCGATAACTTGAAAACAGTGTGAGGTCACAAGGTTTATTATCATTATTGATTTTTGTGTTCAAGAGACTTGTTGAGATGTGTAGTTTAACCATTCAATGCGGTAATTAAAACCTTTATTGCAGTGGTTTTAAAACTCATAATCGGAGTTCAAACTATTTCTCGTAATCAGCACCCGCAGCGACAAGGCCTTATCGAGAGTGTTGGCAGCATGGATGCTGCCGTCAAGCCTACAAGGACGTATTTACGGCGTCTCTCGGTAAGGTTTTGCCGCTATGGGTGCTGGAAAGTGGTACTTTTGCAACTTTGAACTCCGATTGTGAGTTAAAAGCTTAATTCAGATGTGGCAGTAGATTTTATGGTAATTTATGGCTAGAGCAACGTTCGGCGGGTCTTAGCTAAGGTCATTAATAATAAGGTAACGATTAAATTCTTGTCTATCGATTACCTCATCGCTGTTTACATCAACCCTCTTGAATTCATCATAGAGTAAGGTTGCGCGTGGTATTTCGTCTAATTCGATCCGCTGATTTTCATTTTGATCGAGGTGTTGAAACCATCGCGAGGAATTAGTTGTAGTAGGATCATTACTTGCGAGCAATACACAGCAGGGTAAAAGTAGAATGTAAATCAAAGTGGCGTACTTCTAATAATTAGTCTGGTTTACACTGTATAGAAATATTTGTGCCAAAACTAAAAAATATAACAAATACAAAAACTTGCAATTTTTTTAGTGGATAGGGAGCTTGAGATCGTGAAATAAGTGTCGTCTCCAAGATACAAATTCCGGCATTCTTTTCTTGCACTTTGACCGCTGATAGCTTCAGCCAACAATTTGCTGTCGAATCTACGCCAATTTTTTGGCTCACATAAAAAATCCATTGCTAAATACTTGATAGAACGGACATTCGACCGTTTTCTCACTGAAATCCTTCTAGTTTTCTCTGGCATGTGTCTTGCTCCAAGCAAATCAATACTTAGCAAGGAAGATTTTATGGCAGAAGCCGCAGAAAACGACGAAAAAAACAGCGCTGGAAGTTCTCCGATGAAACTCGTCATCGTCATGATAGTAGGCGCACTCCTGTTAGTGTCCATTAGCATGGGCGGTGTTTTCTTTTTGATGAAATCCATGGGTATGTTAAACGGCGGCGGGGGCGGTGCTGCTCATGCACCCGCCGTTGAACCGGTAGAGCTAGAGCCCGCCACATATTTTCCGTTAGAGCCAGCGTTTGTGGTGAACTTCAAAGACAAAGGTCGCACCCGATTTTTACAGGTTTCGATGGAAATAATGACACGTGACCCACTGATTATTGAAGATATAAAAGCGCATATGCCCTTAATTCGCAATAATCTTTTATTGCTGTTAGGTAATCAGCCCGCTGAAGAATTGCACACCAGTGAAGGTAAAGAAAAAATCAGGGCAGCGGCGCTGGAAGAGTTAAAGAGACTCTTGGATGAACAAACGGGAAGAAACGATGTTGAAGGATTGTATTTTACCAGTTTTGTCACTCAGTAAGCGATTATGAGTGCAGACATATTATCTCAAGACGAAATTGATGCGCTACTTCATGGCGTATCTAACGGCGATGTTGATACCGAAAGTGAAAATTTCGATGAAGATATCAATAAATATGATTTCGCCAGTCAAGATCGTATTGTCCGTGGGCGCATGCCCACACTGGAAATGATTAACGAACGCTTTGCGCGCTTTTTCCGCGTTAGTTTATTTAACAAGCTTCGCCGCGCCGCAGAAATCTCTGTTGAAGGCGTGCAAATGATGAAGTTCGTTGAGTATGTGCATGGTTTGTATTTACCAACCAGCCTAAACATGATTCGCATGGCACCGTTGCGAGGTACGAGCCTGATCGTTTTTGATCCGAAATTAGTTTACATCATAGTAGATAATTATTTCGGTGGGGCAGGTCGTTTTCATACCAAAATAGAAGGGCGAGAATTTACCCCTACTGAATTACGCATTGTTGAAACGGTTCTGGAAAAAGTATTTGAAGATATGTGTGAAGCATGGGCGCCCATACTGGAAGTGGAATATGAATTTTTAAATGCAGAAGTCAATCCGCAGTTTGCTAATATTGTTAGCCCGAGCGAAGTCGTAGTAGTCAGCACATTTAATATTGAACTTGATGGTGGTGGGGGAGAAATGCACGTTGTTTTTCCCTACCTCATGTTGGAACCCATTCGCGAATTATTGGATACAGGCGTTATGAGTGACAACGTAGAAATGGATGATCGATGGTCGCAAGCATTACGCGAAGAAGTTCTAGATGTGCGCCTGGCACTGCAGTCAACGTTGGTCAATATTGAGTTAAGTATTGGCGAAATAAATACCTTAAAAGCCGGGGACATCATCCCTATTGAAATGCCAGAATCGGTCAAAATGTCCGCCGCTTGTGTGCCAATATTCAACTGCGAATTTGGCGTACACCATGGAAAAAAATCACTGAAAGTAAAAAATGCGATTCCTCCACCGGTTTCGCTTCATGCAAAAGATCGATAGAGGTAAAACATGGCTGAAGATAAAGAAAATGATGCATCTGGTGATGAAGACTGGGCTGGCGCTATAGCTGAACAGGGTAATGGTGAAGCTGCTAATGCAGATGCAACGGAAAATTCCGGTTTAAGTGACATTCTCAATAGTGTGATTGCTGAAGAGATCGGTGCCGTTGCTAATAATCTTGAGTTGGAAATGATTCTCGATATACCGGTGGTCATCTCTATGGAGATAGGTCGTTCTCAAATTAGTATTCGTAACCTGCTGAAACTGAATCAAGGCTCAGTCGTAGAGTTGGATCGCCTTGCCGGTGAACCACTTGATGTGATGGTCAATGGCACATTGATCGCGCATGGGGAAGTGGTTGTGGTCAATGAAAAGTTTGGCATTCGTTTGACTGACGTAATAACCGCCATGGAGCGGGTGCAGAAATTACAATGAAAATTCGTATTCTTCGTTTGGCCAGCCTAGTTTTTTTACTTACAGTGGTCAGCATCAATGCGATTGCCGCAGATAGTTCATCGGTTGCAGCCACGCAAACTTTAACCGATCCGGATATTACTGCGAGTTTGCTTAAAGTAACCGGTGGTTTGCTTCTGGTTATTCTGGCAATTTTAGGTAGTGCCTGGTTTTATCGTCGATTTGGTAACATGACCAGTATTAGCCATGAGTCCCTCAAAGTTATAGGTGGGCTTTCCATGGGGCAAAAGGAAAAAATCGTGCTGATGCAAGTGGGTGATGAGCAACTGTTATTGGGAGTGTCTCCCGGAAGAATTCAAATGTTACATGTATTGGAAAAACCCATAGAAGCTAAGCCGGTTAGTGCGGCGGAAGACAAAAATTTTGCCAGCCAGTTAAGCCAAGCTGTTAAGCAGTGGAAGTCGTCATGAGGTCATTAATACTCTTGTTGGCTCTGGCATTTGTTTCCCAGTCAGGTTTTGCGGCAGATCCGGGAATCCCCGCTTTTTCTGTCGAAACCGGTGACAATGGAGCACAAACATATACCTTGACGCTGCAAATTGTTATGTTGATGACACTCATCACTATGCTGCCCGCCGCGTTAATGATGTTGACCGCGTTCACGCGAATTATCATTGTGCTTTCGATCTTGCGACAAGCGATTGGCCTCATGCAGGCACCCTCCAGTCAAGTATTGATTGGTTTAGCGTTGTTTTTAACATTTTTCATCATGGCGCCAGTTTTCCAGCAAATTTATGATGACTCAGTATTGCCCTATATAGAAGAAAAAATTGAAATGCCTGAAGCCTTTGAAAAAGCCCAAGGGCCTATTCGGGAATTTATGATGGCGCAAACACGTGAAACGGATTTAGACATGTTCGCCAAAATATCTGGCAACAAAGGCATAGAAGGGCCAGAAAGTATTCCTTTTTCACTATTGATCCCATCCTTTATAACCAGTGAACTTAAAACGGCATTTCAGATCGGTTTTTTAATTTATATCCCGTTTTTGGTCATCGACCTGGTGGTTGCTAGTGTGTTAATGGCGATGGGTATGATGATGCTTTCGCCCATGATGATTTCATTGCCATTCAAGATCATGTTGTTTGTATTAGTTGATGGCTGGGCTCTCATCATGGGTACTCTCGCGTCCAGTTTTTACATATAAGGTAATATTATGACCGCAGCAACTGTCATTGATGTGTTTCAACATACCCTCGAATTAATTACCTTGCTGGTATCCATACTGTTGTTACCAGCATTAGCTGTGGGTTTATTGGTTGCGGTATTTCAGGCGGCCACATCGATCAATGAAATGACCTTGAGCTTCATTCCTAAGTTATTAATAACATTTGCCACCTTAATGTTGGCAGGGCCTTATATGCTCAATATTCTGATTGCTTACATTGAACGCACCTTTAGTGATATTCCTTACTTGATCGGTTAGCCTGGATGATTCAACCTAGATTCCGCAGTTGAACGTTTACAGGTCAATATAATATTATGAATTTATTAAATATATTAACCGCATCGCTGTTCACCCTTTTGGCGAGTCACTGCAACCTGTATTGCACGCCCTTTTGCACTGCTTTGCTATATGAAATATTTCCCAAAGGGAACAACCATTTGGGAAATATTTCATTACGCAATTCAGCACAAAATGACGCACACTACAGGCTGTTCAACTGCGGATTCTAGGTTCAATAATTTATGGTGTTTTCTGCTGAAGAACTAAGCCAAATGTTGGGCAGTTATTTTTGGCCTTTTGTCAGAATTGCTGCTTTATTAATGGCAATGCCGGTCTTCAGTTCTACGTTTGTACCGGTGCGGGTTCGTCTCATGCTAGCGCTCGGTTTAACCATTATTATAGCGCCTGTAATTCCTGTGGTTCCTTTGACCGATGCACTCTCGGTAGAGGGCGTTATCCTGATATTACAACAGGTGCTAGTGGGTATAGTAATGGGAACCATTTTCCATTTAGTTTTTGCTGCATTCACCATCGGCGGTCAAATCATTGCGATGCAGATGGGTCTGGGTTTTTCGACCATGGTGGATCCAATTAATGGCGCGCAAGTCCCAGTCTTGAGTATGTTTTATGTTTTGTTGGTGACACTGTTTTTCTTCGTGCTGGATGGTCATCTGACGTTAATTGGTGTTTTAGCGGATAGTTTTACCAGTATGCCAATTAGTATGCACGGTGTGGATAGAGAAACTTTCTGGCAGTTAACTAGCTGGGGCAGTGAAATGTTTATTGGCTCAATCTTGATATCATTGCCAGCCGTCACTGCATTGTTACTGGTCAATATGTCGTTAGGCGTCATTGGACGTGCCGCGCCCCAGTTGAATATTTTTGCCGTGGGATTCTCGGTCACAATCGCGGCGGGTTTTTATGTCATTTTGGTGTCACTACCGGTGGTGCTGGTTCAGTTTGAAAATATCTCTTTCGATGCGTTTGGTGTTGTCAAAGAGATGGTTCATTTAAAGTAGAGTGTAAATCATGGCTGAAAATGAAAAAGGTCAAGAAAAATCGGAAGAAGCCACCCAGAAAAAGCTCGAGGATTCGAGAAAAAAGGGGCAGGTACCGCGCAGTCGAGAGTTCAATACCTTCTTTATGATGATAATATCCGGCGCGGTATTATTTATGTCCGGCGATGAAATTATTAAAGATTTGTTACGCGTACTCACGGAATCACTAACACCTACACGCGCTGAAATCTTTGATACTAGATTTATGATGATGTCGCTAACGGATCAGATTGAAAATGCACTGTTGGGTTTAGCGCCAATATTTATTATCCTGGTGATAATCGCCATTTTTTCCTCATTATCCATCGGTGGCTGGAATTTTTCCATGCAGGCTATTGCACCGAAGTTCTCCAAGCTGAATCCTGTGAGCGGTTTGAAGCGGATTTTTGGCACAAAAGGTCTGGTGGAGTTACTTAAAGCACTTGGCAAGTTTTTTGTGGTGGGTACAGTGGCGGTGACGTTGTTGCAGGCCAATGCCGATAAGCTGTTACTTGTTGGACGGCAATCGCTGGAGGTTGCACTGGCGACTATCGGTGAAGAATTGACATGGTTCTTTTTTCTACTCAGTGCAAGTTTAATTATAATTGCGATCGCGGATGCACCCTTTCAGTTATGGGATAATAAGCGTCAAATGCGCATGAGTAAAGATGAGGTTAAGCAGGAGCACAAAAGCCAGGAAGGTAGCCCTGAGACCAAGGCACGTCTCCGGCAAACCCAGCGGGAAATGGCCATGCGTCGCATGATGACAGAAGTTCCTGAGGCCGATGTCATTATCACCAATCCAACCCACTATGCAGTCGCATTGAAATATGACCAGGAGCGATCCGGGGCGCCCACCGTGGTTGCAAAAGGCTCTGATTTGATTGCTGCAAAAATCAGAAATCTGGCGACTGAACATCGTATTCCCATTTTGTCTTCGCCAGCATTGGCACGGGCGATTTATTACAATACTGAATTAGATCATGAAATTCCGGCCGGCTTATATATGGCCGTCGCCAAAGTATTAGCATTTGTTTTTCAATTAAAAGATAAACCTGGTACAGATTTTTCAAGTCCAATTACATTTGATGATGTGACGATTCCTGATGACTTGAAACACGAGTAGTTATTCAACCTAGATTAATCAGTTGAACCACGATTTTTAGCACAAGCTCTTGATGCACCTAGCAAATTCAAAAATATGCAGATCACCAATAAGGTGACCATGCAATTCTTGAGTTCACTATGCACTTCAATATCTTGCACTACCGAGTGCCCTCTGGGTAAAAATTCGCGCCAACTGATTATTCTAGGTTCAAGATCGAAATTTATCGTCGTCACTGGCACGTACCTTAGCGCAAGTATCAATTCACTGAGTTTATAGGTAAAAAAAATATATGGCAGGTTTAGCGCTTACCCCAGGCTCGGTTCTCGATAAATTGCGGATTTTGATCCGTGCAGAAATTGGCGTTCCTGTACTGTTGTTGATGATGTTGGCAATGATGATTTTGCCGATTCCGCCTTTTTTACTGGATCTGTTCTTTACGTTTAATATTGCTTTAGCCTTGATTGTTTTACTCGCGGCCATTTATGTCGACCGGCCGTTAGATTTTTCTGTTTTTCCGACAATTTTATTGGTCGCAACGTTATTGCGTTTGGCATTGAATATTGCCTCAACCCGGATTGTATTGCTTGAGGGTCACACTGGAACGGATGCCGCCGGACAAGTCATTGAAGCTTTTGGTGACTTTGTTGTTGGCGGTAACTACGCAGTGGGTTTAGTGGTTTTCGCAATCCTGGTGATCATCAACTTTGTGGTCGTCACAAAAGGAGCTGGGCGTATTTCGGAAGTGAGCGCACGTTTTACCTTGGATGCGATGCCGGGTAAACAGATGGCGGTTGATGCGGATTTAAATGCGGGTTCGATTTCCCAGGAAGAAGCCCAGCAGCGGCGCTCTGAGATTGTTCAGGAAGCGGATTTTTACGGTTCTATGGATGGTGCCAGTAAATTTGTGCGCGGTGATGCTATCGCCGGCATATTAATCTTGTTTATCAATATTATCGGTGGTTTAGCGATAGGCATGATGCAACATGATATGGCGTTTGCCAATGCGGTGGAAAATTATACTTTGTTAACTATTGGTGATGGTCTGGTGGCACAGGTTCCGTCATTGCTCTTGTCGACTGCCGCTGCGATCATTGTTACCCGCGAATCTAAATCAGAAGATATGGGTTCGAAAATTTATCTGCAGTTATTCAGTAATCCCCGTACCTTAGCCATTACCGGCGGTGTCATCGGCGTGATGGGATTAATTCCCGGCATGCCAAACTTTGTTTTTTTGTTGCTCGGTGGAATGGCTGGCGTTGCCGCGTATCTCATCGCACAAAAACAAAAGCAGACTGCTGCCGGGCCGCTGGAAACAGAACCTAGAGAGCAAGCACCGGAACAACCTAAGGACCTGAGTTGGGAAGATGTTATACCCGTGGATTTAGTAGGTCTGGAAGTGGGTTACCGCCTTATACCTTTGGTGGATAAGTCCCAGGGCGGGCAGTTGATGATACGCATAAAAGGCGTACGTAAAAAATTAACTCAGGAATTAGGTTTCCTCGTTCCGCCGGTTCACATCCGAGATAATCTTGAATTAAATCCTAATACGTATCGCATTACCCTGCATGGCGTGCCGATAGGTCAGTCTGATATTTTCCCCGAACGGGATCTCGCGATCAATCCGGGTCAAGTTTTTGGCGCTTTACAAGGGGTGGTGGCTAAAGATCCCGCATTTGGACTGGAGGCGGTTTGGATAGATCCGCTGCAACGGGATCATGCGCAGACCTTGGGTTACACCGTGGTCGATGCCAGCACTGTGGTGGCTACTCATTTGAGTCAAGTATTGCAAGGTCATTCGCATGAATTGTTAGGCCGTGAAGAAACCCAGCAGTTGCTAGATAACCTCGCCAAACAGGCGCCCAAGCTGGTAGAAGAATTGGTTCCTAATGCTCTGCCGCTCGGTAGTTTACAGAAAGTGTTGCAAGCTTTACTTGAAGAGCAAGTGCCGATTCGCGACATCCGAACGATTGCTGAAGCGCTGGCAGAAAATGCGGCTCATGGCCTTGATGCAGTTTCCCTAACATCAGCGGTTAGAGTCGCTCTATCGCGTTCGATTATCCAAAGTATCGTCGGTATGGAAGAGGAAATTCCAGTGATTACATTAGATGTTTCACTGGAACACATATTGCAGCAGTCATTACAGGTTTCTGCTGATGGCGGGGCAACGTTGGAGCCTGGACTCGCTGAGAAATTATTGTCTTCGTTACAAGAATCGAGTCAACGTCAAGAGGTTGCAGGGCAAGTTGCGATATTGTTGGTGTCGCCACAGATTAGGCCAATGTTAGCGCAATTCACCAAGCGCACCATCCCTAATTTACATGTGCTTTCATTCAATGAAATACCGGATAACAAGCAGATTAAGGTCGTTTCCACCGTTGGGCATTAAGCGCGTTATTGGGAGGTCTTCGACGAAATAAAAGTGACGCAAAATGGTTGAAAAACTTTGCTGATAATTGAGGTTTACTGAATGAAGTTAAAACGTTACACCGCACCAGATATAAAGCGCGCGATGGCGAAAGTCCGAGAAGAACTGGGTTCTGATGCCGTGATACTATCCAACCGGAAAATTGATGACGGGGTAGAAATAATTGCGGCTATTGATTACGATGACGCTATCATCAATACACCCGTAAAATCCAAACTCAATGTAGCCAATGCCAAGCAAGAAACAACCAGCCTGCAGCAAAAGCTTGCACCTGAAAATACCCGACAACTCGCTGAACATCTTGCACAAAAACTCGATATTCCAAAACCAGGTTCAGGTAGTTTATTTAAGCAAGCCCTGGAAGATTCCTATGGTGTTGCTGAAGAGGAGCACACTCACAAGGTACGAGATGCCACCACCAACACCACTCAGGTATCCAGTGAATGGCTTAATCAATTGCGCGCTAACGACTCCGATGCTATTGATTTACCTCAACCGAAGGACAAACATCCACCTGAAGAATCAAAAGAGTCGCTGAAAAATGTCTGGGAAGAGCTGAGTAGCTTGCGTGGCTTGTTGGAAAATCAACTATCTTCACTCGCCTGGGCAGATGTTGCTAAACGTTATCCACAAAAAACCACCATTCTCAAACATTTACTCGAACTCGGATTATCACCTGACCTGAGTTATCAATTGGTTGGCAGTATAAACGCCGGTGACAGCTTTGAAATGAATTGGCGTAAATGTTTAGCCACATTAGCCGGTCAGTTGCCCGTGGTTGCCGATGACATGATAAAAGAGGGCGGCATCTTCGCTCTGGTGGGGCCTACAGGTGTGGGGAAAACGACAACAATAGCTAAGATGGCAGCGCGATATGCTCTCAGTCACGGGGCAGAGAATATCGCCCTGGTGACCACCGACAATTACCGCATTGGTGCTCAGGAGCAATTACGTACTTATGGCAGAATTCTTGGTGCGCCAGTTAAAGTTGCCAATGATGCCGAAGAATTACGAAAAATATTAAAAAGTTTATACGACAAAGATCTGGTATTGGTCGATACCGCAGGCATGAGTCAACGCGATGTCCGCCTGACTGAGCAATTCTCCATGTTAAGCGAGGGTTCCAGTTTGATTAAAAGTTTTTTGGTATTGTCCGCTTCATCACAGCAAAAAGTACAGGAAGAAACTGTACAAGCTTACAAGAAGGTTTACTTAGACGGCTGCATTATTACCAAAGTGGATGAGAGCATTACCCTGGGCGGTGCGATCTCTACAGTAGTGAAAAATCAGTTACCGATTGCTTATTATAGTGATGGCCAACGGGTGCCGGAGGATTTACACCGGGCACGTAATGTCGAATTGCTGAAAACCGCTGTGAGCATGATGAATCGAGCCAAGGTACGACTTGACAATGAGGTGGTAGAGCTGGCCTATGGAGGATTGCTTGCAAATGATCTCTCCTAGCAGACCGATTACCTTTGATCAAGCGGCAGGATTACGTGAGATAACTCGTCCGCGACCGGTACGTGTGATCGCTGTCACCAGCGGTAAAGGGGGAGTGGGTAAGACCAATGTTTCCGTTAATCTTTCAGTCGCAATGGCGCAGCGTGGTAAGCGAGTAATGTTGATGGATGCCGATTTAGGCATGGCCAATGTTGATGTTTTGCTCGGATTACGACCACACTATAATTTATCTCATGTGATTACCGGGCAGCGTACGCTGGATGAAATTTTGGTCACCGGGCCAGCAGGCATTCAAGTCGTACCGGCTGCCTCCGGGTTACAGTTAATGGCTGATCTTAGTGAGGCACAACATGTGGGCTTGATCCGGGCATTTAGTGAAATTAATCAAAATATTGATGTACTGGTTATTGATACCGCTGCAGGCGTTTCTCCGACGGTGGTTAGTTTCTGTAAAGCGGCGCAAGAAGTATTAGTCGTCGTTTGCGATGAGCCTGCTTCGATTACCGATGCCTATGCGTTAATTAAATTAATGAGCCGTCAGTATGGCATCCGGCGTTTTCAAGTGCTCGCTAATATGGCCAGCAGTGTCCAGGAAGGCCGTCATCTGTTCGAAAAACTGGTTAAAGTAACCAATCGATTTTTAGATGTGACCCTCAGTTATTATGGTGTATTACCGTATGATGATTGCATGAAAAAAGCTATTCAAAAACAAAAAACTGTGGTTCAGGCATTTCCTCGCAGTCGATATGCAATTGCATTTAAGAATTTGGCGCAAAGAGCCGATATATGGCCGATGCCTGCTGAAGCGAGTGGTCATCTAGAATTTTTTGTTGAACGTTTAATCTACGCAAGTCAAAACAATGTGGAGGCTGCACTATGAACGGACTAGCCGTTTATAAGAAGAATAAAAAACCATCAGATAAAGCGCATGACAGTGAAGTGGTAAAAAAACATGCACCACTTGTTAAACGGATTGCTTATCATTTAATTAGCCGTTTACCACCCAGCGTCCAGCCGGATGATTTGATTCAGGCCGGCATGATAGGTTTGTTAGAAGCCTCGCGTAACTATGATGCTACCCAAGGCGCTAGTTTTGAGACTTATGCTGGTATTCGTATCCGAGGTGCGATGTTGGACGAAATTCGTCGCAGTGACTGGGCACCACGCTCGGTGCATAAAAAAGCTCGAGTTGTGGCTGAAGCTGTTCGTGAGATAGAAAATCGAACAGGGCGAGACGCGCGGGATTATGAGGTAGCGAAGTTATTAGATATGGAACTTGACGATTATCATCGAATGTTGCAAGCGGCTAGCGGCTACCGGGTAATAAGTTTTGAAGATGTATCAACTAACGAAGATAATTATATTGAGAATTTTACTGATGACACTGGAACACCACTGGATGGTATTCAAAAAGAAGATTTTAAACAAAGTTTAGCGAATGCAATTTCCAGTCTGCCAGAAAGAGAGCGTTTAGTGATGGCGCTTTATTATAATGAAGAATTGAATTTGAGAGAAATAGGAACCGTACTGGGTGTTAGTGAGTCACGAGTATGTCAAATACACAGTCAGGCAGTGATTCGATTGCAAGCGCGTATGGCACATTGGAAACTATTGGAATAGAAATAGGGAAAAACTATGTTAAATTGTAATATTGGAGGTTGCCTTGGATAAGGATATGAAAATTCTTATTGTAGATGACTTTTCTACAATGCGAAGGATTATTAAAAAACTTTTGCGCGATCTGGGTTTTACTAATACTTTTGACGCTGATGATGGAACCACAGCATTGCCGATGTTGAAGAAAGGTGATTTCGATTTTCTCGTCACTGATTGGAATATGCCAGGCATGAATGGTATTGATTTATTAAAGGCCGTGCGTGCTGATCCAAGATTGCAAAAATTACCCGTGTTGATGGTTACCGCAGAACAAAAGCGGGAACAAATTATTGAAGCTGCACAGGCGGGTGTCAATGGTTATGTGGTGAAACCATTTACTGCAGTATCTCTTCAGGAAAAAATCGATAAGATTTTTGAGCGTATCGATAACTCCTAATGGCATAGAGTAAAATAATGAGCGGATTTGAATCAAAAAATGAAAAATCACTAGCGCTTGCACGTCATTATGTCAAGGAGTTAGAAGCCGGAAATTGGGACTCTGCTGAAGAAGCACTGACAGAATTGACTGGAATCCGGGAAAGACAAATTTATACCGAATTAGAAAAGTTAAAAGGTGATTTCCATGAAGTCTTGCAGCATTTTAACACTGATGAAACAATCCTGGCGTTTGTGCAGGACGAACTTCCTGATGCAAAAAAACGTTTGCTTTATGTCATTGAAAAAACAGATAAAGCCGCCAATACAACCCTTTCTGCGGTAGATTCAGCAGATTTAGTCTGTGAAAAAATGCAGAAGTCATTAGATGTCTTGATTCCTGAGTGGAAGAAGTTTTTAAACCGTGAATTGACAGCGCATGAATTTCGTATATTAAGTGAGATGATACGACATTTCTTTGAAACCTCTAATAAAGATATACTCGAAGTCAAAAATCAATTCACAGAAATATTGATGGCGCAGGAATTTCAGGATATCACGGGTCAGATTATTAAGCGTGTCATTGATTTGGTCAGTGAAGTAGAAAATAGTTTAGTAAAAATAATCCCAATAAGTGGCAAACACCAATTGTCCATTGCAGGTGTTTCTACACAAACAGATAATAAACAAAAATCTGAAGCTGATTTGCACACAACTCTTGATGGGCCGCAAATTCCAGGTATGGAAACCAAGGGTTCTCTTGGTGGGCAGGATGATGTGGATGATTTGTTGTCAGAGTTAGGAATTTAAGGATAGCCAATGTCGTTTGAAGATGATGAAATTGTTCAGGATTTTTTGGTTGAAGCTGGCGAGATACTAGAGCTTTTAGCCGAGCAATTGGTTGAATTGGAACAAACTCCTGCAGATAGTGAATTATTAAATGCAGTGTTTCGCGGTTTTCATACAATTAAAGGCGGTGCGAGTTTTATAAGTTTGACATCCTTGGTTGAGGTTTGCCACATTGCCGAGGATGTGTTTAACCAATTACGCCAAGGCGAACGTCTGGTTGATTCAAACCTGATGGATATCATGCTACAGGTGCTGGATGTCTTGAATGATATGTTTGTCTCGGTTCGCGCAGCGCAAGAACCAGAACCTGCGCCACCTTCCCTCATTGCAAACCTGAAAGCTTTATTAACCGACAAAGACGTACCACCAGTAGTAGAGCAAACTAAGCCAGTCGAACCTTCATTGGTAGAACCACCTAGTGTTAACCAACTCGCCAAAGATGTGCTTGATAGCGATGGTTCGACGCAGAATGATGAAATTACCGATCAGGAATTCGAATCTTTACTCAGAGTGCTAGATGATGATGGTCCGGTATTGGCAGTGACAACGGTAGACCAAAGTGAAACATCAAGCCTTGTTGCCAGAGAGTCGGATGACATTACGCAAGAAGAATTTGAGAGTTTGCTGGATGAGCTGCATAGTAAACCGCATGATAAATCAAAGCCCCTCAGTAATACTACTATTATACCGCCAGACACGCTAGCTGATACAGCGACATCCGAAAACACAGAGGATATTTCGGAAGCAGAGTTTGATAAATTACTTGATCAACTGCACGGTGAAGGTAAATTCTCTGCACCGGGGAACTCGGCTCAGATAATCGCCGAACCTGCGTTAGCCGACGCGATCACACAAACAAGTAGTACAACCAATCAAGCAGCTATAGTTGGTAATACGACTATTGCAGCGGCAAGCGCGACACCGATAATTAAGCCTGAATCTGATGGTTCGGTAAGCGCAGAAAAGCAACCGGAGATTAAAAACGACACTACCATAAAAACCACCTCGCCAGGCAATTTAGCGGGAAATACACAGGCAGAAACGACAGTACGGGTGGATACAAAACGCCTTGACGATATTATGAACATGGTCGGGGAGTTAGTACTAGTTCGCAATCGTCTTGTCACCATAGAAGCAACCCTGGGTGATGAACAAATTTCCGAGGTGACAGCTAACCTGGATCTGGTGACGGCAGATTTGCAGACCGCTGTAATGAAAACACGCATGCAGCCAATAAAGAAAGTATTCGGACGGTTTCCCAGAGTTGTGCGGGATCTTGCGCGTAGTTTGAAAAAAGAAGTTCAACTCGAGCTAAAAGGTGAGGATACAGATCTCGATAAGAATTTGGTCGAAGCGCTCGCTGATCCCTTAGTACATCTTGTTCGTAACGCTGTAGACCATGGCATTGAAACGCCTGATGTGCGTGAGCAAGCGGGTAAAGAGCGCACTGGTCGTGTGTTGCTTTCTGCACAACAGGAAGGTGACCATATTCTTTTGACCATCAAAGATGATGGCAGTGGCATGGATCCAGACGTGTTACGCCGTAAGGCTGTTGAAAAAGGCATGATGGATGAGGAAACGGCTAGTCGATTGGATGATAAGGAAGCATTTGGTTTGATCTTTGCTCCAGGGTTTTCTACCAAGGACAATATTTCAGATATCTCCGGCCGTGGCGTCGGGATGGATGTCGTTAAAACAAGAATTATACAGCTCAATGGCGCGATTGACATTGATTCTGTCTTAGGTAGCGGCACAACATTAAAAATTAAAGTCCCACTAACTTTGGCCATAATGCCTACCCTCATGGTGATGCTAGGCGAGCAAATTTTTGCGTTACCACTCGTTAGTGTTAGTGAGATTTTCAATCTGGATCTAACCAAGACCAATAAGGTCGATGGCCAGGAAGTCATCATGTTGCGCGAGCAGGCTTTACCGCTTTATTTTTTGAAAGACTGGTTGGTGAAAAATATGCTTGGGCAGCAACATCCGAAAAATGGACATGTTGTTGTGGTTTCAGTCGGCAATCAAAAAGCAGGCTTCGTCGTTGAGCAATTAATCGGCCAAGAAGAAGTCGTCATAAAACCGTTGGGGAAAATGCTGTATGGTACACAAGGTTTATCTGGTGCGACGATTACTGGCGATGGCCGAATTGCGTTAATTCTTGATGTTCCGAGTTTAATGCAGGCCTACGCAGGAAAATATTAGGAGGAAGTGTGACCATTCGAGTATTGATAGTCGACGATTCCAGTTTCTACCGGCGGCAAATAGAAAAATTACTTAGCCATGATGCTGACCTGGAAGTCATTGCTACCGCTTGCAACGGTCAAGAAGCGATAGAAAAAACCTTAGAATTAAAACCTGATGTTATTACCATGGACATTGAAATGCCTTTGCTGGATGGTATTTCTGCGACTAAAAAAATTATGCGCATATTGCCTACCCCAATCTTAATGTTGTCTTCGCTCACTACAGGTGATGCTAAAGCAACACTTGACGCATTGGATGCAGGTGCATTGGATTTTTTCCCGAAAAACATTGAGGATTATTCGCGCAATTATGAGAAAGTAAAAAATATACTGTGTAAAAAAATAAAAGCCATCGTCCTATCCAAAAGAAAACCAAAACCAAAACCAATTCATAATCCACTTCAACGCCCGTCTAACAGCAACATAGACGCTATTCAACCTGCCACTGCTTTAGATCGCAGTAAAAAAATCAATCTCGTTGCGATCGGCAGTTCAACGGGTGGGCCGGTCGCATTGCAAGCCGTATTGACGGAATTACCAGCAAATTTTTCAAGCCCAATAATGTTAGTGCAACATATGCCAGCTACCTTTACCCCTGCATTTGCAGCGCGCTTGAACCAGTTGTGTAAAATTACCGTTAAAGAAGCGCAAGATGGCGATATTTTACAAGCAGCTACTGCCTATCTAGCTCCCGGTGGAAAACAAATGTTAGTCAAAAAAATCGGCTCAATAGTGCGCATAATGATTAAGGATGATGAGTCCGAATTACCTTACAAGCCATCCGTTGACGTAACTTTTAGTTCAATTGCAGGTGCCTATAGCAACAATGTATTGGCTATCATTTTGACCGGTATGGGTGCTGATGGACGAGAAGGCGCAAAGCGACTTAAACTAAAAGGTTCACAGGTCTGGTCACAAGATAAGGACAGCTGCGTGGTGTATGGTATGCCCGCGGCAATTGCGACGGCAGGATTGGCAGATAAAGTTTTATCACTATCCAGTATGGGTTCGCAGCTTATTCAGCGAGTTTAAACCTAGATTCCGCAGTTGAACGTTTACAGGTCAATATAACACTATGAATTTATTAAACACATCAGTTGCATCGCAGTTCACCCTTTCGGTGACTCACTGCAACCTGTATTGCACGCCCTTTTGTACTGCTTTGCTATATGAAATATTTCCCAAAGGGAACAATCATTTGGGAAATATTTCATTACGCAATTCAGCACAAAATGACGCACACTACAGGCTGCTCAACTGCGGATTCTAGGTTAAACGTGGATTTATTATCTCTGCTCGGTGTTATAGTGGCCATAGGTGTTGTGGCCTTCAGTCAACTATTTGAAGGGGGCCAATTTACTTCCTTAATAAATCTTCCGGCCTTGCTGATCGTTGTGGGTGGCACACTGGGCGCTGTGATGCTCCAAGTAAGCTTGCCAACATTTCAACGCGCATTAAGAATGTTAGGCTGGATATTTTTCCCCCCCACGATTCACTGGAAGCAAAATATTCAAAAACTTGTCACGTGGAGTGAGCTCGCACGACGCGACGGGATTTTAGGGCTTGAGCAATTAATCAGCAAAGAAACTGATCCGTTTATGCAAAAGGCGTTAGGTTTATTAGTCGACGGCCGGGATCCTATGGTGATTCGTCAAGTGCTTGAAGTCGAAATAGATATTCGTGAAGAGCTTGAATTGGCCGCAGCGAAGGTCTATGAATCCATGGGCGGGTATACACCGACACTCGGCATTTTAGGTGCTGTGATGGGCCTGATTCATGTTATGGAAAATCTTTCAGACCCAGATAATCTAGGGCAGGGTATAGCAACCGCTTTTGTCGCTACTATTTATGGTGTTGGTCTGGCAAACTTGTTTTTAATACCCGCATCACGCAAGCTTCAGACAATAATTCGGCAATTTTCCCTGGAAAAGGAGATGATTGTTGAAGCAATGGTAATGATTGCGCAAGGTGATAATCCGCACAATGTTGCCGCACAATTACATGCCTATGGCTGCCATGTGAATGCGTAGTAGACGTCGATCCCGGGCGCCTCTTGAAGAAGAAAATCTGGATCGTTGGTTAGTTTCTTACGCGGATTTTATCACCCTGTTATTTGCTTTTTTTGTTGTTCTATATGCCGTCTCTTCAATCAACGAAGGTAAATACCGGCAAGTCACTGAAAGCCTGACAGCGGCGTTTGATGCCGCCCCGAGAAGTTTGGAACCGATTCAGGTCGGTGAGCTCAATCGCGAGGTCAATGATAAAGTTATTGAGACAGTTAGCAAAACACCTACTAACACTAGCGTTGCTGATACCGATTCAAGTATAAAAAACCTAAGAAAAATGGCCAATGCCATTGAGCAGGAAATGTTAGCGGCATTGCCACCGGACGACGTGACCTTACGGCGTTCTGAACAGTGGCTGGAGCTGGAGTTTGATTCGAGAATACTATTCCCGAGCGGCACAGCAAGCCTGGTACCGCTATCAAAGGGGCTGCTGAAAAAAATTGCCCAGATTCTGGCAAACCACCCCAATCCGATTAATGTTGAAGGGTTCACTGATAATCAACCCGTGAATACCGCAAAATTTCCTTCTAATTGGGAGTTATCAGCCAGCCGCGCCGCTTCTGTGGTGCAGCTCTTTAGCGAGAACGGGGTAGAACCCAGCCGTATGGCAGCTATAGCTTACGGCCAGTATCGGCCGATCGCCTCCAATAAAACCTCTGAAGGGCGTAAAATGAATCGAAGAGTGGTTGTAGCGATTTTAGCGGGTGACCTCAATGTGCAACAGCGGCAACAAAAAAATGCGCAAAACATATTTAACCTAGAATAATTAGTTGGCGCGAATTTTTAGTGCAAGATATTGAAGTGCATAGTGAATTCAAGAATTGCGTGGTCACCTTATTGGTGATCAGCATATTTTTGAATTTGCTAGGTGCATCAAGAGCTTGTACTAGAAATCGTGGTTCAACTGATTAATCTAGGTTTAATCAGCCATCAAAAGCAAACACGGTGTTAACGCAGTGATCTATGTGCATAGGAAATCCTTGCTGCTTATAGTGTATCGGCACTAACTCTGCATTGATATTGTTGGTAGCTCCTAGGAGTCTGTTCGAGAATGGGAGTCGTCGTGAGGGAAAACCGTTCTAGTGTAGATTTATCGATCGTTTGAAGCTAATAGCCGTAGCTATTCGCTGAAAAGGATCGATAAATCTGTGCAAAACGGATTTTCCGCACGACTGCATGGAAGCAGGAGGTAGAGCAACGCAGGAGCAGTTGCCGAGTAGGCTCTCCATTCTCGAACAGGCTCCTCGATCCCCATGAAATTAGAAGAGGCAAACCTGTGAGAGTTTTTGCAGTGGCAAATCAAAAAGGTGGCGTGGGCAAGACGACCACGACAGTGAATATATCAGCGCCATTGGCATTCGCCGGGCGGCGTTGTTTACTGGTGGATATGGATCCACATGGCTCGTTGAGTAATTATTTTGGTTTTGCGCCAGAATCTGTTGGCAGCAGCACTTATCAACTCTTTCTAAATGAGGCTCCTGACCCAAAAGATTTAATTGTAGAAACAGCGATTGATAAACTTGATCTGATGCCAGCCAGTCCAGCACTAGCGACATTAGATCGTCAGCTAAGTGTAAAAGAAGGCAAGGGTCTGGTAGTGGTTGATGCGTTAGCACAGTTGAACAAAAAATACGCCTATGTGTTCATCGATTGTCCACCAGTATTGGGTGTCTTAATGGTCAATGCGTTGGCTGCGTGTGAACGATTGATCATTCCTGTGCAGTGTGAGTTTTTGGCGATTAAGGGTCTGATGCAAATGGTAAGAACACTCGCCATGGTTAATCATGCTAGAGGATCTGATTTGCCATTTACCATTATTCCGACAATGTTTGATTCCACCCTCAAAACGGCTGTGGAAAGTTATGCGACGTTGAAAGACTCCTATCCTTATAATTTATGGGACAAGACAATTCCGTTTGATCCAAGTTTTCGCGAAGCGAGTGAACGCGGTATGCCGCTGACATTACTGAATCCACGCGCAGCGGGAGCAATAGCCTATCATCAATTGTTAACCAGTTTATTGCGCATAACTTATGAGTATGAACAAAAAACATTATCGGAGCCAGGCTAGTGTCATCTAACAATCGCGTCAAAGAAAATGATGATTTATTGGATCATAAAGAGGCTGTTAATTCATATTTACAAAGTTTGCTTGAACCGCAACCGTCAGCTCGAGCAGCAGAGCAGAAAGTACCGACAGATAGGCGTGCTGATAGTTATGTTCCACCTTGGGCAACGACAAGTTTTAGCGCATTGTATTTTAGATCTGCGGGGCTTCATTTATATCTGCCGCTTGCGGCTATACGTGGTATTAAAAATGTTGGAAATAGAGTGGAGCCGATTGTCGCTGGCAAAGAGTGGATAGCAGGCAGGCTAAAGTATAAAGCGCAAGATATCACGGTGGTTGATACCGGGAAATTGCTCATTGATAGTAGCAAGCGTACCTTGAAATATCGACATCTGGATGAGAACGCATATGTCATTTTACTTGATGACGGCAGTTTCGGCTTGAGTTGCGATATGGTTGGTCAAGTAAAGCAACTTTCTCGAAGCGATATTAATTGGCGAGCCAGCTCTAAAGAAAACAATTATTTACATGGCATGTTAAAACGTGAAGTAGCTGGGTTATTGGATGTGCGACGCATCGCACTCGCCATTTCTATGCACAAGACATTGGTATAGTAACTGCAAGCTCCTAGAGATCAGTATAGCGTCATAAATTTGTCAGGATTCAATTCAATGGGGAAAAAAATGAGCACAGACGTGGAAAAACAGTTAGATGATGAAGTACTTCGTTGGGTTACATTTGAATTAGATAAAGAAACGTATTGCATTAGTGTTTCGGATGTTAGAGAAGTCTTGCGCTACACTGAAATAGCCCCGGTGCCGGGTTCTCCTGACTATGTGTTAGGTATAATTAATCTTCGGGGTAATGTTGTAACGGTCATAGAAACTCGGAAACGTTTCGGCCTTGCTTCTGTTGAAGTTGATGATGTTAGTCGTATTGTCATTGTTGAAATCGATGGCCATGAGGTCGGGATTTTGGTTGATAGTGTTGCTGAAGTTGTTGACTTACGTCAATCAATGATTGAAGCCGCGCCAAATGTTGGAAATGATGATACTGCGCGTTATATCCAGGGCGTCACTAGCCGAGATGGCAAGTTGTTAATCATTTTAGACCTCAATAAAATGCTTTCCAGTGAAGAGCTCAATGATATTGATTCTTTCTAGAATTACAGGATAAAAAGAGACTGCTATGAATATACTACCGTTTGCTTATTGGGCACTATTGGCAATGGGGGTTTTTTGCTTGATCAGTGTATTGCTTGCTGCCGGTGGTTATATTAAGTTACAACGATTGAACAAAGACTATACTTTGTTGCATAAACGTATATATGAAATAAGTGACGATGTTAAAGTTCTCTATAATGTCACGGCTACGATGGGTGAACACCTTAAAATTGTGCAAAAAAATAGTCGAATTCTTAAAGAGCAACAAGAGCAGTTAAGCCTCAAAGAGCCTAATCAACAAAGTTATCGCAATGCAGTACAGCAAATTCGTAACGGTGATTCAATCGGAAAAATAGTCGAAACCAGTGGTTTATCACGCGGTGAAGTGGAACTGTTGCGATTGTTGAATGAGAAAGAATCTGCTAATCAAGCTGTTTCATGATTATCCTAGAATCCGCAGTTGAGTAGCCTGTAGTGTGCGTCATTTTGTGCTGAATTGCGTAATGAAATATTTCCCAAATGGCTGTTCCCTTTGGAAAATATTTCACACGCAAAGCAGTGCAAAAGGGCGTGCAATACAGGTTGCAGTGACTCACCGAAAGGGTGAACTGCGGTGCAGTTGATATCTATAATAAATTCATAATGTTATATTGACCTGTAAGCGTTCAATTGCGGAATCTAGGATTATATCTTTCCCTTGAGTGTATTGCAGAGTCAATGGAGTTAGAGTCAGTGCTGCCTACCACCACCCGCATCGGCTGAAGCTTACGCCGTGAAAACCTCCTTGTAGGTTTGGCGGCGATATCCTTGCCGCCAAAACCGTTGACTGTTTCCGTGCACGCACGTTCCTTAGATTTATCTAGCTTCAATGTCCGGCGAAGAGCATTCTACTTGAGTCAAGAATGATCTTGCCATGTTGGCCAAACGGTAATACCACCCGGATTCCGTGATTGTGATGATGCTTTTTCTCATGGCGGTGTCTATTTGTATGCTGATGGCTTCTTGTATGCTGATGGCTCTGGTGCTTATGTTGTGAATGTCTGGGTGAATGTTGGTGATGATTTCTGTGTTCGTTTCTACGATTATGTTTAGCATGTTTATTCTTATGCTTACGCTCACCTCGTTGCTCTTTATTATGCCCGTGTCCGTGTTTATATTCATCTTTGTGGTGATTGCGTTGGGTATATTGCCGCTCCCCACGATCGGAGTATTTAGGCCCATCATAATTTCTATGCTTGTTCTCTGCTAACGCCGCAGTGCTTAAAGTGAGCAGGATGGCGAGTAATAGAGCCTGGGTATACTGTGAGAAATTGTTATTCAGTTTCATGATCCACCTTCTGCGTTATTGTGAAAAGACAGCTATGAGATTAGCCGTTGTGGGCTGAACGGTAGCTGAATCTAAATTGTCAGTAAAAAAGCGGGTTTAGCCCCCCAGTTTTACCGCGTAAAAATCCACGGATAACCTTATAATTCATAATCGGAGCTCAAAGTTGCTAATGCTAAAATGCCACCTTCCAGCACCCGTAGTGGCAAAACCTTACCGAGAGACGCTGTGAATACGTCCCTGTAGGCTTGACGGCAGCATCCATACTGCCAACACTCGTCATAAGGCCTTGCCACTACGAGCGCTGAGTATAGGAAATAGTTTGATTTCCGATAAAACTAGCTTGAAGCATTA
>CALZHW010000031.1 GCA_945787125.1 uncultured Ectothiorhodospiraceae bacterium
TCCAAATGTCTTCCGTATCATTACTTTAACCCCTTTTCCATCAGTAAAAATCGCCAAAAAATGTATATTTAAAATTATACTCATAATTTTTTACAAAGAAAGTAAAAAATCAATAAAAAACATCTTTTATATCAAATCATTAACTACACTAAATCTTAAATTATGTGAATTAACATACAAACACCGTGCCAACCATGTATTGGGCAGCGAAAAGCCCAAAGTCGTTGCTTAATTAAACAATCAACCGCCGTTTTTAATATTCACTATACACATAACTGATGAAATCGTCATAGTGTGGCGAATAAAGAGGGAATATTGATATATTACAACCACTTATATCTGTCGCCATTCTTTACGAGTGAATATTAAGCAAGCAGACAAGGAAGACTAATCTTATCTATTTATTATCAATACGTTACAAGTGATATCTAATGCTATTTATTCAAATGATATGTTTTTTAGCGTCGGTTTTTTTTACAAAAAAAACCTTTAATCCGGTGCGAAGCTCGAAATTTAAAAAAAGTGTAGACATTAACAGTGTTATTTTAGCGCTCAAACAAATCCTGGAGCTCACAAACTGTCGTCATGATAAGACATTGAAACCATTTAGATTGCGAATGCCTTGAAGTCAGCAAGTTACTCGAATGGATCATTAGCGTCAGTTTTACCCTACTGTCTTAATACAGTCAGTAAAAAACCAGTACCGAAAGCCCCCAGACTGCAATCAAAGCCAGCGTAGGGTGCGTTTTACGCACCATAAATCTCTGGACTGTCTGAGAATTTTGTTATCCTGTTTGCCTAACAGCTGGCTCTGATTTTTTTGGGGCGATACAGGCTTCTGCTGCGTGGAAACGCACCCTACAGCACTGCGGTGAGGTTAAACATTCAGCCTGGATGCCAACTCAGGCTTATTGTTTGGATTAGGCGTGGCGGGGCCTGTAACGCACAGACAAAAAAAAGAGGCCGTAGCCTCTCACTTCCTTGTTGCAGACCTTTGCTTATTATTGCTTTAGATCTGTCTCACCCGAATAGCAATTCCTATGCATCAACACCCGGTGATATACAGCGAACGATATCGCTGACGCCGGGATTTACCCCACTGGTTCTATTTGTACAACTTTCATCATTATAGGTATTTACCATCACTGGCTTTTCCTGCCCCGCAAACACAATACCGCTGAGATCATTTTTCTCCGAAGCAAAATCAGCATTAATAAAGTCCACTACTTGACTTAGTTGTGGGAAGGCATCGGCATGGGCAATAGCGTGCGCGTAAGCTGATTGCACTTTATCAATGGCCTGGAAACTGTTGTTTGTACTTACCTGAGCTGAAGATTGCCCGCTACTGAAAGGCAATGCGGGTAGCGCGATGACAGCAACAATGGTAAGAACAACAAATACCAAACTAACTTCCACGAATGTTACGCTGGTTTTATTATTTGGCACTGGAACTCGCAATTGTTATTCAGTTACTCATTTTATCGAACGATGAATGCAAACCTTGCTACCATATTATGAGAAACGAATCACAAGCTGAAAGTTTATATGACTCACGATAGACTGGAAAAATCGATAAATGTCGAGATATCCGCCGCATGCGGCGAATTAAGGGGAGGAAGAATACCGAATAGTGGAGCATCAATATAGGACTGTAGGCTGTTTATCATATCCTGAGAGTAAGCCACGTCAGCCGACATAACATTAGCTACCCAACCGAGCAAAGAGTTACCACAATGTAAAATATCCAAACAACTTAGCCGAGCGTGATTAATACAACCCAGCTTTACATTAACCACCAGGATGACAGGCCACTCATGAGCGGCCACCCAATCAGCGAAACTTACCTGCGGATTCAACGGCACCTGCCAACCACCGGCACCTTCGATCACCACACGTTCACTGCACGCTGCGATGTCAGAATATGCTTGATCAATCACCGCCACATCAATGCTCGCTCCCGCTAACCCCGCTGCAATATGGGGCGCAGTTGCTTCGGCAAAAACATAAGGGTTTATCGAGGCATAAGGCAAGGCAGTATTACTCACCGCATGCAACGCTAGAGCATCTTCATTTTTTAACTCACCGTCTAACCAACTCGCACCAGAAGCCACCGGTTTAAAGCCGGTAGTTTTAATGTTTTTTTTAACCCAATAACGCACAAGCCCGCAGGAGACAAGTGTTTTGCCCACGCCGGTATCGGTGCCGGTGATAAAAACGGTACTCATCCTTTGCTGGTGACCACGGGAATAGGAAAACTGTTATCCAACAGAGAAAGGCTATTTTTGTTTTCCGGCACCCAGGCATGGCCGAAAACAATTTCATAGGTTGCAGGTAAGCCGTCATCGGTTCGAAATTCTTCATAGGCGGCTAGCATTTGTTGAAATTTGTGCTTACCCGTTAAACCTCGTGAGCGATCCACGACGGCATTACGTGAACCCAATTTTTTTAAATCTCCCATCAAGTCTTTCACTTGACTATAGGTCAACTTAATATGCTCAACATCCATTACTGGGTCGGAAAATCCTGCGCGTAACAAGCTATCACCGATGTCATGCATATCATAAAACCCACTGACATGAGATTGATTATCACTGCTCGCCCAACTCTGGCGCAGTTCTTTCAGTGTATCAGGCCCCATGGTGGCGAACATAAACAAACCGCCGGGTTTGATAGCTTGTTGCAGATGAGTAAATACCGCCGTTAAATCAAAACACCATTGCAAGGCTAAGCTTGATACGACCAAATCCATGCTATCACGACCAATTGGCAGCGCTTCAGCATCCGCACAAATAAATGATTGCTTGTGCCGCCACTTATGCAACCAGGATTTCTGCGCACGTGCATAAGTCAACATTCCCAGCGCGATATCCATCGAACACAATGCGGCTTTAGGATAGCGTGCCAGCAACATATTACTGCAATATCCCGTGCCTGAACCTAAATCCAGCTGACTCTCTGGCACCAATTTAATATAGTCAAGCCGCTCTATTAAACGCTTAGCTACTTCCTGCTGCAATACCGCGACTTGGTTATATGATGTTGCGGCGTTAGTAAAACTTTCACGTAACCAGGCTTTATCAATGACAAAGTCTCTATTAGATTTTTTTGAATTCAAGGGCATCGTTAGTTTAGAAATTCTGTTAAATATTTTATACACAAATCGGCATGCGAAATAAAAGGTGCATGAGCCGCTTTATCCAATACTTTGAGCTGCGCATCGGGCAACAATTGCTGCATCTGTTGCCCAGCACTCACCGGCACCAAGCCATCCAGTTTGCCATTAATTAACAAGGTAGGACAGCTTATTTGACTCAGTGCGTCCACCATAGAGGCATTCTGTAATAATAACAAGCCACCTTTTAGCGCTGCTGTATCTGGCTTGCCATGGATAAACAAACGTTGTTTTAATTCACATATTGTCTGTTTAGCATTTTCAGCACCAAGTGCTTGCAACATCAAAAATTGCTGCAATGTTTGTTTATAATCTTTTTCCAGGTTTTGCATAAAACCATTCAACACTGCCGGTTGCATCGCGTAAGGCCAATCAGTCGTTTGCTGAAATTGCGCATTGCTCGCCAGCAAGACCAGTTTATCCACTCGCTGAGCATGTTTAAAGGCAATCGCCTGGGCGATCAATCCACCTAGCGACCAACCCAATATATGACTTTTCCCCGGTAGGCACGGCAATAGAACGTCGAGTAATCCATCGAGGCTGTAGTTACATTTAACGGCCTTACTGCGACCGTATCCAGGCAAATCTATGCTTATCAGGCGATAGTTTTCTTTCAAGCCTGCTATCATATCAAGCCAAACTTCGGCATTCATTCCCCAGCCATGCAACAGAACCAGCGCCGGCCCCTGGCCAGTGGAATGCACATAAAGGCTCATCGCAATTCACCCAGCGCATTCAGCAAGCGATTCACATCGTCCGCCGTGTGCGTCGCTGACAAGGTAATTCTTAGCCGTGCAGTCCCTTTAGCAACCGTTGGCGGACGGATGGCTTTAACCAGGATGCCTTGTTCTTTTAACACCTGACTCCATTGCAAGGCTCGGCCTTCATCACCCAATACCAGGGGCTGAATGGGTGTATGGGACTCCATCAACGATAATTCAAGCGCTGCGCAGCCATCACGAAATTGCTGAATCAAAGACTGCAAATGTGTTCGGCGCCAAGCTTCAGTTTGAATTTTTTGCAAACTGCACAGACTGGCTGCAGCCAGGCAGGCAGGCATGGCCGTGGTATAAATATACGTTCTCGCCGTTTGAATCAAATATTCAATCAACGTTTCGCTGCCCGCCACAAAAGCACCACTAACCCCAAATGCTTTACCGAGCGTGCCCATAATGATGGGCGCGTCATCTGCCATTAGATTAAACTGTTGGCAAACGCCACCGCCAGTTTCACCCAGCACCCCTAGCCCATGCGCATCGTCGACAATCACCACGGCATTATACTCTCGCGCTAAACGCATTATTTCCGGCAGTGGCGCGATATCACCATCCATACTAAAAATGCCGTCTGTGACAATAAACTTGTTGGCTACATTTGATGTATTTAAACAACTTGCCAGATGAGACATATCCGCATGCCGATAACGCTTGAATTGCGCAGCAGCATACAATCCGCCATCTATCAAAGACGCGTGATTCAATTTATCCTGCAGCACGAGATCACCTTTTTGAGCCAAGCTGGTCAGCAAGCCAAGATTTGCCATGTAACCCGTGGAGAACAATAAAGCACGTGAGCGCCCAACATGTGCTGCCAACGCTTGCTCCAGCTCCTGATGCAGCTGCGTGTGGCCAGATATCAAATGCGCAGCACCCGCACCGACGCCAAATTGATCTGCTCCCTGCTTAAGCGCAGCGATCAAATCAGGATCATTCGCTAGACCCAAATAGTCATTACTGCAAAACGACAAATATTCACGACCCGTGATATTGACCCTTACGCCTTGTGGCCCAGCCAGCAGCTCCCGTTGACGATAAAGTCCTTGCGCTTGTTTTTCGAGCAAATAATCGGATAGTCGATTTAAAGGGGTCATTGATTAATCGATGAGAGAGATATTTATAATGCGTGGTAGTTTATCACTTGATCAACGGGACATAAATAAACAATTTATTGTTCGATTTTCACAATCATTATGACTTTTCCTTTGGCGTAAATTAGAGCTGAGTAATACTCGACAAGGTTTTTCGCTTTCAGATACAATGCAGGACAACCTTGTCATGCACAGTGCGCATTAGATTGCTGTCGCTGAAATATAATTTATACAGATGTAAAAATAATTACTGTGACCTATAAAAATCAAATTTTCAATTTTTCAATTTCGGGCTTTCAGCAACAGAGTTGTGTTTTATGCGGTAGCCCCAGCGAAAAAAATAGCTGTCTATGCCAGCCCTGCCTGGAAGAACTCCCCTTTATCGAGCAAGCCTGTAAAACCTGTGGTTTGCCGACCACGGAGTCGGTAATACGCTGTGGTGCCTGTATTACCGTCCCGCCGTTGAATAATATTGCTGTTATCCTGTTGCAATATGTCGCCCCGGTTGATCATTTAATAAAAAACATGAAATATCATAATCAATTGGCGATTGCTGATTTGTTGGGTCAACTATTGGCAGATAAAATCAAATCTCAACCCGACGATTTGCCCGAGCAAATCATTCCTGTGCCGTTACACAATAGTCGCCTGCAAACAAGAGGTTATAATCAAGCTGTCGAGATCGCCCGGCCGGTCAGCAAGGCGCTAAACATACCTGTGAATCTCACCAGCTGCCTGCGTAACCGCGCCACTGAACCACAAGTTGAATTACCTCATGAGGAACGGCAATCAAACGTGAAAAATGCCTTTGAAATCATCCATCAAACCAACGTCAAACATGTGGCAATCCTCGATGATGTAATGACTACCGGCAGTACGATGAATGAATTAACCCGCATACTGTTGAATTCTGGCGTAGAAAGAGTCGATATTTGGGCTTGCACCCGCGCAACGCTGGATTAAGCCGTCCGAACAACGAATATATCCTCATCCGCAGGTTTCTGTCAGTGCCCAAATCGACTACAATACTCGGCTTGATAAACTAATTCACTGCACCCACCCTATGAGTACTGCTTTAGCGATCTCCAACCTTACAAAAACCTATGACAATGGCTTTCAAGCCTTAAAAGGCATCGACCTCAATGTTGAGCACGGCGATTTTTTTGCCTTGCTGGGCCCTAATGGTGCAGGAAAGTCCACAGCGATTGGCATTATTAGCTCACTCGTTAATAAATCCGCTGGCACCGTTAAGGTTTACGGCAACGACCTGGATACTGAGCTGTCCGCCGTAAAAAGTTACATCGGCCTGGTGCCGCAAGAGTTCAATTTCAATATTTTTGAACCGCTGGTGGAAATACTGGTGAATCAGGCAGGTTATTACGGAATTAATCGCCGCGAAGCGTTTGAACACGCCGATGTTTTACTGCATAAGTTGGGACTATTTGATAAACGTCGCGAAATCGCCCGCAACTTATCCGGCGGCATGAAACGTCGACTGATGATTGCTCGCGCCCTCGTACACAAACCGCAACTACTCATCCTTGATGAACCTACTGCCGGAGTGGACATAGAAATTCGTCACACCATGTGGGAATTCCTGCAAAAAATTAATAGTGAAGGCACAACAATAATCCTGACCACTCACTATTTAGAAGAAGCCGAAAAACTTTGTAAAAATATTGCGATTATTGATCAAGGCAGGATTATCGAAAATACCAGCATGAAGCAGTTGCTTTCACAATTAAATGCGGAAACTTTCATTCTTGACTTACAAGACCCACTGGACAAAGCGCCGCTAGCGAATGGTTACCCTATCATACTCAAAGATGCGACAACGCTGGAAGTGCTGGTGGATAAACCGCAAGATGTGAACGCCCTTTTCACTCAGCTCTCGCAGCAAAACATTCAAGTCATCAGCATGCGGAATAAAATGAACCGCTTGGAAGAACTTTTCATGAACCTATTAAAACAAGAGCGATAACCCGAATCCATGAAATTACAGCTGCAATTTGTCGCCTTTAAAACGATTTTAATTAAAGAGATTCTACGCTTCACGCGTATCTGGGTGCAAACCGTCTTGCCTCCCGCTATCACGACCACGCTTTATTTTATTATATTTGGCAATCTGATTGGCTCACAAATCGGCGACATGGATGGTTTCAGTTACATGGAATACATTGTGCCTGGATTGATATTGATGGCAATTATCACCAATTCATACGCCAATGTTGTCAGCTCGTTTTATGGTTCCAAGTTTCAGAAAAACATTGAAGAAATGCTCATATCACCCACCCCAAACTACATAATATTGCTAGGGTTTGTTGGTGGTGGCGTAGCACGTGGCATTATCGTTGGTGGTGTCGTCACCATAATATCGTTGGTCTTCACTGACCTTTCCATACACAATTTTTATTTAACCACACTGATTGTATTTTTAACTGCAGTGCTGTTTTCGTTGGCTGGATTCATAAACGGTATTTACGCCAAAAGCTTCGATGACATTTCCATTGTTCCAACCTTTGTCCTGACCCCATTGACATACCTCGGCGGAATTTTTTACACCATTGATATGTTACCCGAAATCTGGCAAACCGTTTCTTTAGCAAATCCGATACTTTACATGGTCAATGCGTTCCGCTACGGTATTATAGGCGTTAGCGACATCAACCTTGCTGTTGCAATAACTATTATAATTGGTTTTGTGGTCGCTTTGTTTAGTTGGAGTTTATATTTGTTAAACAAGGGCGTGGGCATACGAACTTAAAAACTTAAAGGATGCTGTGATGGCAAATATTCAAAAAGAAAATCTCGAAAAACTGCTCAATAAACAACGAAGCATTAAAATTACCTACGGTTCACTCAGCGGCATTGTGTTGCTGATATTTTTCTTTACTTTTGCCTATCTGGTTGATAATGCACCTCCGGTTTTTTTCATTTTTGAAACCATTGTCGCAGCGGTAATATTTGTCTCGTATTTCATGCTCAATCGTCTGTCTTTTATCTGGATAAAGATGACAAAAAGTAAAAAAGCAGAGTTTATGGACATTATCCCTCGACTTGAAGCGGGTGATGTGGATGGGAAAATCGATGTGGTGTTTGAGCGGATTAAGTAATTCAAAGACATAAAAAAAGGGGTGGCCAGTGGTCACCCCTTTTTGGCTTTTCCCTTGCGGGAGTTTTTTACACCGGTTATTAACGAACTTTTGGTTTGTAATAGTTAGTATTATTACAATCCGTACACATATCGTTTATAACAGTGTTTATACCATGGTTAGCCCAGTTATGATTGCCATTGGAATCGACAACATCACCATCAACCCAAACGTTAACCCAGACCTGAGGGGCCGAAGTTGCAGTTGCAGTGCTATCATGTGTAGTTGCAGGAACATCCACATTCACCCTGAATGAGTGATCACCGGTTGGATTGCCTGCGTCGTCAGTCACTGAAGTCAATGTCATAACTTCGGCATTGGGTCTCCCTTGCAGCTCATTTGGATCGCTGACAAAATCGAAGTTCATGCCATCAATGTGAATGTTTACATTCACATTTCTAGGAACGAACAGATCAGCTTGTAAACCATCCATTGCCTTGCCATAGATCATACCCGTTATAACTTGCCCAGTGCCAACTGTCAGCGCAGTTTGATCAATTGCTACAAACTGCGGTCTTGTCGAACCACCAGTGGTTGTAATCAACAGCTCATGACGGTTCCATTGCGTGTCGTTGATTTCAAAACGGTTTTCACCATTGTATAGTATGAGGTTTTCAATTGTGAACACACCATTTTCAATTTTGAATCGACCGAATTGACCATCAGCTCGCCATTCACCTTCACCATCCGGCGCTGTTGTTTCGCCTGTGACAGTGACAGTATCAGCTGCAGCGGCATCCCACATACTGCGACCACATTCCGCCGCTTTGTTTTGGTCTTCCACTTCAGTGGCACCGGTAACAGACACAACTAACGCTGGAGCAGGCAGTTCAGCAATACTCTCAGCATTCAAACTGACATGGTACCATTGAGGACCGTTGCTCACATTCATAAAATTGTGACCGGAGTACACGGTAATTGCTGGTGAAACCCAGACACCATCAGCATCCGCTATGGCCTCATAGTTTTCAGGACCACTACAACCTTCTAATTGAATGTTGATTGTGCGACCTGCAACACTAGAGGTACCTTCGATGGTAATCGAGTCAGTGAGTACTGATTGAGATCCACCAAAGTCGCCACCAGTAGTATCACCACAGTTTGGCTCACAGCCACCCGTTGTGTCACCACCGTTTCGGTTGTCATCACAGGTTTGAGTGCTTGGATCACAAACACCACCATTATCAGCCAACACTGCACCGTTCACAGGAATCTTGTGACCGGCTTCAGGATCAACTGGCTCTCCATCAGCCGCCACAGCATTCATATCTGTCCAAGCAAGAACTTCAATGATGTAAGGCTTAGATGAATCCAAATCAACTGTTGCTGAGAAGTCACCGCTAGAAGGATCCACCACAAAGATGTCACCACTTAAATTACCCAACATTGGATCTGACGAACTACTAGACAACATCATCATTGGCTCATGTGTTGCCGGATCGACAACCAAAATACGTACAACTTCACTACCCGTCATAGGGAACACACTCAAATCAACGTTACCGCTAATTGTTGTTCCTACGCCAAGGCCCACAGTACCATCCTGTGGCGCAAACACCTCCAGTCCAACAGAACCAGGGAATGCCTTCAGCAAGCTTGATCCAGCTGGACCATACTCGCCGCCATTACCCCAGTCACTGATTTTGCCCAAGGTATTACCAGCATCGTCTTTAACTGCAGTAACAGCCATTTCTGGCGCCTCATAATCACAGTCACCGGTGTTGATGATACGCAGCCCCATCCAGTTATAGTTCTGGTCATTGATATCAATGAAGTTGTCACTCCAAACGGTAGAACTACCAACTAATGGAACAGTGATGGAAAAAGTCGCGTCTTCGGCAGTAGCACTTGCAAACACTGCTTCAGTTCTCACTTCTTCCCCGTACCAGTCACGCTTGGACCCAACCGCCGTATCGATGGCGTCTTGCACTTCTTTTTCACCACGCCATTGAGCCTGCACCTGGCCTTCCATTGCTGTACCTTCAATGGTAATAGAACATGCGGTTGTTGTGAAATCACCACCAGTAAAGGCAATTTCTACACCATCAGCGATGATCTTGGTGATTTCAGGTCGAACGACTTCTTTACCTAGATCTGTACGGATATTCAAATGGTAGTTGTTATCACTCACATCTCGAATATCAATCCAGTTATCTCCATGGACCAATTCAGCTTGGAAAGAAAATGAACCGTCAAGCCCAACACTGAGCTTTTCATCCATCCAACCACCTTCATTACCAACAGAGTAACGAGGCTCTCTATCACCACCACTGGTGTCGGTTGCAAACTCCATAACACCTGAGATAGTCACTACGTTACCTGTAACTGCAGAAGCATTCCAGCGACCACCATCACCCCAGTTTTCCTTTTGGGCGACTACCGTACCATCATCAACATTAGTCACTAATATGTCACCAATTGGTGGCACATAGACCGATCCCGCTTGTGTGTTAATTCCAAAATGGTCTTGAAAATCACGACGGGCATAATCTGGGCAAAATCCATCTGTATTTTGCTCGGTACAAATGCTAGTTGATACATTCACCCAGTTATCACCATTGTAAATTTCAACTTCGACACTGAAGTTACCATCAACATCTATTTGAGCTTTACTTACGGCACGCGCACCGGACTCATTACCAACATCAATGCGAACACCGTTTGGCGCACCTGCATTCTGGAAAATACTAGCAAGCACATTCACTTTGCCTGTTAATTTTAACTTAACGGCATCAGTTGATTCAAACCAACCCCAGCCATCGTTATCAACAAGAACAGTTTCTACGCCATCGACATCTATAGCAGTGACTCCGCTAGCATCAACTCCATCGCCGAAAAATACAATTGGTTTAATACCCCCAGTTGTAACGACCTGGAACCACTCTTCAATACCACGATCACCGTCATCATTACTACAGTCACCATTTTGATACCAGCATGGAACTTCATCAGAAATCATTACCTGATTAATGCCACTATTCAACGGAACAGTAATCGAACCTTTGCCATTGGCATCGAACTGGATGAGTTTCTCAATACGGGTATTACCATTAATTTCAATAAAACCCTGCATAGGCTCCGTTGAATCACTAGCTCGAGGAGCCGTTACTGTGATTGTTACGAAATCTGAGCTACCCGCATCAAAACCATTGATAAACTCATTAAATGTAACTGCATCACCATCAGTGCCATTCAACCTGTCTGCATAATTGATTGCTGTATTTTTGCTCTCCCTGAAGAACTGAAGGTCACTGTTATTTGTAACAACCGAGTATGCAAGCGTTTGATACTCGCCAGGGATTTTGAATTTCCATAATTCAGAGATTGCAATAACATCTCCTGGTAAGTCAGTTGCACGGCCACCACTTACGGCGCCAACATCGTTCTTGCCAAGTGCAGCCACTTGCCACACAAGCTCCGCCCCGTCACGTGGTTCAAAACGATCAGTAAAGCCGAACTCTTTTGCCACCTCAGCAACAGTACCTGCTTCCATTAAGGTATCAATATCACCTGGTACATTTAGACTGACCATAGTTGATGGCAAAATTAACGCCATGCCAGACGCTGGATTGCGCGAATCAAACACCATCCAAATGTAAGAGGCAGCATCTGCTACTTCAGTCCATTTGAACTCTACATCAAGCTCTTTATTGTTTACTTCATCGTAGAATTTAATGGTATCGTCATTTTCTAAAGGTGCAACTAGTTCAAGTGCTGCCGCTGCTACAACTTCTTGCTCACGATTATCAACACCTTCTGAAGCACGTTTAATAAACCATGCGCCATTCACTTTCAACAAGTTTGCAAATAACTCCTGGTCAACTGCCGCTTGTTTACATTCTGGTGAGGTTACACCAGCATCTGATGTTAATGTAAACGCAAAGTCAGCTTCAGGCAAAACAACATTGATATCACCAACAACTTTACCTGTCATCCTGATTTCACAATGATCCCACACAAGGAAAGATGAGCCAATCATCTCAGAGAACTCATCAAGATCAAATGCACCATCACGATTCACATCATCTTTGCGATAACCGTCTGCAGCGTTGTATTGCATTTCAAATTCACCTGACATCAGGCTTTGTAACTGCGGCAAGTTACGATCATTGAAAGCACGTACCCATTTACCAAACACGTCTTTTACGTCCGCTTGGTTGTTAGATGCTTTAATTGCGGTTTCTAATTCAACACCGGTTAGGCTGTCATCAATGGCAGCAATACCTTCGGACTGTCCAACAGTGCCGAAAGAGGCATTCAGTTCATTCATTTTGTTACCCGCTAAATCTTTACCACCAGTAACTGTTAAGTCATAACTTGTATTAAGCTTTAAAGGTTCACCTAAAAGAAACTCATACTCAAAGCCGTCACGACCAAAGCCATCTTTGCGTTGCCCTACAAATAAAACACCTGGTTGCGCGCCAAGACTAGGCTCTGCTCTTAAACGCAAACCGTTAACATCCATACGCTCATTTGACCATATTCTAATAGGCACAGTGACGTCAACACCCGCTTGATCTAATGGGCTAGACAACGATGCAGTAGGCGCAACGCTATCAATTAAATCGGCAAGGGTCTCACCTTCTTCTAACGTCAAGACTTTAAAAGTACCTACACCCGTTTCCTCAAGAAAACGACCATAAATATTGTAAATTGAACCTATGACACCTTGATCACCATCACTACCCATAACAGTCACAGCGTATGTTTTACCGGGTGTCCAGGTTGTATCTTTATTAGGGTAAAAGGTTGCTGTCAACCAATCAGCCGATAACGTCCAAATACCTTCGGGGACGTCACCACCATCTGAAGATTCGATAACAAGAAAATCTTTTGTTACTGCCTCGCGAAACATAGGCATGCTAAATGAAACCTGTACCGCTGCATTTGGCGCTAATTCTAAACTCTCGTCACCCCAAGTTTGGGTTCCATCTGGATTCTTTGACACACCTAGCATCGAAGTAACTGTTGGGCTTGCTGTACTTTTTTGTGCTTCGAGATCGATACCCGGAACTGTACCGGCAAATTCACTCACAACAGATTGCAAGGCAACCAAGTCAGGAAATAGTCCTTTTAAAGTAAATGCCATGAGGGTGTAATTACCACCTGGGATTGGGTCACCATCGACATAGGCATTGCCATTTTCTGCAGCATTGATCAATTCTGTTAAAGTATAAACCCCGTCAGAATCCGTTATTGCTTTAGCAACAGGTAGTTTCCACTCAGGTCGTGATGCGTTGTAAAGATAAACCTGGCCACCTGTAAAAGCGGCACCAGCGGCAAAAGATGGTAATTCCCGGCCATTCGCTGACTTTTGCTTAGTTGTTGCTTTAGCCATAGCCTTTTTATATTCTTGCGAACCTGGCTTACCAAATCGTAAAGCTTTTTCTCGTGCGGCTTTCGCATTCACTTGCGAAGTCAACACACTGGATAACGTTACCTTGCCTGCTACGGTTGTTGGCGCAGCAGCAATGCCTGTATCAATACCATCTTCATTCAATACACCCGAAGTCGTTACACCCCCACTACTGGTTGTCGTTGAACTACCATCACTAGAACAGCCGGTGACTGCGAGTGCTAAAAATAGCAGCACAATCAGCCAGCTAATTTGACGATCAATCATTAATGCCTCTCCTGTTAAGTTTAAAATATCTGCAACCAAGTCCACCCAACATTTTGTTTGTGATGTGCACACAAGACGCACGGCAAATCAAAACTAAGGTGTTAGTTCGTAGACGTATCGGTATAACAAAGAGAAGCTTTAATTAATTTAATTCAGCAAAAACAATAAGATAGAATGGGGAGGTATTTCAGAATATGCTAATACTGATATATTCAGTCATTAATAATCCGATTTGAATCGGTAACATACTGAAAAGATAGAAAAAGTTTAAACCCTAGCGTAATGCTAGGATATTATGTAAAAAATGCGGGAATGAGTGATTCAGTGAGCAAGTCGCCACAAAAAAACGAAATTAGATTCACTAAATCTTCGATGCTAAGGGTTGCCGTAAAAATTAGTTTACATTTTTGGGTTTTCAATCGCCATTTTAGCACCAAAAGTGCGCTCTTAGGCGAGGCATGAGGAAGGCGAATAGTGAGCTATTTAACTGACGAACAAAGCAGCTAAAATGAGTGAGTGGAAACTTAGAAATGTGAAATAATTTTATAGGCAGCCCTAAGTCAAACATCAATAATAGATTGGATATTCGCGCTTGTGATCTTCGCTATCATAGCTTTTGATTGACCGCGGATATCAGCCAGCGTATCCAGAGTTTGCAATAAGCTGAGCGGGGTATTGTATGCTGAAAGATAATTCGCTGGTTTCATATCCGGCGAATCAGTTTCAAGTACGATGGACTGCAATGATAGGTTTTCTGCGAGACTGTGCAATTTACGTGCATTCGGCAAAGTTAGTGCGCCGCCAAACCCCAATTTAAAACCCAAATCAATGTATTGCAAGGCTTGCTCATAACTGCCATTAAACGCATGGGCAATTCCACCGGGTATTTGATAATGCTTTAACATTTGTAAAACATCTTGATGAGCTTTTCTAACATGAAGAATGACAGGTAACTTCAGCGCTTCGGCTACTTGTAATTGTGCTTGAAAGAAAGTGATTTGTTTTTCTTTTGGTAAGTCTTTTCGGTAAAAATCCAGGCCAATTTCACCAATGGCTATCGGCGAAAATTTCTCACAGAACTGTTTGAGTTTTTCGATATCCTGCAGTTGGTGATTCTCAATAAAATAAGGGTGTAAGCCGAAGGCAATATGAACGCCCGGAAAATCAGTGCGCAATTGAATAAGGCGAGGCCAACTAACCGCCTCTACGCCGGGAACAATAAAAGATTGTATGCCCACCGCATTGCAACGTTCGATCAACGCTGGCCGCTCGGCATCGAATACCGGAAAATCTAAATGACAATGCGAATCGATTAATTCCAACATTACCTCAGCCTGGGCAATTAGTTATAACTCACAATCGGAGTTCAAAGTTGTAAAAGTGCCACCTTCCAGCACCCGTAGCGGCAAAACCTTACCGAGAGACGTGATTACGTCCTTGTACGTTTGACGGCAGCATCCATGTGGCACACAGGGCAACACTTTCGATAAGGCCTTGCCACTACGAGCGCTGATTACGAGAAAAATATTTGAACTCTGATTGTGAGTTATAATATTCAACTTTCTGTTGGGCACGTGATGCTTAGCCAAACCAACATTCTTGTAATTTTTTTGGTAGGTTGAGCCAAGTGTAACGTGCCCAACAAGCTTAATGCTCCCGCGTTGCTTTGAACTCAACATCTGGCCAGCGTTCCTCGGTTAAATTGAGATTCACTCGAGTTGGTGCAATATACGTCAAGTCACCACCGCCATCGATAGCCAGATTGTCGGCGGCTTTCTTCTTGAATTCTTCCAACTTTTTCGAATCATCACAATACACCCAACGCGCCGTCGCGACATTCACTGGCTCAAATAGGCAATCCACTTTGTACTCAGTTTTCAGGCGTTCTGCCACAACATCAAACTGTAGAATACCCACCGCACCCAAGATCAAATCATTTCGCGTCAATGGCTTGAAAAGCTGGGTGGCACCCTCCTCACTTAGCTGCTCCAGCCCTTTCAGCAGCTGTTTACTTTTTAACGGGTCGCGCAACCTGGCGCGGCGAAAAAGCTCGGGGGCAAAATGCGGAATACCCGTAAATTTAAGGTTTTCTCCCAGTGTAAAGGTATCACCAATTTGAATGGTACCGTGATTATGCAAACCGATAATATCGCCCGGATAGGCTTCAGTCACATGTTCACGCTCTTGCGCCATAAACGTTATCGCATTAGAGATCTGTACGTTCTTATTAATCCTGGCATGAAAAACTTTTTTACTTTGATCATAACGACCTGAACATACCCGTAAAAAAGCCACCCGGTCACGATGATTGGGATCCATATTGGCCTGAATTTTAAAAACAAAACCGGAAAAATTCTCTTCATTGGGCTCAACCAAACGGCTTTCCGTTTGGCGCGGTTGTGGGGGAGGTGCGTATTGTGAAATCGCATCCAACAACTCTTTTACGCCGAAATTATTGATTGCTGAACCAAAGTATACCGGCGTTAATTCACCACGTAAAAATGCTTCATGATCATATTCATGACTAGCACCTTGCACTAATTCAATTTCTTCACGAAAATCTTCAATCAAAGAACCAAACAACTCATTTAAACGCGGATTATCCAGCCCTTGAATAACCTCACCTTCCTGAATTTTGCCACCGTGTGTGGCACTAAATAAATGGATAGAATTATTATAGAGATGAAAAACCCCTTTGAAGTTTTTACCCATACCAATCGGCCAGGTTATTGGCGCACATTGAATTTTCAGTACATCTTCTATTTCATCCATCAATTCGATCGGATCGCGCCCTTCTCTATCAAGTTTATTGATAAAACTGATAATCGGTGTACTGCGCAAACGACAAACATCCATTAATTTAATAGTACGTTCTTCAACACCTTTGGCAGTATCAATCACCATCAGCGCTGAATCCACCGCCGTTAAGGTACGATAAGTATCTTCTGAGAAATCCTCATGACCCGGGGTATCAAGTAAATTGATAATGGCATCACCATAGGGAAACTGCATCACCGATGAAGTCACGGAAATTCCTCGTTCCTTCTCCATCGCCATCCAGTCTGACGTCGCATGACGCGCGGCTTTACGCCCCTTGACTGTGCCGGCTAATTGTATAGCACCGCCGAACAACAAGAGTTTTTCAGTAATCGTTGTTTTACCCGCGTCGGGATGCGAGATGATAGCAAAAGTGCGTCTGCGCCTGATTTGATCGGCTATAGAGCCAGATGACATACTTCTAATTCCTCTAGTTTGGCGTATAATTTGTACAAATATTCAACTGTACCCTGCTTGTTATACGAAAGCAGGACTTCTAAAAAAACCTTGATTTATTTGGTTTAAAGCAAGAGACTTTACAAAACTGTGCATTATAACCTAGATAGGGTGGACTTTTATCAAAGTTGAGTGCAACTTGCATAAGCAAAAATGGCGAATCAGGCAGCAAGACTCAAGCACCAGGTTTATGATTAACCTCATTTTTCTCACAGGATAAATGTGATCGCGTAGAAATTTGATTGTACAATAGCTCTCCTGAAAGTCTGTTTAAGAATTATAAATCAAGTAAAACTCTTCAAACCCAGGAAATTATCATGGGCTTTAGGACTGATTTAAATTCATTGTTTTAATAGGATGCAAGCATGAAATTCACCCATCACATCGGCATTGACTACTCCGGTGCGCAAACACCCAACAGTCGACTTAAAGCTTTGCAGGTTTATGCAACAACCAATAATGGCGAACCAATGAGAGTCAGTACACCGACCGAAGGTGCAAAAAACTGGTCACGATTAGAGATTGCTCAGTATTGTCTTAAAGCGCTTGAATCTGAAAAGCCGGTGATTATAGGTATTGATCATGGCTTTTCATTTCCGTTAAGTTATATGCAACGTAATGAGCTTTCCAGTTGGGACAAGTTTTTATGGGATTTTATGCGACACTGGCCAACTGCCGACCCAAATACCTATGTTGAAGATCATCGCGATGGTAATCCGCGCACCGGAGATACTTCGGAATTGCGCTTATGTGAAAAATGGACAGCCACCGCGAAGAGTGTGTTTTTATTTGATGTGCAGGGATCTGTGGCAAAATCCACCCATGCGGGTCTGCCCTGGTTACTCTGGTTACGGGAAGCCCCAACATTACACGAAAAAGTGCATTTCTGGCCATTCGATGGTTTTGAAGTGCCGCAAGGAAAGTCAGTGATCTGTGAAATCTACCCGGCTCTGTATAAACGACGCTTTCCCAAAGAGGACCGAACCACTGATGAGCATGATGCCTGGTCGGTAGCTGCCTGGCTCCAGGAAGCCGACCGACGCGGCATCCTGGACCAATATTTTTCGCCACCATTGACATTGTCCGAACGTAAGCAGGCAAAACTGGAAGGATGGATACTTGGGGTTGTTTAGGGCTGCCCTTAGTCATTTAAAGAAATTTCATTTTATTAATAATTTTTTTACGATGACCTCAAAATCTATTGAAATTTTTTGTTCACTAAAGCCGATCTCTGCACCAATAAAACTGACTGGCAGTTTTAGTAATCCAATATTATGTGCAACCATTATGCTATCGACCAGGTTAACGCTATGGCTGGACTGGCCAAGAATATTTTTTTCCCTGTCAAATTCTGAGTTGATCTCAAAAAAATGAATAAAACCAAATTCTTCGTCCGAGATGACCGCATCAATAAAAAAAACCTCACATGCACCACTGACGGCATCACTCCAATCCAGACCATTACCCTTACTTTTGAATAAAGTGAGACTCGGATTATTGCTATACTTTTTTTCCAGCTCGTCTATCACCAACCAACCAAGCTGATCTTCACCCTGATATGAGCCAATCCCAATGACGGCAGTTTTTCTCATCGGCGATTTATGCGTAAATCCAAGAAGTGTGTCGCACATGAAATACAAGGATCATAATTACGGACAATCTGCTCTGCTTGAAACCGAATATCATCTTCTTTACGATCCAGACCTGTCAGGTTTAATGAATTTCTCAAATCTTCTTCCATTCGTGCTTGATTTTGACTAGTAGGAGGAATTATCGTTGCAGATGTAATTAACCCCTCTTCATCAACTTCGTAGCGATGCCAAAGCACACCACGGGGCGCTTCTGTACAACCATAGGCAACGCCAGCTTTCACTTTAACGAGTGAATAAGGTGTTTCAGGTTTAGCATAGGTCTGCAGGATTCGGATACTCTCTAGGAACCCATAAAGTATTTCAACCGCTCTCGCAAACAGACTGTGATACATGTTGTTACTCGGAAACGAAATTCCACTTGTGGCGATTATCGATTTTATATGATCCGGCAATTGATTAACATTTAGGTTTAAGCGTGCCAGCGGTCCTACCAAGTAAGGTCGCCCACTCATTAAACTAAATAAAGCCGTCGAATGCGCTTCATGATGCTCCTTAAAAACGGTTTGATAATTATCAATCGATAAATCTAGGCCTTCACTCGATATTACATTCCCTTGGTTCATGGGATACATTTTTTCGTCACACAAAGCAACACTGACGAATTCCTGCTCATTACTGGGCAACGTTAATGTAGAGCACCAACGCAACATCTCTTCCACAGCGGGTAATTTTTCCTTGAGTTTTTCCAGCAGAGCATTTACGTCTTCAGCTTTAGGGGCATGATGAAAGCCGCCGACTTTCACCCCTACCGGATGAACTGATCTACCCCCTAACAAGCGAATAATGTCGTTACCGATGGCTTGAATTTCCACTCCACGTCTGACTTCCAGCGGATAATCTTTTGCCATAGCCGGTGCGCTTTCATACCCTAAAAAATCCGGAGCAGCCAACAGGTGAATATGTAACGCGTGACTTTCTATCCATTCTCCACAATAAAAGAGCCTGCGCATGTCATTAACCCAAGGACTAATTTTTGTTTCAAACAATGATTCAAACGCGTGAACAGCACTCATTTGATAAGCAACAGGGCATATTCCACAAATACGTGCCACGATGTCCGGCACTTCTGAGTAGTGCCGGCCCTCAAGTAACTTTTCGAAAAGCCGAGGAGGTTCAAATATCTTGAGCTTTAAATGCGTAATCTGGTTATTCTCAATATCAATTTCTAACGCCCCTTCTCCTTCTACCCGCGCTAGCACAGGCACACGAATATTGATTTTTTTCTCTGTCATGTTACTTTCTCAACACCTCATCAGATGCACGCTTGAATTGGGGGGCATTATTATTGAATAACTGAAACTGCTCAGAAACTTGTGTTGTTGTTAAACCGATCCCAATCAAACGCTGACTGAGTGAAGCGGTATTAGCATGACTTGCCGGGCCGTAACAGGCATAACAAGCCCGCCCAAAACTGGGACAGATGGCACCGCAACCCGCTTTGGTTACCGGGCCCAAACAGGGATCACCTTTTGTCACCAGCGTACAAACATTGTTTTTCCGTTTACACTCCATGCAAACTTTTTCTGTATTGTCTTTTGGTGTGACGCCTGACAACAAAGATCGAATAGTTGTCACTATCTGTTCACTGGAAACAGGACAACCCCATAATTCAAAATCGACTTTCACACACTCTGCGATGGGTAAAACCTTGTCTAACGAGTCGATATATTCAGGCTTAGCATACACCGCTTCAATCCATGCTTTACCATCATTCATATTTCTTAATGCCTGAATGCCACCCGATGTTGCACAAGCACCAATAGTTATCAAATAGTCAGTATTTTTTCGGACTTCAACAATGCGCTGACGTTCTTTATTGGTTGATACGCTGCCTTCAACAAATGCCACATTGACATGCACTGATTCATCAACAACTCCCGCTTCAGCGAAATGCTTGATATCCACAAGGTCAGCCAATAGCAACAAGTCCGCACCCAAGTTGAGAAAAGCCAACTGACAACCATCACAAGAAGAGAATTTATGCACAGCGACTTTAATTTGACTCACATTAATAACCTCTCACACCAAAGTAGTCTTTTATTTCAGGATAGGGGAAGACTGGGCCATCTTTACAAATAAACTTTGCGCCATATTGACAGTGTCCACAGTGGCCAACAGCGCATTGCATATTGCGCTCCATGCTAAGCCAGATATCTTCTTCTGGCAGGCCACGTTCAGTTAGCGGTTTAATCGCCGCATGCATCATTGCTTCTGGTCCGCACATCATGGCAATTGCATTATTGGGATCAAATTCCACTTTATCCATCAGGCTAATGACATGCCCCGAGAACCAGGGCCAATTCGTGCTTTTGTCCTCGCTGGCCGCCAATAAAATTTGGGTGTCTGCCGATTTCCCCCACTGATCATACTGATCCTGCCAGATGAGATCTTCTCGATGCTTTACGCCTTGCATAATCACCAAGTGATTAAACCGTTCTCGACGCCGAATGACATACTGGATGACTGAAGAAACAGGTGCGCAACCCAGGCCCCCGGTAATCAATACGATGTCTTTACCCTCGGCTTCATTCAATGGCCAGCCTCGCCCAAAAGGGCCACGCACACCAATTTTATCACCCGCTTTTAATTCGCTCATTGCATGCGTCACACGGCCAACAGCACGTATCGTATGATCGCAGCAAGCGTTATCTTCCGGGTCAGAAACAATAGAAATCGCCACTTCTCCAACACCAAAGAGATAAAGCATATTGAATTGGCCGGGCTTGAAAGGGTACTCACAAACATCTTCGTCACAAAACTTTAAACGCAGGGTGAAAATCGATTGCGTCTCCTGAATACGCTCAACGACGGTTGCTTCAAACGGTAGATAGGGATTCTCACTCATGCCTCATGCCTCATCACTTAGCGCACTCAGTTCTTCAATCACATCAATACCCACGGGACACCAGCTGATACAGCGGCCACAACCCACACAGCCCGATCGGCCGTATTGCTCTACCCAGGCCGAAAATTTATGGGTTAACCATTGTCGATATTGTTGGCTCGTTTCAGAGCGCACCGCTCCCCCATGAATGTATCCATGCTCTAGACTAAAACAACTATCCCATACTCGATAATGTTGACTATTTTTACCATCCAACGCATGCAGCTCTTTTTTGGTATGACAAAAACAGGTCGGACAAACAGACGTGCAATTTCCACAGGCGAGGCATTTTTCCGCAATCAAATCCCAACGCGAATGGTTGGTTTTATTTTTTAGCATCACAGGAACATCAATATCGGGTAAGCGTTTTGTTTGCACCTTAATAGCCGCCTCTTCTTGCTCAACCGCAGACTGACGGTTATTTTCTGTCGCCTCGGTAAGACTTAGCAAGCCACAAATTTTCTCACCCTTGCCTGAACCACTGGCAATGAGGAAAACATCGTCCAATTCTGTGAGCACAATATCGTAGTGTTTCTGAGCAGATGGGCCATCGCCGGTTGAAACACAAAAACAGTTAGCGGAGGGATGGGAGCAGTTGACAGCAATCAGTAATAGCGATTCGCGCCTTTTCTGGTAATAAGGATCGACAAACTCTTTTTGTAAAAAATGCTTATCTTGCAACTCTAACGCTGCAAGATCGCATGCTCGCACACCCAATACCGCGATTGGCTTAACCACTGGCAAGCATTGTTCAAAACGGATTGAATTAGCCTCGTCCTTCGACGCGGTCCATAATAATTCTTCAGATTGAAACAATAGCGGTTTGAGCGCTTGCGGGCCATTTGCCCAGGCAAAATATGCGTCTTCGTTAGCGGATTTTTCTAGAGTGTAACTTCCAGGACTTTGTCGATCAGTAAATCCGATCGGTAACTGTGATGTGTGATCCAGGGATTGATAGACAATGGCACCATCAGAAATCTGTGGCCCGATCACAGCATAGCCTTCCGCAGCCAATAAATTTAAAAGACTTTGAAAATCCTTCTTTTTCAATATTTTTTGCTGTTTCATCTAAAACCTTGTTTTAGAGTTTATCTATAAGTATTGTATTCCTATTAACGCGGCAGATAAACATTTAAACGATATGCATGTTCAAGTATGCTTGGGAATTTCGATACAAATCATATCAAACGATGCTGTTAACGCCACTCAAAACCCACCATTAATGTCACTTATAACCGGCAAATTATCAGCGCTTATCTGTCTCGTTATAAGTGAACCACATAGGTTCCTTCAAACTTTACACAAATCTCGGAATTGCAAGAAATATATAATTCCAATTTGATTCTGGCTATACCCTTTCTCTTGTATATATCCAAGAAATTTATCACATCTTGCTTTTGAATCAAACGAACTTCGAGCCGTTATATCGGTAGTAACGGGTTTCAAAAATTTTGTGTTACTTTCCTGGATAACAATATGCCCGGATAAGCCCTTATTCTTCAAGATCAAATGAATCAGTCCCTAACCCGCTAAAACAGATACACAATATAGACTTCCACCAAATGCTGTTCTTTTATGATTGATGTTATTTTCCAAAGGAGCAGATACCGTTAATGAGATATTTTCAAACTCTTCGACTTTGAATGCCAATTTCTTTAGTTAATGGAATTTCAGTATATAGAATATATTGTAATTCATTAATCATCTTAAAAATAAAACTCCTTTATGCCGATCAGGAACAAGACTCTGGATTTACCTCGGTACGATGAACGTATTGTTAGCTGAATTCCTTCGCTCTATCTTTAAGCATAAATATACGAAGTTCTCGCTCGCTTCTCATGACATAAAGTATATATACTACATTTTGATCTTTGTCATATCGAAAGAAGACTCTACAAGGTCCAACAATTACTTCTTGATACCGCGTGTTTTCAAGCTCGGGGGGAGGCCGACCTGAATTTGGAAACTGGTCAAGTCGCTCGACACTGGAGAACACGTGCTGAACTAACCTTTTTGCGGCATCAATATTATCTAGCGCTATATAATCAGCGATATCATTAAGATCTGTTAATGCTGGATCTGTCCAAATTATTTGAGCCACTTACCCATAGCCTTTTTTGCTTCGGCATGAGTCAAAGTGCGATTTTCTTGAATAGCTGTTTCGCCACGAGCAATACCTTCGAGAATTTGCATTCGATTTTGCATGTGCTCGAAATCATCAACATCGATTAGATAAGCCGAAGGTTGACCATGTTCGGTTATTAGCACTGGCTCTTTGGACTCATGCAACTCAGCGAGAATTCTAGTTGCTTGTCTTTTTAGTGTCGTTACGAGTTCTATTTTCATAAAGTGATACTATACTATCACTTTATGTTATACAAGAATAAAGTAATTGAAGTGTAAAAGCTTGGGAATAACAATCGAAATTGAGTTTTAAACAGCGAATCTATATGGTATTAGTTGTTATTTAAGCAATAACAACCACAGTAACCCGCAAAGTAACAACAGAGTCCACATGAGCACATTTTGCACGGCTTTAAAGTAATTGCCCACTTTCACAATAATAGAAATACCTTCTTATTTATCCCATGCTTGCAAGGAATTGTTTTTTTATAGATAAAATAGTAAGTTGAAGTCGAAGAATTATTTTTATGCAACACCAACAAGCCAAGTGATTAATGAACGAGCGGAATATTGCGTTGTTTTAAATTGTGTTTTAATCATAAAATAACGTGCAAAAAGATACCGTGAAAAAATAGCAGAATGCAGATTCAGCCAAATAAAATAAACGTAAAACTCACCGTCAAAATCAACTAATTATTCCAATAGTTACCACTCGCAGTGACAAGAGCCTTAGCGGGTGGTTGAAGGTGGCACTTTTTCTGTCTTTGAATTTTTATATTGAGTGAGAAAAGTAATTAATATAACGCGGGAATAAGGAAAAAGGGGACATTACTCTTTTATTTTCGAAAGGTATTACAGTATCGACCACAGGGATAAATAAGGGTAGCGTCCACTTTTACTTTTCGTAAATGATTATTTCCTCCCAAGACTTTGGGTTTATCTCAACACGAGATTTTTTTATACTGGTTTTTTTTATAAAACATCGGTAATTAACCTACGTATTTCTCTAGCAATTGTGGAGTTGATTGAGTAGTTACTTTCCAGCCAAACCAACTGGGCCAATGCCGATACAGCATTTTTCTCATAACCTTGACAGAATGTCCCTAAAACATCTTTGGCTTCAGGGTATCGCATTTCAAATCGACGCTCAGGCAAATAAGGATCTTCATGAATGTTTTCTGCCACCTGAGAGACTTGAATTAAATCAAGTATGCGATCTAAAGCATGGCTCTGAACAAACCTCATTCCTGAAAGCTTTTCACCTCGGTTATGCCGACACATTCCAACATAAAGATTGGTTAAAGCTTCTCCTAATATCCATTCGATATCAGACGATCTTTGATACATACCTTTTTTAGTTTTTGGCTGCAAAGCAGTTAAGTTAAATTCTGGTTCTGACCAAATAGCTCTTCCCTCAGAAAATGGAATATGTTCTAGCTCTTTTGTTTCGAATACTGCAAACTCACAAAATACCCCGTCTTCGTATAGAAATTTATAACCATCAACTGTATTACGAAAGAAAAAACCACTTTGAGCACATTGCTCTAACCAAAATAAATCATCGTCTAAAAAACATTGTTTACAACCAGGTTTGGCAATAACAAAAAAATCGAGATCTGAATATTCATCCAAACAAGTTTTTTCTTTCCCTACTGAACCTAAGCCAAGTAATGCAAGTGCTTTTCCTGAAGTCTTTAGAGATTGCCCTATTTCTGCAAGACGTTGTTCTAAAAGGATAGTAGTTGGCATAGTTTAAGACCTTCCTTCATGTTCAAGATACCTTATTCAAGACTTCAAACTAAAAAGGAAATCCTGCATTTAAGTTAAGTGCGCCACGCCAACTTCAGCCCTTTCATTCTTGTCGAAACTGCTTACGTTCTAGTGCGGATATCTCATCCATAGATTTCCGTAACCACTCCTGAATCGAATTATCCCAACCTGCAGTGAACTCAGTACGCAACCAAACATCCACTATTTCGTTTGCCATCGTACCAGTTGTTATGAATTCTCCGAGCGTCAAAATATTCGAATTATTTATTGAGCGAGATTTTTCTGCCGCGAAAGGCGTTTCACACACGGCAGCGTATATTCCCGGATGTTTGTTCGCTAGGATGGACATACCCATTCCCGTTCCACACACTAAGATTGCACGATCAAATTCTTTATCGCTCACACGCTTTGCTACATCATCTGCAACTAGATAATAAGGAGTATCTTCTTCCGAATTACTTACTCCAAAATCTGTTATTTTATAATCCTTGCCGATTAAATATTCCTTGATAGATCCCTTTAAGGAATGCCCGTATGAATCCGCCCCTATTGCGATTCTCACCAGTCTCTCTCCATGTTATCAATAAAATAGTCAGAATGTTTTTGACATCTCTGAATTTCGGTTCTGCTTTATGCGTTTTATATGGTTATTACTCATACCATCGTGGATGAACCAATTTATTGAACACCCAAGTCATTTTAGCTCAAAAAAAATCAGACGAATTAAATATTTGCAGTTGTGTGAAATTTGATCACACGTAAACATAAAGCGTACTTCTTGGGGGTTATCGCTTGATAAGATCCAAGAATGGCAATAATTGAATTTCTAGATACATGGAAACATTATTCTCTGTAAAAAACAAACACGTCTATCTCATCGATAAAGTACTTGGCTAAGTTTGTATCCCTTAATGAATTTCACGTCGAGTTAGCTGGCATATGCTCGTAACTTTTCGAGCCGCCCCAGGGCATTGATTAGGGCAAACTGAGGCCGGTTACCTTGCATGTGATGAATGAAATGTTCTGGATTGAGCAGTATTAGGGGCAGACTCAAATTTAGTTAATGTATTTTGATCCCAAATATTATTCCATATATTCTTCTTAACCGTCACGCCAAATTATTTCGGCTTTAGCGGATACACTGCGCTTAGAAAACAACAACAAACTGAACCCTTTGCCAAAGGCGGTTGTGATGTTCCAGTCTAAACGTAACAAGATATCTTCATTGCCGTCGTGATTAAAGTCACCGCGCCCCATTAGCACATAGGTGATAGACAAATCGCCACTAGGGATCGCTTTCGCATAACGTAGAAACGTAGGGGGCAGGCCTTACACTTGCAAAACGCAAAACGTAGGGGTCAGGCCTTACAATTGACATGATGTGAACTGTAAGGCCTGACCCCAAAGTTCTCTGACCCCAAAGTTCTCAAAGTTCTTACAACCTATCCTTATTCGTTAGGCGGCGCCGGTTGGACCTCAATCTCTGATCTGGGACACCCACCACTCAGATCTCTCAGTATATCCCAGGAATCAACCGATAGCGCACGCGTCGTGCATAGTCTCGATAGCCCGGCAACTCTTCCTGTAAAGTCTGGTCTTCAAGTACGGTTCTAATCACCGCGATGATTGATGCTACCGCCGCAGGAATCAGTGTCCATACTGAGCCCAGAGCAAGAACAATACCGAACAGTGCAAGAATATTTCCGGCATAACCCGGATGCCGAACAAACCGGTACGGGCCGGTATCACACACCACATGCCCTCGATCCGTCTGAATACGTACCACGCTGGAGAAAAAACGGTTCTCTGCCAATGCCCATGCAGCGAAAGCGTATCCGAGCGAGATCAAAATGAAGCCAATTACGATGAGCCATAGCGGAAAGTCGGAGGACCAGTTATAGCGGTGGTCCAGCCCTGCTACAATGACCATAGGAAACCCGACACTCACCGCCATCAGTGGAGCAAGCACTTTGTCCCAGGCTTTTGCATTTTGGATATTTTCAATATTTTGTCTTTCGGATGTTAATCCGGGATGTCGTTGTTCCGCCCACATGCGCCCACCAATACCAGCGGCCAAGATCAGCATGGAATATAGCCACGCCTGCCACCAGCCGAGGTCCCCACTGCATATGAATAAAATCAGCGGGATTAGGAGATACACCACAACTAATCTGATCCACTGGCGAGGGGATACTGTTTGAGCTGCCTCTTCATTAACCGTCTTTGCTGACATGTCATTCCCCAAAATTAAATAGATTTGAGTGTGTGCCTAACAGTTTTATTCAATAGCACCTTCAGTCTATCCCAATTCCATCTATTTCTGAATAGTTTGATATAGAAAAATCTTAAACCTCACAAAATAACAGGTTAATTACTCAACACCTGAAATATAGATTGAACCTCCCGCTTATTCCTTTTCAACTTATTTCCAGCTGTCGAATTTTTTGTGTACAATAACTTCCAATATTTTCAACAGCTTAATACATCTCTACTGATATTGGGTGGAAATAGACTAAAGATGCTATTGAACTCAGTATATTTAAACATTTGATAACCAAAAAAGGGGCAGGCTTGATATATTGAATTATCAATCAATCTCAGCTTATCTCGCAACGCCTTACTCTGCACCCTTCTTTCTTCAGTTTTTCTGACAGCGACACTTAACGCAGACAAATCACGTTCAAACTTCTTTGTTTCGCTTGTTAAAGTTTCACTTTTTTTGTCATGCAGAAAAAACCATGTACGCGATGACCGTAACGAGATATCCCTTGCTGCATTAATAGAAAAAAATTATTTCTATCTTCCGCTTTAAAAAAAATATCTTGCCCGCCGTTTCCTCTAAGCATTACATGATAAAAGCCACCAGGGAGATGTAATCTTGGTTTTCTTGCCACGTGGGGAATGTAACAGAGAAAAATAAACAACTCAATATTTCAAGCCTGATAATCATATAGCCAGCCTCCCAAAGTTCGGTGCCAGTTGTTAAACTGGTGGTGAACGAAAAACCAAACCATTGGGAGACTGAAATGAAATTATATTGCGGAATGGATTTAC
>CALZHW010000032.1:0-24582 GCA_945787125.1 uncultured Ectothiorhodospiraceae bacterium
TAATTCAACATCAACATGACACTGGTTTCTTTGCTGAAGTTATACATAGGCATTAACATCAACATATCCATCGTCATTTTAGTCGGCACTAACATGTATCCACCGTCTGTGATGGAAGTGGTATCCGCTATGCTCACATCATTCGTTCCAGTGCGTAGACCTTTCATGTTCATACGCATAAACATCGCTTCAAACATGAATGTACCGGCGCTATGCGGGTGTTCCAAATGACTCGGGTCTGCCGCAAAACTCGATTGTGAGCCGCTGACTAATATCGCTGCAATAGCCAGTGTGTTTAAACGGGTGCGTAAAGATGCTGCAACCTTCATATTTTTTTTCCCTCTCAACTGATCCCCATTTTTTGCCAGTTTTATTCTGGGCTTTGTTTTTTATGTGCTACTCATTGCTTAGCTGATGCACGTCCATTCTTCTTTCCCAGCGGGAATAGTAGCCGTTCGTGGTTACAATTGATGTTACAACCCAGTTTGCACCAGGGCTTAACCAGTGGAACAGTGTGGCTTTTTCACTGACCTGTTCACCAAAGTCGTAATCAGGTAGGTGGCTTTGCATCTCATCTAGTACTGCCTGAAAACCATTAGGTATCCTGGGTGATTTTGGTACATATTCCTCATCGGTTTTCAGTACAATGGTTTTTATTCTCTCACGCGTTTTTTTATCTTCATCTTCCTGTTGATAAAGAACCGAGATTTGTTTCGGCGTATTGAAAACATAATCTTCCAACAAGTTTTCGACTTTATCAGCCTCGGTTTGCAGGTGTTCGGGCTTTTCCCGGGTATCAACGGCAACGATGAAAACCAAAGCGGCAAGAATAATGGTAAAAACTAGCAGTTTCATGTTCATGGTAAGACTCTTCAAACCTCAATCAATAATCTATAAGGATAACAAGTACTTGATTTAATTGTAGAACGGGTTTTTCACGCAGTGGACAATCTATTACAAAATCTATTCTCTACAGGATAAAACGTGCTCATGTAACAAATGCGGACTAAACTGTAACAAGCTTTAAATGCGCATTCTACTAGCATTTACTGTCTTTAGTGTGAAAAGCCGTCTTACACATTCCTAAGCGGGGTAAAGAATAACCGGATGATCTGGAGATTGGTGAGTATCTCGTTTATTGGCTGAAATCTACCCAATTATTGAGTCGCCAAATGAATTCCCTGCTTGGCAACGTTAACCATTAATTCAATTTCATCTTCACTGATAACATAAGGCGGCATAAAATACACAACGTCACCCAGCGGCCGCAACAATACTTCGTTTTTCAGGCCGTGTTGATAGACACGCAAACCACGTCTTTCCTGCCAAGGGTAGGCTTTTTTGGTTGTTTTATTTTTGCATAACTCAATGGCGGTAATCATGCCTGTTTGGCGGACTTCTGCGACATGTGGGTGGTCTACTAACTCCTGACTCAGGTTGGCAATGAGTTGTGATTTGGGTTTGTTTTTTTCGATGATATTATCGGTTTCAAAAATCGAGATAGTTTCTAACGCGGCAGCACAGGCCAGTGGGTTGCCGGTATAACTATGCGAATGCAGAAATGCTGTGAGATTTTCATAATCATCATAAAAAGCATCATAGACTTGTTGTGTGGTGAGGACTGCGGATAACGGCAGGTATCCGCCAGTTAAGCCTTTGGAAAGACACATGAAATCTGGGGTAATATTGCCTTGTTCACAAGCAAACAGGGTGCCTGTGCGGCCAAAGCCAACTGCGATTTCATCGGCGATCAGGTGAACATTATATTCATCACAAAGTTCACGTAATAGAGTTAAATAAATGGGGTGATACATCCGCATATTACCGGCACATTGCACCAGTGGCTCAAAGAATACCGCGCACACTTCGTGATGATGTTGTTCCAATGTTTGGCGCATGGGTTCGATCATTTGGCGGGAGTAGTCTTGCCAGGACTGGCCCTCTGCCCGGTGATAACAGTCAGGAGATTTGACCGTCAGGCATTCCATTAATAATGGGGCGTAGGTTTCTTTGTATAGCGCAACATCCCCTAATGCGAGTGTGCCGAGGGTTTCTCCGTGGTAACCATTGTTTAGTGAAATAAAGCGGGTTTTTTGTCGTTGGCCGAGATTACGCCAATAGTGAAAGCTCATTTTCAAAGCGACTTCGACCGCGGAAGATCCGTTGTCGGCATAAAAACATTTGCTGAGCCCATCAGGCGTGATTTCCACGAGTTTTTCGGCAAGATGAATGGCTGGCTCATGCGAAAACCCAGCGAGAATAACATGTTCGAGTTGGTCAATTTGATTTTTAACCGCTTGATTGATGCGCGGGTTTGTGTGGCCAAAAATATTCACCCACCAAGAGCTGATTGCATCCAGATAGCGATTCCCATCGAAATCTTCCAGCCAGGCACCTTTAGCGGACTTGATCGCAGTCAGCGGTAAGTTTTCATGGTCTTTCATTTGACTGCAAGGGTGCCATAAAACATTTAGATCTCGTGCTAGCATCTGTTCACTACTGGGTCCATTTTTTTCTATAAAATCAGTCATTTATCCTCGCATGTCATTTTATTGACATCTCACCTGTTTTGTCTATATGATAGACGTATTGATGTATTTTAAAGATTTCAGCTTTTAATGTGCCGTATTTCGATACTAAAATCGTGCTAAATCTGTTTAAAAACAATAACATAATCTTAGAGTTTTGCCCAATAAGGAATTCTGCATGGGCTATGACTATATATGTTATAGTCTGACCAAAATTTTGTGTTATTTATAATAACGATAGTGTTAGCGGGGGAGGGTTTATGTTTTTATTGCTGCGAGGTAGAGAGTGTTTAAAACAATAGGGCTGTCCTCAATATATATCATTATGTTTCTGAGTCTTCATGGATGTTCTTGTTCTGAAAAGCCAAAAACGGTTAAGCCAGAAGCAGGTCTTTCTATTGAAAGTATTTCCGTGCTTGAAGGCGATGAAGACGTTACTACCTATGAACTCCCTGTCAACCTGGAGCGGGAGAATCAGGACGCTGTTACTGTTGAATATACCATTACTGCATTAGCAATCAGCAATAATGATGTGGCTATAGGGGGCCAGGACGCCTCCGCAGAAAACGTGGATTTTATATTAAAATCAGGCGCCTTAGTTTTCAATGCCGAAGATGCAAATATCCAAACCATTCCTTTTGAAATTGTCAATGATACGCTCTATGAATATGATGAAGACTTCCAGGTAACACTATCGGCTCCTTCTGGTGCATTGATTGTCAAGGACCAAGGCGAGGCGCTTGTAACCATCCTTAATAATGATCCCAAGCCAAAGGCCACTTTTTCAGTGACTGACGCACCTGCTGACAATGTCCTTGCTGAAGGCGAGGTTGAGCAAGTTGAACTCAAGGTTGTATTAGATGTTGTTAGCGGCATTGATGCACGATTCAGTATTATTGAATCCCTCGAGTCGCCAGAAGATAGGGCAAATATTGGTAAAATTGCAGCTTATCGAATTGACTATCTGCTGAAAGTTGAAAAAGAAGATGCCAATGGTGAATCTATATTAAATGATAATGGTGTACCTATAGAAGAGCTTATAGATAAAAGCACTCTTTCTATTGATGCGGGTCAGCTAGAATTAATTATGCTCCTGGATGTGGTTGATGATGGCATCCCTGAAAATATAGAAAATTTTAGTTTAACATTGAAGGAAACGGCGGATGTAAATGTTGCTAGCGCTAGTTTGAGTTTTGCTATCGAAGATAATGACGTTTTTAGTGAAGCGTTACAGTCACCGCAGAAACTAAATGATACCGGGGTAGTTATTCCTAGATCTATAGTAATAACTCCTGAAGATTTGCCGCAGGACCTACCTGCAGAGCAGTTTTTTAATGAAGGGGAGATGTTGAGAGAAGCGCTGATAGCCCAAATGGATAATCATCTGGGCAGAGATGCCGACCCTTTATTGATCAAATTAGGCAGCGGATCAGCCGGTTTCGATTTTACCCGTCTTGATTCCGCAGGTGATTCAGTTATCCTGGAAAGAAATGCAGAAGGGGAAGAAATTTTATCGAGCGAACTCACCTGGGACTGTGTGCGCGATAATAATACGGGGCTGGTTTGGGAGGTTAAGCTAAACAGTAATCTTGGCTTGAGAGCCTCCAGCCGTAACTTTCATTGGTATGATCCAGATTATGCAACCAATGGCGGTTTTGCGGGTGATACGGGTGAGTTTCAATGCGCTGAAACCGATTTTACAACTTGTAATACGGCTTATTATGTGGCTGACATCAATGCCGATAAGCTTTGCGGCATGACCGGTTGGCGCCTACCTACATTGCATGAGTTGAGATCTATTATTAACTACAGCGCCAGATCAGGTGTTGCATATGATACACGATTTTTTACGGGTGATTCTGTCGGCACTGCTTATATCTGGAGTTCAACGACTGACTCAAAAGAGCCTTGGAAAGCCTATGCGGTTCGTTATGGCCTGGGTATCTCTGAGGAAGCTCGCGATAAGTCAGGGGGGCAGCCTGTTATTTCGGGCATACGCCTGGTCAACGATTCATTAAATAAACCCGTGCCGCAATAATGGAGGAATGATAAATGAAAACAATGACTTTCTTTTTAATACTATTTTTCACCTCTCTTTTTACTGCTCAGGCGGAAGTATGTTCTGCAACCTCATCAATAAATATGCCAGCCTCAACACCAACAGCTCGATTTGAGTTTACCCCAGATGATCTGATTGTTATGGATAAAAAAACTGGCCTTACGTGGGCGCGTTGTCAATGGGGTCACGACTGGAATCCAGGAACATCAAGCTGTGTGAAAAACAGCAGTGATACAGTGACTTGGAAACAGGCGCTAATCGCCGTTAAAGATGCGAATACTGAATATTATGGTAAAACTGGCTGGCGTCTGCCCAATATTAAAGAGCTGTCCTCTATTGTGGAATACAAATGTTTTGAACCAGCAATTAATAATGAGGTTTTTCCCGGTACACGGTCAGGTTCTTTCTGGTCGAATACCTACGTGACTATTGCTGGTAATAATGGTATTCGGGTTTTGATATTTGGTACAGGTGAAATGAGTACTGTGGCTGAGGATGAGCAGTCTTATCTGCGCCTTGTCAAAGACACGCCACCACAGACGAATCAATAGAGGCTGAGAAGCCTGCTGCTTGTTAGTCAGTGCTTCTCGTCAGCTTATCTTTACCTCCGGTCTGTAGTGGTACTTGTGGTCTATAAATCCTTTGAAATATATCGCTCATTAAGCTTGAGTGCCTGCCAAATTTCCTGCGTGGGTTGTACTTTATTCATTGAGTAAAAGTGAATGCCTGCGGCACCTTGTGATAATAATGTATCGCAAAGTTTAATTATGACATCAACCCCGAATGATTTTATTGACTCAAGATCATCACCAAAGTCTTCCAGGCGTTTCCTGATCCAGCGAGGAATTTCAGCGCCACACGCATCAGAAAAGCGCGCTAATTGTTTATGATTGGTTATGGGCATTATGCCAGGAATAATGGGAATATCTATTTGCCTTTTTTCACAATCATCAACAAAGCGAAAAAATGCATCGGGATTATAAAAGTACTGTGTTATTGCGCTATCTGCGCCAGCGTCGACTTTACGTTTAAAGTTGCTTAGATCAGCTGAAGCACTGTTCGCTTGCGGATGAACTTCCGGGTAGGCCGCAACTTCGATTTTAAAATAATCGCCTGTTTCCTGGCGAATAAATTCCACCAGTTCATTCGCATAACGTAATTCTCCCAGTGATTGTGTGCCTGAAGGTAAATCCCCGCGTAATGCGACAATGCGCCGTATTCCATTGGCTTTATAGAGCATTAATATTTCTCGCAATTGTTCCGTGCTGGAGGCAATGCAAGACAGGTGTGGTGCAGCTGGGATGCCCGATGTTTGAATTTCTGTGACGGTTTCTATCGTACCTTCTTGCGTGCTTCCGCCAGCACCAAAAGTCACGGATATGTAAGCTGGTTTAAGTTCAGCAAGTGTGATGCGGGTATTGCGTAAATTTTCGGTGCCGAGCTGAGTTTTTGGCGGAAAAAATTCAATGCTAAAGCTTTTAGCAAATTTCTGTTGTGAGTGCATGAGTTAGGATCTTCCTGAATCGATTAACTATCATGAAATAGAGAGCGCAGTTAGGCGCTCTCTATTGATCAATTTTTCACAATCGGAGTTCAACGCTGCAAAAGTGTAAAAGTGCATAGCGCCACCTTCCAGCATCCGTAGCGGCAAAACCTTACTGAGAGACGCCGTGAATTTGATCATACAAGGCTTGACGGCAGCATTCATGCTGTCAAACACTCTCTATAAGGTTTTACCACCACGCGCGCTGATTATGGGGGGGTAGTTTGAATGCCGATTGTGAATTATTAAATAGAAGCTCTCACAGTGATTAATTAATAACGATAATGCTCAGGTTTATAAGGACCATCAACATTAAGGCTTAAATAGTCGGCCTGTTCTTTAGATAAAGTTGTGAGTTGCACACCGATTTTCTTGAGGTGCAAACGAGCCACTTTTTCATCTAATAGTTTGGGTAAAACATAAACCTGGTTTTTATAGTTGCCCGCGTTTTCCCATAGCTCAATCTGCGCCATAACCTGATTGGTAAAGGAGGCAGACATGACGAAGCTGGGATGTCCGGTGGCGCAACCGAGGTTGACCAAGCGGCCTTCGGCTAAGATGATAATGCGTTTGCCATCCGGGAAAACAACATGATCCACTTGTGGTTTGATATTTTGCCATTCGTATTGTCGTAACGAAGCAATATCGATTTCTGAATCAAAGTGACCGATGTTGCAGACAATCGCTTCGTTTTTCATGTTGGCCATGTGATCGTGTCGGATAACGTCGACATTGCCCGTGGTTGTGACGAAAATATCGCCCAGTTTGGCAGCCTCATCCATATCGACAACACGGTAGCCTTCCATCGCTGCTTGCAATGCGCAGATGGGATCGATCTCTGTTACCCAGGTGGTGGCGCCCATGCCGCGAAACGCTTGCGCGCAACCTTTGCCCACATCACCATAACCTAACACGATGCAGATTTTACCGGCTATCATCACGTCAGTCGCACGCTTGATGCCATCTAATAAAGATTCACGGCAACCGTACAGGTTATCAAACTTGGATTTTGTTACCGAGTCGTTGACGTTGATAGCAGGCACTTTCAAGGTTCCCGCTTTCATCATTTCATACAGGCGGTGTACGCCGGTTGTTGTCTCTTCAGACAAGCCGCGCACATCGTCGAGTAACTCAGGGTATTTTTCGTGCATCATGACCGTCAAATCACCACCGTCATCCAAAATCAAATTTGGCCGCCAGCCGTTCGGGCCGATGATGGTTTGTTCAATGCACCAGTTGAATTCCTCTTCGCTTTCACCTTTCCAGGCGAATGTTGGAATATTTACGGCTGCCATCGCGGCGGCTGCTTGATCCTGAGTTGAGAATATATTGCAGGATGACCAACGGATTTCCGCCCCGAGATCAATCAGGGTTTCCATTAATACTGCCGTCTGGATTGTCATATGAAGGCAGCCAGCGATACGTGCGCCCGCGAGTGGTTTTTTACCGGCGTATTCTTCACGTAATGCCATTAAACCAGGCATTTCGGTTTCAGCTATTTCAACCTCTTTGCGACCCCAGTCAGCCAAAGAAATGTCCGCAACCTTGTAATCAGAAGAAGTGCTCATTTGCAGTTCCCTATTAGTCGGTAAGCGCCGTTGTTCTTGATGCTGGTTCGCTCGAGCCTGGCAGGGGAGGCCTGTCGCAGCGCTTCTCAAGCAAATCAGTGTTTTAGGAATTGTTAAGGAACGTGTGCGGAATAAATTGGACATCTTGAATCCCACCTTTTGCCCGTCTTGGCACGTTCTTCCATCACAAAAGCTAGAAATAGAACAACTATTCCTCGATAACTGCTCCTGCGTTATTCTACCTACGGGCGTCCTGCCCTAATGCACTTTTGTATCAGTCAGAACGTGCCAAGACGAACAAAATTTTGGGCCATATGTCCAATTTATTCCGTGCACGCTCCTAAATCTGTTTCGTCTCTTGTGGCGAATAGTTAGCCTAAGTATTCGGCTCTATAGTCCTGCGTCAGCCTTGAGTACTTCTGCTTTATCGGTCTTTTCCCAAGTGAATTCATCTTCTTCACGTCCAAAATGGCCGTAAGCGGCTGTAGCCGCGTAAATGGGTCGAAGTAAATCCAGCATGGCTACAATACCTTTGGGTCTAAGGTCAAAATGCTCACGCACTAATTCGACAATACGCTTTTGCGGAATGTGCTCAGTGCCAAAAGTTTCAATGGAAATTGAGGTAGGCTCTGCGACACCAATCGCATAAGACACTTGAATTTCGCAACGATCGGCCAGGCCGGCAGCAACAATGTTTTTTGCGACATAGCGACCGGCATAAGCCGCTGAGCGGTCAACTTTAGAGGGGTCTTTGCCCGAAAAAGCGCCGCCGCCGTGTCTCGCCATACCGCCGTAGGTATCGACGATAATTTTACGGCCGGTCAAACCTGCATCCCCCACAGGCCCGCCGATAACGAAGCGTCCTGTTGGGTTAATAAAATATTTGGTATTTTCATCCAGCCAATGTGCGGGTAATACCGGTTTCACAATTTCTTCCATGACCGCTTCAACTAAGTCGTTTTGCTTAATTTCCGGGCTGTGTTGGGTGGATAATACGACAGCATCAATACCTACCGGTTTGCCACCTTGATAGCGGAAGGTCACCTGGCTTTTTGCATCAGGACGCAACCATGAGAGCACGCCGTTTTTACGCACGGTGGCTTGTCGTTTTACGAGTCGATGCGCATATGTGATGGGTGCTGGCATCAATACATCGGTTTCATTGGCGGCATAACCAAACATTAAACCTTGGTCTCCGGCGCCTTGTTCGTGATCATTGGACTCATCAACCCCCATTGCAATATCAGCGGACTGTTTGTCGATCGAAGTGATCACGGCACACGATTCCCAGTCAAAACCCATGTCTGAGCTGTTATAACCAATTTGTTTGACGGTTTGGCGAACGACTTCCTGCATATCTACCCACGCGCTGGTGGTGATTTCGCCAGAAAGGATCACCATGCCAGTATTGACCATGGTTTCACAGGCGACACGGGCATGAATGTCTTGTGTGAGAATGGCGTCTAAAATAGCATCCGAAATTTGATCGGCAACTTTGTCTGGGTGTCCTTCAGAAACGGATTCTGAGGTAAATACGGTATCGTTAAGCATGGGCGGGTGTGAGTTCCTTGAAATGAATGATTTCTAATAGTGTGTCTAGTGTTTTTTAGACTTGAGTATTGCCTCTACTATTCTTTAGAATGGCAGCTCAATTACGTTTGGCGGTATTTTACTGAAATAAACCCATATGTATAGAGTAAAACAGCAATTTGGAGGCTAAATGGTTAGTTTAGAAACACCTATATGTGATTTTGGCATCCCAGCAGTGGATTTTTCGCTCAAGGGAACCGATGGAGAATTCTGGAGCCTGGAGAAGGCACGGGGTGAAAATGGCTTGTTGGTGATGTTTATTTGCAATCATTGTCCCTATGTTAAAGCCATTCGTGAACGCATCGTGCGTGATACACAGCAATTACGCGATGAATACGGTATTAACAGTATCGCCATTATGTCGAATGATCCGGCGCTATATGAGGAAGATTCGCTGGAAAATATGCAAAAAGTTGCTGCTGAGTTTCAATTCCCATTCCCCTATGTGATCGATGACAGCCAGTCAGTTGCCAAGGCCTACGGTGCAGTGTGTACCCCCGATTTTTTTGGTTATAACAAAGACCTTGCGCTGCAGTATCGTGGCCGCTTGGATGAGAGTAAAAAACAAGCTGCAGACGCGCATGTGAGAAGGGACTTATTTGAGGCCATGGTTGAAGTAGCAAAAACCGGACATGGTCCACGTGAGCAAATTCCCAGCATGGGCTGTTCTATAAAATGGAAAGACGAATAGCAGCGTTTGCCGACTGCCTGACCTGTAATATTATTATGGGATATGCTGGTTTGGGTATTGGTAATAGAGAGTACTGCAATGCATTAGATGCATCAATAGGGACGAAAATGTTTCGCCTCTGGGTAAGTTATTTCATGCACATTCCTAAGAATTATCATCGATCCAGCGAATAATCCACAATAAAGCACTAGACTGGAGAGGGCGATTGGTGCTCAATTCCCTTGAAAAGTACATATTATACAATCACTTAAGCTGTTTTACGGCAGTTTGGGTGCAATTTCCTATTGCTGTTCGTGCTCATCTAAGAGAAAATACGCCCCTTTTTTATGGTAAAGACCATGAGCGTTGTTAAGGAGAATATTTGCTGAAAAACCGTGAATTCTCGGTGCAAAACCTTTACCAACAACAAGAATTTCATTGGGGTGTCGGTGATAAGTGACAGCTCAAATAAAAGATTTCATTTAAAATCTAGTCAATTAAGGAGAGATCAATGACATCTCGAACAGAACTTGCCAATGCGATTCGTGCATTGAGTATGGACGCAGTACAAAAAGCAAAATCAGGCCATCCTGGTGCACCAATGGGAATGGCAGATATTGCTGAAGTACTATGGAATGATTTCTTACAGCATAATCCAACAAATCCAGACTGGGCAAATCGTGATAGATTCGTATTATCCAATGGTCATGGATCGATGCTTTTATATAGTTTGTTACACCTGACTGGTTACGAACTGCCTATGGAGGAGCTAAAAAACTTCCGCCAATTGCATTCTAAAACACCGGGTCACCCTGAATATGGCTATGCTCCAGGTATAGAAACTACCACCGGTCCATTAGGGCAAGGCATCTCTAATGCTGTTGGTATGGCCATCGCTGAAAAAGCGCTGGCGGGACAATTCAACCGTGATGGCCACCATGTTATTGATCACTATACCTATACCTTTTTAGGTGATGGTTGTTTGATGGAAGGTATTTCTCACGAAACGTGTTCATTGGCAGGGACGTTAGGTCTTGGCAAATTAATCGCCTTTTGGGATGACAACGGTATTTCAATCGACGGCCACGTTGAAGGCTGGTTCACCGATGATACACCGAAACGCTTTGAATCATACGGTTGGCACGTGGTACGTGATGTCGATGGGCATGATCCTGAAGCTATTGCCAAAGCAGTTCGGGAAGCACGTTCTGTCAATGACAAACCAAGCATGATTTGTTGCAAAACAGTCATTGGTTACGGCTCACCAAACTTGTGCGGTAGTCATGATTGTCATGGTGCACCGTTGGGTGATGAGGAAATTCAAGCGACTAGAGACAATCTTGGCTGGAAACATGCGCCCTTCGAAATTCCAAATGACATTTATGCCGGTTGGGATGGTAAAGAAAAAGGCGCTGCTCTGGAAAGTGACTGGAATAGCAAATTTGCTGTATACAAAGCGGCCCACCCAGAGTTGGCTGCCGAGCTTGAGCGCCGTCTTAAAGGTGACTTGCCTGCAGATTGGCAAGCTAAGTCAGAAGACTTTGTTAATGCTGTGGCAACCAAAGGCGAAACGATTGCCACCCGTAAAGCATCATATAATGCGATAACCGCTTTCGCTGCAGCATTGCCCGAGTTCATGGGCGGCTCTGCCGATTTGGCAGGATCAAATCTCACCAAATGGTCAGATGCAGTTGCTGTTTCAAATACCGTTACCGATGGTAACTATCTGCACTACGGCGTACGTGAGTTTGGTATGTCAGCGATCATGAATGGTATCGCGCTACATGGTGGTTTTATCCCTTTTGGTGGTACATTTCTGATGTTTTCAGAATATGCCCGCAACGCATTGCGTATGGCCGCATTAATGAAAATACAAAGTATTTTTGTTTATACGCATGATTCGATTGGCCTTGGTGAAGATGGCCCAACCCATCAGCCAGTGGAACAAACAGCGACTTTGAGAATGATTCCCAATATGAGCGTTTGGCGTCCTTGTGATGCGGTAGAATCAGCGGTTGCCTGGAAATCAGCCGTTGAAAATAAAACGGGTCCAAGCTCATTGATTTTCTCGCGACAAAATCTCGATCATCAAAATCGTGATGCGACTAAGTTAGCTAATATCGCTAAAGGTGGTTATATCCTTAAAGATGGCAGTGGTTCACCAGATGCGATCATTATCGCCACTGGTTCAGAGGTTGCTTTGGCAGTGGCCGCAGCAGACCAATTAACCGCTTCGGGCAAAAATATCCGCGTCGTGTCTATGCCATCGGTTGATACTTTTGAAGCGCAAGACGATGCCTACAGAGAATCGGTATTGCCTTCCGGCGTAACAGCACGCGTAGTGGTTGAAGCCGGTGTGACAGCGAGTTGGTATAAATATGCCGGGCTGAATGGCAAAGTGATTGGACTGGATCGTTTTGGTGAATCAGCGCCAGCGGGTGAGCTATTCAACTATTTTGGTTTCACGACTGATAACGTTGTAAAAGCGGTTGAATCAGTATTCTAATTGATTTATTTGTCGGTATTGATATCGGCTTCGCTAGCGATATCGGTACGGGCAAAGCTACTTTATTTAATTAAAAAATAATGGGAGAAACAATAATGACGATTAAAGTCGGTATTAATGGTTTTGGCCGCATAGGTCGTATGGTATTCCGGGCTATTTCGCAGGAATTTAACGATATGGAAGTTGTGGCAATCAACGACTTACTTGAGGCAGATTATCTTGCCTACATGCTGAAGTATGATTCAGTTCATGGTCGGTTTAATGGTGATGTGAGCGTTGATAATAAAAATTTGATTGTGGATGGCAAAAAAATTCGTTTGACTGCTGAGCGTGATCCCGCAAACTTGCAGTGGAACCAGGTTGATGTTGACGTGGTATTAGAATGTACCGGTTTTTTCTTGACTGAAGAAACTTGTCAGGCACACATCAATGCAGGTGCCAAGAAGGTCGTGCAAAGTGCGCCGTCTAAAGACAGTACGCCGATGTTTGTTTATGGTGTAAATCACCAAGAATACGCCGGGCAAAAAATTGTTTCTGCTGCATCCTGTACCACTAACTGTCTGGCGCCGATTGCTAAAGTCATTAATGATAACTTTGGTATCAAACGTGGTTTGATGACAACCGTGCATGCCGCAACAGCCACACAAAAAACCGTTGATGGGCCCTCAATGAAAGATTGGCGCGGTGGTCGTGGAATTTTAGAAAACATCATCCCATCATCAACGGGTGCCGCTAAAGCGGTCGGTGTTGTATTGCCTGAGTTGAATGGCAAATTAACCGGTATGGCTTTCCGTGTTCCAACATCTGATGTATCGGTGGTTGATTTAACGGTTGAATTGAATAAAGAGACCAGTTACGACAAAATTTGTGCTGTCATGAAAGCAGCGTCTGAAAGTGGCCCTATGTCAGAAACCTTGGGGTATACTGATGAGAAAGTTGTTTCTACTGATTTCCGTGGCATTGGTTATTCGTCAATATTTGACGCAGAAGCAGGAATCGCGTTGGATGGTACTTTCGTCAAATTAGTTTCCTGGTATGACAACGAGTATGGTTATACCTGCAACATGATGAGATTTGTACGTCACGTTGCAGCGAATTAATCGTTGATTGAATGGAACCTAAATTCTGCAAGTACGATCACTTGCAGAATTTAGGTGAGATAAAACTGCGCGTTGAATTTCTGGTAAATTTAACGCACGGTTTTTTGCCATTGCAGTGAGCGAGTCGCCACTCTATTCTTGCTAAAATAATTTGCTAAACCCTTGCGTTTTATCAGGTTTAGCAAATTATTTTTAACGATAAACCTTAGGAGACATAATGTCTGTTATTAAAATGATTGATCTGGATTTAGCGGGTAAGCGAGTGCTTATTCGACAGGATCTAAATGTGCCCATAAAAGACGGTCAAGTGGGTGACGATACGCGTATTCGTGCGTCATTGCCAACCATTAAACACGCAATAGATGCAGGGGCGCAGGTAATGCTGATGTCTCATTTGGGTCGCCCAACAGAGGGTGAATTTTCCGCTGAGGCATCGCTGGCGCCCGTGGTAGCGCATCTCGCTACGTTACTTGGTAAAGACGTTCGTTTGGTGAAAGATTATTTAGACAAAACACCAGTTCTGGATAATGGTGAAGTGGTGGTTCTGGAAAATGTGCGTTTCAATGTGGGTGAAAGCAAGAATACTGATGACTTGTCACGAAAATACGCTAAACTTTGTGATGTCTATGTCATGGACGCGTTTGGTACAGCGCATCGTGCCCAGGCTTCCACGCATGGTGTCGCCAAATTTGCTGATGTTGCTTGTGCGGGGCCCTTGCTTGCTGGCGAATTGGATGCCTTGGGTAAAGCGTTAGATAATCCTAAACGGCCGATGGTGGCCATTGTTGGCGGTTCAAAAGTCTCTACTAAGTTAACCGTGCTTGAGTCGCTCTCAAAGGTCGTTGACCAGTTGATCGTTGGTGGCGGGATAGCGAATACTTTTATCGCCGCAACGGGCAACAATGTTGGCAAGTCACTTTATGAAGCGGATTTAACGCAAACGGCGAATAAGCTGAGTGCAGAAGCGGCGGCTCGCGGTGGCTCGATTCCTGTGCCGGTGGACGTGGTTTGTGGTAAGGAATTTTCAGAATCTGCGGTTGCAACGCTTAAAGATGTGTCACAGGTTGAAGCAGATGACATGATTTTTGATGTCGGACCCGAAACTTCAAAGCAATTTGCTGAAATATTGAAGAGTGCCGGAACCATAGTCTGGAACGGCCCAGTTGGTGTGTTCGAAATTGATCAGTTCGGTGAAGGCACTAAAACCTTAGCGTTAGCTATAGCTGAATCAGATGCGTTCTCGATTGCGGGTGGTGGAGACACGTTAGCGGCAGTTGCAAAATACGGTATTGCTGATAAAGTATCCTACATTTCAACAGGTGGCGGCGCTTTCCTGGAATTCCTGGAAGGTAAAAAACTGCCAGCTGTAGCGATTTTGGAAGAGCGCGCAAAATAATATCAATTCCGGGCGCTTTGCATAGGTCTCTGGTAATAGTAAAATAGTAAAAAAGGAAAATAATGCTCAGAAGAACCAAAATACTTGCTACTTTAGGGCCTGCAACTGATGATCCAGAAGTTATGGATAAGCTTATTGAGGCGGGTCTGGACGTAGTACGGATTAATTTTTCCCACGGCGTACCTGATGATCATCGTAAGCGGGTTGAAATGTTGCGAGATCGCGCACAAGCCCATGGTCGTCAAATTGGTGTGTTGGTTGACCTGCAAGGCCCAAAAATCAGAATTGAAAAATTCAAAAACGAAAAAATCCAGTTAGAAGAAGGTGATAAATTCGTTCTTGATGGCAATCTCGGAACCAATGATGGCAACCAGGAGCGTGTTGGTATTGCTTACAAAGCACTGCCAAACGATGTTGAGCGCGGAGATACCTTGTTGCTTGATGATGGCCGCATTGTTTTCTGGGTTGAGAGCGTACAAGGCGCTGAAATACACTGTAATGTTATTGTTGGCGGGACTCTGTCAGACCGTAAAGGCATCAATTTACAAGGCGGCGGTTTATCGGCACCCGCATTAACCACTAAAGATCGTAATGATATAAAACTTGCAGCTGAGTTAAAGGCAGATTACATGGCGGTCTCTTTTCCGCGCACTGCTGAAGATATGCATGAAGCACGGCGATTGCTGCGTGAAGCAGGTGGTTATGCTGGCCTGGTTTCAAAGATTGAGCGGGCAGAAGCGCTGGATGTATTAGAAGACATTATCAAAGCATCAGATGCCGTCATGGTGGCTCGCGGCGATCTCGGAGTTGAGATCGGTGATGCTGAGTTGCCTGCCGTGCAGAAACACATTATTCAAATGTCACGTGATTTGAACCGAGTGGTAATTACTGCCACACAAATGATGGAATCGATGATTTATAATCCGATTCCTACCCGCGCTGAAGTCTTTGATGTGGCGAATGCGGTAATGGATGGCACTGACGCGGTGATGCTTTCTGCGGAGACTGCGGCGGGTAAATATCCTGACAAGGCCGTTGCCGCGATGGATCGTGTGTGTCGCGAAGCGGAAAAACAACGCAAAGTGCGTGTTTCTGATCATAGAATTAGCAGTAAGTTTGAGCGAATCGACGAAGGCATTGCAATGGCAGCTATGTATACGGCTAATCATTTGGATGTAACAGCGATTGCAGCATTAACAGAGTCTGGTGCAACGGCATTATGGATGTCTCGCATTAGTTCAGACAGACCGATCTATGCACTGACGCCACATGTGGAAACCCGACGAAAAGTGACTTTATTTCGGGGTGTTTATCCAATAAATTTTAAACCAGAAAGCTCTAACCATGCGCAAGTTAATCGAGATGCGATCGATGAGTTAACTCGTCGAGGTGCTGTGCGTGAAGGTGATTTAGTGATAATCACTAAAGGCGACTTAATGGGTGTTGGTGGCGGCTCGAATGCGATGAAAGTTGTGCGTGTTGGTGATATGGTCGAAGTATAAAAAATACAAGAATAGAGATTAGTTTCAAATACAAATATTTGTGTAAATTTACAGGAGAATGAAAAATGGCTTTAATATCTTTGCGTCAATTGCTGGATTATGCGGCGGAGAATGACTTTGGTCTTCCTGCGTTCAATGTTAATAATATGGAACAAGTGCATGCAATCATGCAAGCCGCTGATGCAGTTGACTCGCCAGTCATTATGCAAGGCTCCGCTGGCGCGCGTTCATACGCAGGCGAGCCTTTTCTGCGTCATCTGATCTCAGCGGCAGTTGAAATGTACCCACACATTCCTATTGTTATGCATCAGGATCATGGCTCTGAGCCGGCAGTTTGCTTGCGTTCAATCCAGTCAGGTTTTTCATCTGTGATGATGGACGGTTCTTTAATGGCTGATATGAAAACACCATCTAGCTTTGAGTATAACGTTGATGTAACGCGCAAAGTGGTTGAAATGGCGCATGCCGGTGGGGTTTCTGTTGAAGGTGAGTTAGGTTGCCTGGGTTCTTTGGAAACTGGCATGATGGGTGAGGAAGACGGCCACGGCGCTGAAGGCGAGCTTGATCATTCCATGCTACTGACAGATCCTGAAGAAGCAAAAGACTTCGTTGAAAAAACCGGGGTTGATGCCCTGGCTATTGCTATCGGTACTTCGCACGGCGCTTACAAATTCACTCGACCACCAACAGGTGATATTTTAGCGATTGAGCGGGTTAAAGAAATTCACGCTAGAATCCCTAATACCCATCTTGTAATGCACGGTTCTTCATCAGTGCCTCAAGAATGGTTGGAGATCATCAACAGCTATGGCGGTGATATGGGGCAAACCTATGGCGTGCCAGTATCTGAAATCGTTGAAGGTATCAAACACGGGGTTCGCAAAATCAATATCGACACTGATTTACGTATGGCCTCAACCGGCGCGGTTCGCAAGCATTTAAAAGAAAATGCGGCTAATTTTGACCCACGTAAATTCTTGAAAGAATCTACTAAGGCAATGTCTGATATTTGTAAAGCCCGTTATGAAGCGTTTGGTTGTGCGGGTCACGCATCAAAGATCAACGTCAAATCATTGGAACAAATGATTGGATATTACAAATAAGTCATTCTTACGATGACTAAAAAAGCCCCGCGTTTCAGCGGGGCTTTTTTTTTGCCTATAATTTAAGGTTAACCTAGATTAAATGGAATAAAAACTGCATTTGTAATGTTAAATCGTTATGCGCCGTTAAGCGTTATTGTGGCACGGCCCTTTGAAATATGGGCAAGACAAGGAAATCCAGTGGATAAAAATCTAGATGCAGCTTTATTGGCACTGAAACATAACTACATTCTGAGTCTGCCCAGTAAAATAGACGAAATACAGGTTTTATGGGGCGAGTGTAAGTTGAATAATGATTCTGTTGTATTAAAGGAGATCTATCGGAAAGTCCACAGTTTAGCGGGCTCTGGTGCAACTTTTGGTCAAGAAGAATTAAGTAAGAAAGCGAAAAAAATTGAATTGTTTATTCAAGAAAATATTGAGTCTGGTGAGATTTTATCAAATCAAAATGTCACTGCATTCGATGCATATATTGTAGAGTTATATTTTATGGCTAAATTAGCGGCCAAGAATATAAAGCCGCTTGATGCTGATTAAATAGTGTGACTGAAGGCCAGCAGATTCGTTCAATGAAAATTCTAATTGTCGATGATAATTATGAAACACTTCAACATTTAGCGGCAATTGTAGTGTCGGCGGGACATCATGTGGCGGAAGCAGGCGATGGCAAAACAGCATTAGAAATTTATCAAAAATTTTCACCCGACCTGGTTTTAATGGATGTGATTCTACCCGATATCAGTGGAGTAGAAGTGGCTGTTCAAATAAAATCTCTAGCGGAGGCTCGGTTTGTCCCCATAATTTTTGTCACCTCAATCAGTGAAATGGAAGTAATCGCAGGTTTTGTCCAGTCCGGTGGAGATGGCTTTCTCATTAAACCAGTGGAGCCCGTGGTGTTGCTAACCAAAATACAGGCTCTTGGTCGGATAAGCGGTATGTACAAAAAGCTTGATGAATATAAGCGTCATATTGACGAAGAAATGCAAGCTTCAAAGTATTTATTAAATGATTTTTTGAGTCTAGACCTTGATCTCAATAAAATTGAAAAAGTACAAAGTTGGGCGACTTCGCCGGGTTACTTTAGTGGCGATTTGCGCTTGATTAAAAAACTCGATAATGGCGAAATCCTGATATTGTTGTGTGATTTTACCGGTCATGGTTTACCGGCAGCGATTGGAACAATTTTTGTTGCTGATTTATTTCGTAGCATGACAAAAAAACAATTTGATGCATCCCTCATATTGAATGAGATTAATGAGAAAATGCATCAAATATTACCAACAGGCCGTTATTGTGCAGCGAGTATGATTTCTTATAAGCCAAATGTTAATAATATTAGAATATGGAACTGTGGTTTACCGAGTGTTTTGCTGTTGAATAGTGAAAACAGAATCAAGCAAAAGGTAAATTCTGCGCACGTTCCTCTGGGAGTGCTCGCTGGCCCGCTGGATTATGAACCGATGCAAATTAATGCAAAAGAGTTTAACGCCATCGTTGTGTTCAGCGATGGAATTACTGAAGCAAAAGCACCTGATGAGCAAATGTATGGTGAAAATAGATTGTTTGAAAAGATCGAAAATGTTTCTGCAACAGACTCTGTATTTCAAATAGTCAAAGCCGATGTTACGCAATTCATGAATGGCGAAGAGCCCACAGATGATATATCCCTTATTGTATTAGATTTGTAATTATTTGCGGCACAAAAGCAGATTACCCATCAGACTCTAATGATCGCCACAGTCCCACCTTTTACTCATCGACTAAATTCAAGTCATAACTCACAATCGGAGTTCAAAGTTGCAAAAGAGCCACCTTCCAGCACCCGTTAGCGGCAAAACCTTACCGAAAGACGCCGTGAATACGTCCCTGTAGGCTTGACGGCAGCATCCATGCTGCCAACCCTCTCAATAAGGCCTTGCCACCTCGAGCGCTGATTAGGAGAATAGTTTGAACTCCGAAATTTGAATCATAAGTACAGAACCTGTTTCCACCTCAGTTGCCGATCACCAATGCAAGAGGTATTCACTCTTGACAGATAGTCTTTTCTGATCAAGTATACTGATTTCTGTAGACTCTAATGGTAGGATGAGCGGGTATGAGAACAAAATTAATCATTGCGGTGATGCTGAATATTCTGCTTATGTTCGGTGTGGCTAATGCCACAGAACAGCATGCAGCAAAAGGTGTCGTTAATTCGTTGGATGAATCTGCTCGGCTTATTAGCATCACTCATGAACCCGTCAAAACAATGGGCATGCCAGCTATGACGATGGATTTTCTACTTGCTGATTCGGTTGAACTTGGCTCGATTAAGGTGGGTGAAGCTGTCAATTTCACAGTGATAATTGATAGCAAAGGCAGATTTGTCATTACAAAATTTGGTCAAATAAAAGAACCTTAAATGCACCTAAATTCATCAGTTGACCGCTTCGAAATACGGTTAAGCATTCGGGTTTATTGAATTATGTTGCTTTTCCTGTATTCACTCGATAGATATGAGTACACTACAACGTGCATAGCACGTTTTTTATCGCGATTGGCGTCGTTGCGAATCGTTGCAATAGCTCGCTATTGCGCCTCATCGCGCCTAGTCAATCACAATAAAAGACGCACTCTACACGTCGTTCAACTGATGATTTTAGGATGAAGTTTCGCAGCGTATTAAGATAGCACAAAGAGGGTGAAAATATGTATGGATTTAGCACAGTTTTTAATGGGAGTTTTGCCCAGGCGATTGAAAAAGTAACTGAGGCTTTGCAAGTGGAAGGTTTTGGTGTATTGACTGAAATTGATGTAAAGGCGACTCTCAAAAAGAAACTTGATATTGATAAGCGCCCTTATACTATTTTAGGCGCATGCAATCCAGGATTGGCGAATCAAGCGTTAGACGCTGATCCGGATATTGGTTTGTTGTTGCCTTGCAACGTTGTTGTCCGTGAAGAAGAAAACGGCTCGATTACCGTCGCATTCATGGATCCAATATCTGTTTTGGGTCTGGTTGACAAAGTAGGGGTCGAAGCGCTGGCGATGGAAGTGAGAGCCAAGTTAGAAAGAGTGAAAGATAGTCTTAACTAGCAGTCTGTCTGAGATTTTTCGGTTTTTGTTTGCGCCAAAATAAGATAGCTACGATTGCTAGCAGGCAAATACCGAGTGCCGTAAAAGGATGAAGTACACTATACACGATGGGCGTTAAAGCCCATCGTGTAAGTTTTTTTAACAATTCATTGTGTGAAATTACCTCGGCTAACGGTGGTGATGTCGCATAATAAAAATCTACCAACCAGCGTCCCCAATCTGATGTTAACAAGACATTGTCCCTGAATTCACGCAAGGCTTTAACTTCTGCAGCCATATAAGACCCGTAAGCTGCAGTAGCGATAAAACAAGCTTCCCGCTTAACATCGATTTTCAAGTCTGCAATGTTGTCGTTTTGGCTTTGTAGGGTTTCGCTTTCACTCGCACCGACGGTAACGCTTGTGCGGAGAGTACGATCGGCCAGCAACGGCCGCGGTCTCGTTACAAGCTCAATAATAATGCTTTGGCCAGGATTAATTCGCTCGATTGTGCAATCAATGGTGACTATGCTTGGGTTGCAAAACACTTTGTCTTCTGCATTGGCGCGGTAGCTTTCAAATGTTAAACCGCCTATCTGCTCAGTGGCAATGTCCGCACTGGTTACCTTGGTTACCGTATTACCGTTTTCGTCGATTCTTTTGCCTAGGTCTGGATTTTCAACGACGGTTGCGAGCACTTTAAACTTAATGCAGGTGGCATAGTTTGCGGTTAAATCATCGGATGGTGCGCCATCATTGGTGATCGTGACAAACAGTGCTTGCTGCTCGCCAACGGTGAGTTCGTCTTTGTTGGAAGCTATGTTAACTGACAGATCGACAAAAACTTTTTCCGGCGTAAGTACAAATGTTCCGGCTTGATTACTGTCATGGTTAAGCCCTTTGGCGACTATAGGGGTTGCGCCGACACTTGCTGCCAGGTGAATGGCTTCAGTTAACGTAATCGCGTCGTTCGGTGTGACCAATAAATCATTCAGATCCTGAGTGCCGCAAATATTAGTGTTGTAAAATGCGCGTGGCTCCAGATCCCCATTTGAGTTACGTCGGTCGGTGGTGCCTATACGCTCAGATGAATTGTTATCCAGTGCTTTGCCTGTGCTTTGCTCATCGAATGTTTCAATTTCACTAGCGCCAAAGTAGTCGGTTGCTGCACCTGCGGCATCTGTGCAGTTGCGAGAACCCCAGGAGAGCGGTATTGTCTGTTCGTTTTTACTATACCAGCCTGTTATTGTGCCTGCTGCTGCGCCGCCTAAGCTAACGCTATCGCTTAACTGAAACGCTTGGTAACTAGGCGGACAGCCGCCAGTGTTAGAACCGCTGAATTCGGGACGATAGAGTTGTATTGGATCTTCGACTCCCGTTAAGCTAACTGTAGGCCAGTACACAGGTTGCTCTATTGCATCTTCACTATTGAAGCGTAAAAAGCCAGTTATTGCGCTGCGAGTTTTATTGATGTTTACCGTCTTGCCTTGTTTGAATGTGATGGTAAACAATTGATCGACGATAGCTGTGGGTTCGTAAATTCCATCCTCATTATTAAGTGCTTCAATATTGTTTTGCGTGAGATCCTCACTGCTAACGATGCGTTGTTGAAAAGACCGTTCGGCAATACTGACGTTCGCAACGATAATAGGGGTGCGAGTTCGCGCGATTATATCTTCCCGAATTAACCGCGCGGTAGATTTGTTGGCATCGTCACCGTTTGTTTGATACGCAATTTTTCGGCTTGCACCAAGGTCGCCACTATCAAATCGTGGCAAATCATTGTCATCGAGACTATCGGATTCCAGCCAGAAAATCGGCCGTTCAAAATCATCTTTGCGGATTGACGTGCCTGCGATTAAGCCATTATTGTTGATGCCAGTAACTTTGCTTGCTTTGTCACATTGAATTATAGGGGATTTTAAATCTTCAACGTCCCAAACACTATTTTCCTCGGCACATTCAAATGCAGTTTGTATAACGGCAACATGACTTTCGGCGACGCAACGTTGTTCTACATACTCATGATTAAAAAGATAGTTGGCTGTTCTAATAATCTCAGTGGATTCATTTCCCTGACCCAGCGGCTTGCTGAGAAAAGTGACATTGCCGATCTTGAAATCACATATTGGCAGTGATTTGCTGCAATTTGCCGGAAAGGTGGCGCCGGACTGGTAGTCCAGGTCAACTAATATATTGTTACCGGGTTGCCAGTTAGCATTCTCTGGGCATTGCAGCGCTTGATAAATCATTTCTGCATCTTGTTGACTGACGCACTCAGGAATGCCGTAATCCACTTCATTGTCGCCACTGCAAGGTGTCGCCCTTATTATCAAGGGGGCAATTTCAACCAGTTTATATTCATAGCGGTTGCGTTCGTTGATTATTTTACGTTTTAGCCAGATTACTGATTGAGGATTACCGTTGCTGTCTTCGTACCAGCCGATGACTGTTTCCCCCTCAACGGTGTCACCGCTAATTGCATCGCTATCAGTTGCAGTCTCGTTGGTATTAATTATCGGGTCGCTAATATCCACAATAAAAATGCCATTGTGGGTGATTGTTGAGGGGAGTGGCGTCAGTTCTAATTTGGTTGATTCAAGGTAACCACTGTCAGAATCTCTGACCCAGATAAACGGTGCGCCGGAAGCAGTAATGCCCGCCAGGGTTCCGGCGGAGTTGATTGCGCCAATATTATCTTCGCTGAGTTGTTGAATGGTGTAGCGCGCTGCCTGTGTCTGTAATGACAGAAACATTAAACAGATGAACAAATAAATTAATCTTTTCATTAATAGCGACTCGTACTGGCGATTAATACAATAATAATTCCCAATGAAAGATTGGCGGCGATCAGTTGGCGAATGCGATTGAGGTTGTTAGCCGCCGCGGGAATAAGTTCGTTAGTGAGATTCTTCTTGAGTGCCTGGTAGGGTGAAAAATACAGGAAGATGAAAATCCCAATCATTAACCAGCCAATGAGTTGCATCAGGTGAACCGAAGAGCCCACATTCGCCATTCCTTGATGCTCCAAAAATATCATCCAATAACCGCTTACTGGTAGCATAAATACGATGAGCCATACCCATTTAAAAAAAACATTAAAAACGCCTTGCCAAAGTTTCAAGCGTACGGGTGGTTCTAGCTGCTGTGCTGCCACTGGACGCAATGCGACATAAGCGAAGAACATGCCGCCTACCCAGATTAACGCGGCGAGTAAGTGCAAAGAAAAGGCGATAGACATAGGTGTTGGCTCGGTTTTGTTATCTTACGTTAGACAAAGTCAAACGGTCAAGGTTTGGTTTTTCTAGCCTGCACTTTTTGTCTGTGTTTCTCAGATGGGTGGCGAGCTAAAATGACTTAATACCTAAATCCTGCAAGTGCTCGCACCTACTCAGCACAAGCTCTTGATCCGTAGAGCAATATCACTATTTTCGGCAATCACAATAAGGATTGCGCTCAAATATTGATTTGCTCTACGAATCAATATCTTGCACTGCGCAAGTACGATCACTTGTAGGATCTAGGTAATAATTTATAATTATACAAGCTTAGCAGCAACACTTTGCATTGATTATCATTTTTATGAGAAGCAGGTCTCGAATTTGGCGCTAAAATCTGATTCAAATCTATTGATTATGGTAACGATTCATCCAACTGCGAATGGTTTTTAGTAAAAATTCCGTTTGTTGCCCAAAATCATGATTAGCACCGGTTATGACTTTTTGCCGATAACGTAAATTTCCTGTTTTATTAAAGGCTAATGCGCGTACTTTTGCCGATGTGAAAGCATTTTTGGGTGTCTTGGCGATATCATGGGCTAAATTGGCTATTTTTAAGCGCTTTTCTGCGGCGGAAATTACCTGGGGCCAATCATTTTCGGCGATAATATCGAGCACATTAATTGTTGTTTTTTGCATGAGTTTACTACCCTCCAGGAGCGGATGGTCATAACCACTTAACAGGA
>CALZHW010000032.1:24682-27803 GCA_945787125.1 uncultured Ectothiorhodospiraceae bacterium
CGCCTTTTTTAGACTGCGCACCGGCTTTTTTATATAAACTGTAGACATCGGGCTTGCCAGGGATTTTTAACCAGACACTTTGCTCAGCCGAAATTTGTCGGCTAATGCTGCTGCTGACTTGTTGCTCAATGTCGTAATTGATAGCCGGGTAGACTGTATGGCTAAAAAAGCCACAAATTATCGCCAGCAAAACCCGTTTCAGCTTAAGTGTGTGAAAAAGTATGGTCATGTAACTTATTGAAAATAAATAATTAAAATGTAGTGAATCGGATTTTTGGAATTAAAAGCTGAAAAGTCGTTGTCATTCAGGTAAAGTTTGCGATCCCAAATTATATGTCAGTCGGGAGCATTCCCGATGATGATTATTAACGAGTTATAAAATAAGAGGCTAAACTCATGCCAGATTATAAAATTGCGCCGTCGATTCTGTCGGCAGATTTCGCCCGTTTGGGTGAGGAAGTAGATAATGTGTTAGCCGCAGGCGCCGATATCGTTCACTTTGATGTGATGGATAATCACTATGTGCCTAATTTAACGATCGGTCCCTTGGTGTGTGAAGCATTGCGTAAACACGGAGTCACTGCAGAGATTGATGTGCATTTAATGGTGGAACCGGTTGATCGTATCATCCCTGACTTTGCCAAAGCCGGTGCTAGCATTATTACTTTTCACCCCGAGGCGACTAATCACATTGATCGCAGCCTCAGCCTGGTGCGGGATATGGGATGTAAATCAGGCTTGGTGTTTAACCCGGCAACCCCGTTAGATTGCTTGAAATACGTGATGGATAAAGTAGACATGATCCTTCTTATGTCGGTAAATCCAGGTTTCGGTGGTCAATCTTTTATTCCCAGTACCTTGGGCAAATTGAAAGAAGCACGTAAATTAATTGATGAAAGTGGTTATGATATTCGCCTGGAAGTCGATGGCGGTGTCAAAGTGGATAATATTCGAGATATCGCTCAAGCAGGTGCAGATACCTTTGTGGCAGGCTCAGCTATTTTCAATACCCCGGATTACAAGGCGACAATTGATTTAATGCGCGCAGAGTTGGCGAAAGCCCGTAATTAACCTTAGACTCTTAGGAACCTGTCCGAGAATGGAGAGCCTGCTGCGAAAAGCTCATTTTGCACACTTTTCCCGATACTTTTCAGTGAATAGCTATGGCTATTAACCGAAAACGATCGAAAAAACTGTACTAAAATGAACTTCCCTCGCGACGACTCCCATTCTCGGACAGGCTCCTAGTCTGCCTGCGGGTTAGCTACTGATATTTATGCGCTTATTGGCTTTCTGGGTTGTTATAACGTTGTTAGCTGGGTGTGCTGCGGGACCAAGTGGGCAAAGGACTAAGCTCTATTGGCCGCCTCCGCCGGACACTGCCCGGCTGGTTTACGAAGCAACTTTGCGTGATTCAAACAGCGTTGCTTTGCCTGATACTGAAAGTCGGCTGCAGGCACTTGCAACCAATGCCGCAACTATCACCGGCAATCGAACTCAATGGCTGGTCAAGCCGTATGATATTGCGGTTAGCCAAGGTCTCGTGGTTGTTTCAGACACCTTATTATCAGCGGTACATGTTTTTGACTTGCCGAGGAAAAAGCTATTTGCCATCGGCTGGCGTGGGCAAGCAATCTTGGTGAAACCCTTGGGGGTTGCGCTCGATGCTGGACAAAATATCTATGTTGCCGATGCGGGTTTGAAGCAAATTGTAAAATTTGACAAACAAGGCCATTACCTCGCAATAATAGGTATGCCGCAAGACTTTTCTCGCCTGATTGATGTCGCTGTTTCGCCACTGAATAAGCAGATATATGCGTTGGATCGTGGCGGAGTGGATTCAGCAAGTCATCGGTTTCAGGTTTATGCAGCGGACGGCAAATTGCTGAAAACTGTCGGTACACGCGGTATGGGTAATGGTGAATTTAATCACCCAGCGCAAATCAGTGTGGCGAATGACGGCAGAGTATTTGTGTTGGATTCGGGTAATTTTCGGGTGCAGATATTTTCTCCAGAAGGTGATTACCTTGATAGCTGGGGTAAGCTTGGCAAAGGCCTGGGGAATTTTGCTCGCCCTAGAGGGTTGGCAGTAAGTCAGCAAGGTTATGTATTTATCACCGACTCAGCCTACCAGAATTACCAGATATTTGATGTGACGGGACAGCTTCTGACATATGTTGGTCGCGGCGGTGGTGATGATTTGCCGGGACAGTATATGTTGCCCGCTGGCATTGCTGTGGATGAAACTAATCGCATATATGTGGTCGATCAGATTCGCCAGAAAATCGAGGTGTTTCGCTTATTGGGCGATGATGAGCAGTGATGAAAGCATTAACAAAACTAAGTTAAATTACGCGAAAGAAATAAGGCGTTTGCTGGCCAATTAATGGGAATGCGCATGGCGAATAAAAGCTGACCAGGAGTCAGCCTTAAAAAATAACACTCAAAATAGATTTTTGCTCAATAAAACAACCCTGGTAGTTAGAAAAACCTGGCATTCAGTCTTGCGTTACCCTGCTATGTCGTCTAGAGTAATATCTTTTTTGGAAGGCATCACGTTTTTCTGTCTATCTGTTAAAACAGATCCAAGGGAGGGCAGAGAAATAGCTAAATGGCCTGAATTGATTATGAATATGTTATTTGAGAGAGTAAGGGGAAGGGGATGAGGGCAGCCCAATTCGGTAAAGCCTGCATACACAAATGGTTAATCAGTTCTGTGTTTGTATTGTTTGCCGTGCCGGCAGCAAATGCGGGTATTGCTGAATCTGTGCATAACCTGGGGATCACCGGTACAGGCACGAGCGCTAATGGCGGAGAACGCAACCAATTTACCGGTACAGCTGAAATCTGCGTTTTTTGTCATACTCCACATGGTGCCAATACTAATGCTGCAGTGCCATTGTGGAATAGGCGATTAAATTCTGCCTCTGCATATTCAACTTACGATCAATTGGGTACAAGTACGTTCGACGCGCAAGTGGCGGATGTCGGTTCAGTTTCCATCGGCTGTTTGTCTTGTCATGATGGCACAATGGCAATTGACAGTATGATCAACGAACCCGGTTCGGGTGCCGATAACCCGGGTTTTAGTGCGGGTTCCTGGCGCGGTGACGATCAGCTC
>CALZHW010000033.1 GCA_945787125.1 uncultured Ectothiorhodospiraceae bacterium
GATGTGAATAGGGCGTCTGCGGTGCGTGAGACGCTATAACCATTTTTTACCATTTCACAGACTAGGCGTAGCTGTTTTACATTCATTGGTTATGCTCTTTATTATATAGAAAATAATATAAACAAATTATAATATATTATTTTAATTTATAATAGATGGTGATTATACTTTCTTCTTTCGATTTATATTCGCCCGCGCGCCCGTATGTGAGAGTGCGGTGATGATTTTTTTAGTGAAAGTTAGGGGATAATAACATCGTGTCAACGAATAATTTGTCAGTATCACTGAACGGCGTTAGTCGTGTCGCACTTGGGTTGAACGTGGCGGGTGAAGTCGACTTGAGCCTTGATTCGGGTCCATTACAATACCTGATGGCCAAAAAAGCGTTACGAAATGCGCAGGAAGGGCAGGCAGTCAAAATTTTATTAAATAATGATAATCACGCCCGAATTATTGTAAATGGTTTGCAGCAGGTTGGGTTCGTGTTGGATTCAGTAGAGGAAAGCAATCCGCATTATATTGCGTGTTTGAGCAAGCCAGAAGGTTATTAGAATAATCGGCCAAACCCATGTTGAATTAATGAATATAGGGGAAGAGAATGAGCAATGTTGATAAACAAAATGAACTTGTTGGCTTAATGAAAAATTTGAGTCAAGATTACTCTCATATGGTTTTATCTTCGAGTTTGAGCGTTGAAGATATGGTGTTAACCGATGTGGTTCATCGCTTTCAGTTGCCCATCGAAGTATTCTCCATTGATACGGGTCGTTTACCCGCAGAAACCTATGCACTGATGCATAAAGTTCAGCATCAGTATGCGCTGAATTTCAAAATATACTTCCCCGATGCTACTGAGGTGGAATCATTCGTTAATCAGAATGGCAGCAACGCTTTTTATGATTCAATAGATTTTCGTAAAACCTGCTGCAATATTCGCAAGGTCAGCCCGTTAAAGCGCGCTTTGTCTGGCAAGGATTTGTGGCTTACCGGGTTGCGCCGTGAGCAATCAGTGACCCGCCAGGATATGGAAGTGTTTGAGTTTAGCGAGCAATTTAATGTCAAAAAATGCAACCCTCTGCTGGATTGGTCAGTAGAAGATATTTGGGCCTATATTAAAGAATACGATGTACCTTATAACGAACTGCATGACAAAGGCTTTCCGAGCATTGGCTGTGCGCCATGCACTCGTGCCATTCAACCTGGAGAAGATGAGCGCGCGGGTCGTTGGTGGTGGGAAGATAAAGAAAGCCGCGAATGTGGTCTGCATAAAGATTATTTTGTCAATAAAATAGCTTGATGCCCTCCTAGTAACATGGCGATTAATTCTGCACAAGTTTGCGTATTTGTGCAGAAAAGGTATTTTCGATACCGGAATATTTAATTTCGGAAGATCTCATTGTGCCCGCTAAACCTTTAAACTATCAATGACTTAATGGGCATTAAACGCCACGTTCAGAATTTGACTGGTTACAATCCCAGGTAAGTGATAACATTCGCGTTGGATTTTTTAGAGCGCATATAAGAAGAACATGCTGAGTTGTATTCCCCCTTATTATGGAGTCCGTTAGGTGCTTGAAAGCATTGAGCTAGAGTGCGTGCGCGGCGACCGTACCTTGTTTACGAATTTAAGTTTTAGCGTCACAGCAGGCGATTTGTTGCATGTGAGAGGGGCCAATGGCAGCGGTAAAACATCTTTATTACGCATGCTCACTGGATTAATGTTGCCCGCAGAAGGTCAGATCCAGTGGAATGGCGAAAATATCCGCAAACTGCGCGACGAATATCAACAAGATATGCTGTATATTGGCCATTTGCCGGGTATCAAAGGCGACTTGACGGCGTTGGAAAATTTACGTATCAATAGTGCTTTCAATGGCTTAGAGATTAGTGAAGAAGAGGCCTGGAATGCATTGGGTCAAATAGGTTTGAAAGGCCGTGAGGATTTACCCGCACGGGCATTATCACAGGGGCAAGGTCGGCGTGTGGCATTGGCGCGAATGTTGGTAAGCAAAGCGAAACTCTGGATATTAGATGAACCATTTGTTGCTCTGGATACTAGGGCGGTGACCATGTTGCAAACCGTGTTGGCGCATCATCTGAGTCGGCAAGGCATGATTGTATTGACAACGCATCAGGACTTCAGCATCCCGGACGTTGATGAGCGGATACTGGACCTAGGGCAGGCAGAACTATGATCGCATTGCTGCGTTGGGTCATTTGGCGGGATATGGTACTCGCTATGCGTCGCAAGTCAGAAGTGCTGACGGCCTTGTTATTCTTTGTTATTGTAGTCAGCCTGTTTCCACTCGGGGTTGGGCCAGAAAAAAATACGTTGGCTATCATTGCTCCGGGAGTGTTGTGGGTGGCCGCATTGCTTGCTTCCATGTTGTCGTTAAATCGACTGTTTGCCGATGACTACCACGATGGCACTTTAGAGCAATTAGTTATCTCATCACAGCCATTAGCAGTGATTGTGTTTGGTAAAATTATGAGCCATTGGTTTTTAACGGGTTTGCCTTTGGTATTAATATCGCCTGTTTTAGGTATGCAGTTGGGCTTAGATTCAGATAGTATTGTCATACTGTTACTCACCTTGTTGATTGGGACACCAGTCCTGAGCTTGATAGGTGCTGTCGGTGCTGGGCTTACCCTCGGGGTAAGAGGAGGCGGTGTATTATTATCTTTGTTAATACTCCCTCTCTATATACCAGTACTTATTTTTGGGAGCGGCGCAGTAGAATCTGCACGCACGGGTTTAGGTGTTGAAGCACATTTTTCAATTTTGGGTGCTTTCTTAGTCGCAGCAATGTTATTGGCACCCATTGGTGCTGCCGCCGCTCTGAGAATATCGCTAGATTAAGCAAAAGATTAAACAATAGATTAAGCAATGAAAATATTTACAAAAGCATATTGGTTACAATGGTCATCACCGAAAACATTTTACCCGACCGCCGGTAAAATGATTCCCTGGTTTATGATCTCCGGTTTAATCCTCACCATTATTGGTCTCTACTATAGTTTTTTTGTCGCGCCGACTGATTATCAGCAGGGCGAAAGCTATCGCATCATGTTTATTCACGTTCCAGCGGCCTGGATGTCAATGTGGCTTTATTTTGTTATGTGCATTTATGCCTCGATTGGTCTGATTTGGCGTACTCGTTTGTCGGATATGATGGCCGGAGCGATCGCCCCCACAGGTGCAATATTCACTTTTATCGCTTTATGGACAGGTTCCCTCTGGGGCAAACCCACCTGGGGCACATATTGGGTTTGGGATGCGCGTTTAACGTCAGAGTTGATTTTATTATTTTTGTATTTTGGCTTTATTGCGCTACGGGCGGCAATAGATGATCCGCAAAGAGCGGCTAGAGCAAGCGCACTATTAGCGCTTGTTGGGGTCATAAATCTACCAATTATATATTTTTCTGTAAAATGGTGGAACACTTTGCATCAGGGAGCGTCCATTAGTATAGATTCTGCACCTACCATGGCGGCAACGATGTTTACGGCCATGTTATTAATGACCTTTGCATTTTGGATGTATTCTATCGGCATCGCGTTGATGCGTGTCAGGAATGAGATTTTAGAAAAAGAAAAAAATGCATCATGGGTGCAGGAACTATTGAGGGACGGCAAATGAGTGTATCTGAGTTCTTTGCCATGGGAGGCTACGCGTTTTTTGTATGGGGATCATACGGTGTGACAGCCGCTTTCATTCTTATTGAATTGCTACTGGTGATGAATAAAAAGCGATCGTTATTACACAGCATTTTTCGCGCAGCTAAATTGAATAGAGAGTAGTTATCATGAAACAGAGACACAAGCGTTTAGCATTGGTACTGGGTGGCGTTGCAGCATTAACGGTGGTTGCAACCTTAATTTTCAACGCAGTGAACAGTAACATGCAGTTTTTTTTCAGTCCGAGTCAAGTAGTGGCGAAAGAAGCGCCGGTTAATGCCAGTTTTCGATTGGGTGGCTTGGTTAAAGAAGGCTCACTGGAGCGGGAAAATGATGGTCTAACGGTTCATTTTTTGGTAACGGACAATGCTGAAGACGTGCAAGTGACTTACGTTGGTATATTGCCTGATTTGTTCAGAGAGGGTCAGGGGGTGGTCACGCAGGGCGCCTTTAATGGAGAAGGTAACTTCGTGGCTAGCGAGGTATTGGCAAAACATGATGAAACATATATGCCACCCGAAGTTGCAGATGCATTAGAAAAAGTCAAACAACAGCAAAAAGCTGAAGGGGGAACAATATAATGATTCCAGAAATTGGGCATTTTGCCTTAATAATGGCACTGGTAATATCCGTTGTTCAAATGATATTCCCGATTTTTGGTGCGGCCCGAGGTAATGTTGCCTTGATGTCGCTAGCCAGACCCGCTGCACAGTTACAGTTCTTCTTTGTTGTCATTTCATTCGGCTGCTTGGTGAGCATATTTGTTAATCATGATTTTTCGGTGTTATACGCCACCAACCATTCTAATTCCCAATTACCATTGCTTTTCCGTGTCTCGGCGGTATGGGGCGGTCATGAAGGTTCGATGTTATTGTGGATGCTTATGTTGTCAGGCTGGGGTTTTGCGGTGTCTATATTCAGCCGTAAATTGCCGCTCGACATGGTTGCTCGAGTTTTAGGTGTGATGGGTTTTGTTGCTTTGGGTTTTTATCTTTTCATGACCATGACCTCAAATCCATTTGACCGGGTATTGCCTGCGTTAATGGACGGCAAAGACTTGAATCCTTTGTTACAAGATTTTGGTCTGGCAATTCACCCTCCCATGCTTTACATGGGTTATGTGGGATTTTCAGTGGCCTTTTCATTTGCGATTGCCGCGTTACTTAGCGGAAAGATGGATGCCACCTGGGCGCGTTGGTCACGTCCGTGGACAACCGTTGCATGGGTGTTTTTAACTTTAGGCATCGCACTCGGTTCCTGGTGGGCTTATTATGAATTAGGCTGGGGCGGCTGGTGGTTTTGGGATCCGGTAGAAAATGCATCCTTTATGCCTTGGCTAGTAGGTACGGCATTAATTCATTCTTTAGCGGTGACAGAGAAACGTGGTAGTTTCAAAAACTGGACAGTTTTGCTCGCAATTTGTACATTCTCCTTGAGTTTGTTAGGCACATTCCTCGTTCGTTCCGGTGTATTGACCTCCGTGCATTCATTTGCCAGTGATCCTGATCGTGGTTTATTCATATTGATTTATTTGATCGTCGTTGTTGGCGGTTCATTGATACTTTATGCTTGGCGAGCACCAAAAGTTGGCTTGGGTGGCCGGTTCTCGATGCTCTCTCGCGAGACTTTGTTACTTACCAACAACGTATTACTCATTGTTGCCTGTGGGGCAGTACTGCTTGGAACCTTATATCCGCTGATCATCGACGGCTTGGGCATGGGTAAAATATCCGTTGGTCCACCGTACTTTGATATGGTGTTTGTGCCAATAATGACCGCTTTAGTATTCTTTATGGGAATCGGCCCCATGGCTCGATGGAAAAAAGCGGATATACCTGACATCTTTACTAAATTGAAATGGGCCGCAGCAGTTAGCATCGTGACTGCTGTACTCGTGCCTCTCATCATGGGTAAATGGACGATTATGATCGGCATGGGTGTGTTGATGGCAGCATGGATTGCCGCTTCCGTTTTTACCGGTATGATTAATCGCATTAAGCTGAAATCACAAACAGGTACATCTATCGGGACGATTTCACGTAGCTATTGGGGTATGCAGTTAGCGCATTTAGGTGTGGCGGTGTTTATTATCGGCGTAACATTTGTCAACGGTTACGAAGAAGAGCAAGACGTCCGCATGGATATCGGTGACACTATTGAAGTAGGAGGTTACTTGTTTCGGTTTGATGGCGTTAGTGAAGAACAGGGTCCCAACTACATTTCCGAAAAAGGCCGTGTGATTGTCACCCGAGATGAAGTGATGGTGACTACGTTATTTCCCGAAAAACGTTTTTATAACGTGCAACAACAAGTGATGACAGAAGCGGCTATTGACACGGGTTTTTTCCGCGATCTGTATGTGTCACTCGGCGAGCCGGTAGGTCGTGGTGGTTGGAGTGTGCGGGTTTATGTTAAACCTTTTGTAGATTGGGTTTGGGCCGGCTGCACGTTGATGGGTCTCGGTGGTATTTTAGCAATCAGTGATCGACGTTACCGGATTACTTCGCGCAAGAAAAAGAAGACAGATGAAGATCTGGCTTCGACCGATGATACAGACACAAAAATACCTGCATCTGTCCAAGCATCGACAGAGGGTAAAGCTTAATGATACGTTATTTGGCACCGCTTTTTGTCTTTGCGGCATTGTCGGTTTTCTTTTTTGTGGGCCTACAAAAGGACCCATCGATATTGCCGTCAGCGCTGATCGATAAACCGGCTCCGAGTTTTCAGTTGACGCAATTGCATAACCCGGAGAAAACTTTTTCTCCGGAAAATATGAAGGGCAAAGTCTGGTTGCTGAATGTCTGGGCTTCCTGGTGTCAAGCTTGCCGTTCAGAGCATCCATTGTTCATGGAAATCGCCCGTACAACGGATGTGCCGTTGTACGGCTTGAACTACAAAGATGAAGCGGGCAATGCGAAACAATGGCTCACTGAACTCGGTAACCCTTATGCGCTTAGTGCTGCAGACTTAGATGGCTTTGTCGGAATTGATTTTGGTGTATATGGTGTGCCAGAAACCTTCTTGATTGATAAGCAGGGAGTCATACGTTACAAACACGTTGGCCCGGTCTCTCGAAAAGATTGGAAAGAAATAATTATGCCGAAAATACAGGAGTTGCGAGGATGAGAGTATTTTTATTCCTTTTCCCTTTACTTTTACTAGTGTCAGGATTTGGCTTTGCTCATGCGGGTGAAGCAGAGTTGAATGAGGATCCGGCAATTAAAGAACGTTTCAAGGCAGTGGCTTCAGAGCTACGTTGTTTGAAATGTCAAAATCAGACTATATACGATTCTAAAGCCGGTTTGGCGGATGATTTACGAAAACAAATCCGTACTCAAATATACGCCGGCAAATCAGATGAGCAAATTGTTGAATACATGGTCGCTCGTTATGGTGATTTCATACGTTACAAGCCGGCAATGGATTCTAAAAATATGCTGTTATGGGCAGGTCCCTTGCTATTTTTACTGCTGGGCGGTGTTTTGCTTTTTCGCTACATCAATATCAGGAAAAATGAAGTAGTCACCGTTGAATCGGAATCGATCAGTGAAGAAGATCATTTACGTGCGAAACGAATTTTAGAAGAAAGCGGAGATAAATAAATGTTGTTGTTTTGGGCTGCTGTTGTCATTTTTATTATCATATCGCTTGTCTTTTTATTACCACCATTATTGAAAAAACATACTGTTAGTACAACGCTTGCTCGTAAAGACCTTACCGTTGGCGTATTTAAAGGTCAGTTTGAGGAACTGGAAAATGATTTAAAAAATGGTGTCATTGCTCAAGAGCAATATGACGCGGCAAAAATTGATTTAGAAAAAAACCTGCTGGAAGATGTCGGTAAAGCGGAAAAGCTCGATGCCGAGCAAAGACGTAGCTCCTCACCTCTGGCAGGGCGAATATCAGCAATACTTGTTGCGATTGCAATTCCCGTGAGTTCTGTTGTTTTGTATAGCACCTGGGGTGCGGGTGTTGAGGGAATCGATCCCGAATCCATTCCAGAAGAAGTCAGGATTGCACAACAGAAGCACAACGAAAAAGAATCCATCGATAACATGGTGGTTCAATTAGAGACAAAACTTAAAGATGATCCGAGCGACGGAGAAAGCTGGTTTATGCTGGCGCGTACCTATCAGTTTTTAAAGCGTTATGCTGATGCAGTGAACGCTTATGAAAAGGCTTTACCTTTAGGTGGTTCACAAAGCGCCGATGTACTGTCTAGTTATGCCGATGCCATCGCGATGGCTTCTAACCGAGAACTAACGGTGCAAGCAGTACAGGCTCTGGAGCAAGCGGTTGAGATTGATCCAACTCACATCAAATCACTTTGGTTATTGGGAACCGCAGGATATCAAAATCGAGAATATCCTGTCGCGCTAAAATATTGGGAGCGTTTGTATGCTGCATTACCTGCTGACTCGCAAGAAAAAGGGCAGGTTTTAGCAAACCTTAATGACGTTCGCGGTTTGATGGGCATGGCGCCAATGACAACGCAATCAAGCGCACCGAGTTCGCCAGCATCGCCTACGGAACAAGCAGAAGTTCCGGTGGTCGATGCCAGGGTGCAAGGCAGTGTCGCACTGGGTGGAGCAGTCGCAGCTCAGGCATTGCCTGAAGACACTGTTTATGTTTTCGCACGTGCCGCCACTGGGCCTAGAATGCCTTTGGCGATTATTCGCAAACAGGTGAAAGACATTCCTTTTGATTTTACGCTTGACGATTCATTGGCAATGAATCCATCAATGAAATTGTCATCTGTAACCGATGTTATTATCGGAGCGAGAGTATCTAAAACTGGCAACGCAATGCCCCAGCCGGGCGATTTGGAAGTGCTCAGTAGTGCAGTTAAAGTGGTGGGTGGTTCACCCGTAAATTTGGTGATCAATCACGTATTAGAATAGATTTAACGACTACTTGGTGTGTTGCTTAAATAATAAAAAAGCCCCGTTTGATACTCATCAATCGGGGCTTTTTTTATTGTTATTTTGTTCTCACATAACAATGTTTCAGTAAAGTAGGTTCATATCTCTAACAAAACCAAGAATAATCAGGTCAGTAAGTTTTCCAGCATTTTTTCATAAATCAACGACAGTTGATCCAGGGAATCTACATCTACGCATTCATTCACTTGGTGAATTGTCGCATTGATCGGTCCCAGCTCTACCACTTGTGCACCAGTGGGCGCGATAAAGCGTCCATCTGAGGTGCCACCAGAGGTTGATAACTCGGCATCAGAGCTCATGATGCTTTTGACCCCGGCTTGTACCGCAGCGACAAGCTCACCGGGTTGGGTTAAAAACGGACTGCCAGAAAGTAGCCAGTCAATGTGATAATTCAGCTGATGTTTATCAAAAATAGCCTGTACCCGTTGCTGCAATTCTTCTTGCGTCACTTCTGTGGAAAAGCGAAAATTGATTAATACTTCAAGCTTGCCGGGAATCACATTCGTGACACCGGTACCGGCATTGATATTGGAGATTTGAAAAGTGGTTGGCGGGAAGAATTCATTACCTTGATCCCATTCTTGTAAACAGAGCTCTGCCAATGCTGGCGCCGCAAGGTGTACAGGATTTTTTGCCAGGTGAGGGTAGGCGACATGACCTTGCATGCCGGTTACGATCAGTTTGCCATTTAGTGATCCGCGGCGGCCATTTTTGACAATATCGCCAAGTCTGTTGGTGCTCGATGGCTCGCCAACTAAACAGTAGTCTATTTTTTCGTTGCGTTTCTCTAAATGTTCTACAACCTTGACGGTGCCATTAATGCTTGGTCCTTCTTCATCGGAGGTAATCAAAAAAGCGACCGAGCCGTTATGCTTCGGATTTTTTTTCACAAAACGTTCACAAGCTGTCAGCATGGCCGCCAGGCTGCCTTTCATATCAGCCGCGCCTCGACCATATAACAAGTTGCCGTCTATAGTGGGTTCAAAGGGTGGAAATTTCCAATCTGCCACTGGCCCGGTTGGCACCACATCGGTATGACCGGCGAAAGCAATGACTGGGCCTTGATCGCCACGACGCGCCCAAAAGTTATCAACATCTTCAAAGCGCAAGCGTTCTACTTTGAAGTCGAGCGCTTCCAAGCGTTTAATCATAAGCTCCTGGCAGCCAGCATCTTCAGGCGTCACTGATTGGCGAGCGATAAGGTTTTTAGCAAGTTCTAAGGTATCTGACATTGTCGGGCCTGTAGTATGATGTTGATTCAAAAAGTGAGTGGGTAACTGCTCAGCGTATTCATCTTTTGTTCCATATCAGCGTTGTTTTCGTACTCAATAGGTTACATATTTGTATATGCGCCCTCTCTCCGTGCGGAAACGCCTCGATCTGAAACAAAATCTAAACACGCTGAGCAGTTACGTTTGGCATTATTTAAAATGTTCGGCATATTCTGTCTCGTTAAAACCTACTATTATTTTACCTTCTATATCAAGTACGGGCCGCTTAATAATTGAAAGGTTTTCCAACATGATGTGTTTTGCGGAATTTTCATTGATGTTGTTTTTTATATCGTCTGCTAGTTTACGATAAGTTGTTCCACGTTTATTCAGCAGAATTTCCCAGGATACATTTTTTAGCCACTGGTTTAATGTGTTTTCATCAAGACTTTGTTTTTTATAATCGTGAAAGTTGTAATCGATATTATTTTTTTCCAACCATTTGAAGGCTTTTTTCATCGTGTCACAATTTTTAATACCGTAAATTATAATCATGCTTTTATCTTTTGGGTTTCAAATTTTGTAGGTTGGCGCCTAAACTCTCGGGGCTCCTAACCTGTCGGGGCTTTCGGCAAAAAAAAACAGAATCACGCATAACCACCGTTCGTGATGGCAATGGCTGGTGAGAGAGTTGGCGAGAGTGTCGGCGGCATGAAAGCCGCCGTTAAGCCTACAGGGAGATATTCACGGCGTCTCTCGCGAAAGCCGCTATTAAATATCTCTCAACAGCTCATTAATCCCAACCTTGCCACGTGTTTTCTCATCAACCTGTTTAACAATAACAGCGCAATACAAACTGTATGATCCATCTTTAGAAGGCAGATTGCCAGAAACCACCACGGAACCTGCTGGAATACGACCGTAAGTAATCTCGCCTGTTAGACGATTGAAAATCTTGGTGCTTTGGCCAAGGTAAACACCCATAGAAATCACGGAACCTTGTTCAACGATTACCCCTTCAACCACCTCTGATCTCGCACCAATGAAACAATCATCTTCGATAATAGTGGGTGTAGCTTGCAATGGTTCGAGTACACCACCGATGCCGACGCCGCCAGACAAATGAACATTTTTACCGATTTGTGCACAAGAACCAACCGTTGCCCAGGTATCTACCATCGTGCCACTATCGACATAAGCGCCAATGTTGATGTATGAGGGCATCAGTACTGCGCCGGAAGCAATGAAAGAACCTTTGCGTGCTGTGGCAGGTGGTACTACTCGAACACCGCCTTCGATGAAATCACGTGAACTATAATTGGCGAATTTAGTTTGCACTTTGTCATAGTATTGCGTGCAGCCACCGGACATGACTTGATTATCTTCAATACGAAAAGAAAGCAGTACGGCTTTTTTCAACCATTCATTAACCACCCAGTCGCCATTTTTTTTCTCTGCAACGCGGGCTTCGCCTTTGTCTAGCATTTCAATCGCTGATTGCACGGCTTGTTTTGTTTGTGCATCGGCAGTTTTTGGGGTGATGTCCGCTCTTCTTTCAAAGGCTTCTTCAATAATATTCGCTAAATCACTCATGTTTTACTCCACTTAATTATAATGATTGTATAAATCGTTTAATGCGTTGTGCTGCGTCAATGCAGTCTTTCAGTTCAGCAACTAATGCCAGACGTACATGTTTAGCCCCTGGGTTTACATTGTTTGCGGGTCGAGACAAATAACTACCAGGAAGTACCGTGACATTCTCTTGCGCAAATAATTTACGGGCAAAAACTTCGTCATCCATGGCGGTATTGGGCCATAGATAAAAACTGGCGTCGGGTGCTGAGATATCCATTACATCGGTTAATATATCAAGCACAGCAGTAAATTTATTGCGGTACAACTCACGATTATTCTTAACGTGTAACTCATCACTCCAGGCGGCAATACTCGCTGCTTGAAATGGCATTGACATGGCGCAGCCGTGATAGGTTCGGTAACGCAGAAACTGTTTTAAAATATCAGCATCCCCTGCGACAAACCCTGAGCGAAGTCCGGGTAAATTAGATCGCTTGGATAAGCTGTGAAAGACCACACAGTTTTTGAAATCATGACGGCCGAGCTTCGCGCAAACTTGCAATAATCCAACGGGTGGATTGTTTTCATCGGGATAAATTTCGGAATAACATTCATCCGCCGCCAGGACAAAGTTATAACGATCGGCTAATGCAATTAACTGCGTGAGATATTTCTCATCCAACACCTTGCCAGTAGGGTTGCCCGGTGAGCAGATGTACATAAGCTGGCAACGTTGCCAGGTTTTTTCATCAATCTTATCCAGCTCTGGAATATAGTCATTTTCTGCAGTGGTATTCAAATATTTGATCTCACTGCCTGCCAGAATCGCCGCCCCTTCATAAATTTGATAAAAAGGATTGGGCGCCAGTACCAGCGGTTGTTTACTGGGATCAATTATCGCCTGTGCAAAAGCGAACAGCGCTTCTCGTGTGCCATTGACTGGCAAGACATGACGATCAGGGTCTGGTGCACAATTTCCCAACTGAAATCGCTGAGTTAGCCACTGTGCAATGCATTGCCTGAGTTCATCGCTGCCCTTGGTCATTGGGTACTGTGAAATACTGCCAAGGTTTTTTTTTAATGTTTCGAGAACAAAGTCAGGCGCTGCGTGTTTTGGTTCGCCAATGGAAAGGGCGATGTGACTCAGGCTGTCATTTTCCGTAACACCCGCTTTTAATTTGTTCAGTTTTTCAAACGGGTAGGGGTGTAAATTGTGAATGTTAGGGTTCATCGCAGACCTATACTTTGGGAGCTGCGTAGTATAGGCCAAATGTGTCTGCTAGCCAAATGATTGGACTACAAATCCCCCTTTTATTAAGCCTTCGTTGAGTTTGAATCAATCAGGTTTCTGTGGGATAGATCACAGGGATTAACGCGTAATCCAGGTTATTCTGTATCGTAATAATCTTAATATTAGGGGGAATCGCTCATGTATCTCGACTACTTCAAGCTCAAAGAATTCCCGTTTTGTCTGGTTTCTGATCCTCGTTACCTTTTTTTGACGAAAAACCATCAAAAAGTTAACGCGTATCTGGAATATGCGATGAATGTTCAGGACAGTTTTGTGGTAATTACTGGTGAAATCGGCACGGGTAAAACAACCTTAATCAATAACGTTCTAGATAATGCCGAGCCGAACAATATTTTGATCACTATTCAAGCAACTAAATTGAATAGTCTGGAGTTTTTACAATCATTGTTGCTTGAGATAGGTCTGGTTGTCGAGCCGCTTAACAAAGTCACGATGTTGAATGAATGTCGACGTTATTTAGTCCAGCGTCAAAACAGTAGGAAAAAGGTTTTTCTTATTATTGACGAAGCACAAAACCTTGAAAAAGAAGTGCTTGAGCACATTCTTTATTTATCTAACCTGGAGCGCAGGCAGCAAAAGTTACTCAACATTGTCATGGTTGCTCAGCCATATTTGAATAGCAGCCTTGATGATTCTGGTATGGAGCACTTTTTACAACGAGTTCGATTAAGAACGCATATTAACGCACTGGATTTGATCGATGTTGAGCCATATATCAAACATCGATTATCCATTGCGGGTGCAACTGAAACCGATTTATTTTCGCAGGAAGCTTACAATGATATTTATCAATTCACTGGTGGTCGATTGCGGCTGATAAATATACTCTGTGATTATGCATTAATGGTTTGTTATGTAGAAAAATTACCACAAGTCGACTCATGGGTAGTGCAAGTGGCCGCCAATGAACTGCAATGGCAGACGTATGAAAAGCGTTTTGGTCGCCATGAAAATGCCACTAAATTTCGTGAAAATAATGATGCCAAGCCAGGTGAGGCAAAGTTACAATTGAGGCAAGGGGGCAGAGTGGTGGGGGAGTATTCACTGCAAAAAGGCGAATTGACGATTGGTCGGCAAGATAACAACGATATTCAATTGAACAGTCATAAAGTCAGCCGCAAACACGCGCAAATTTTATCGCAAAGTAATAACTATTATTTGCATGATTTAAGCAGCACAAATGGAACGCTTGTTAATGATGATCGAATAAGCATTCACATCCTGCAGCATGGTCAGTCTTTCAGTATCAGTGATTATCAATTTATATTCTATGCGCCTGTTGTCGTGGCCGAGATTGTGTCTGAGGTCATTGCAGAAACTGCCGTTTTAGACAATCAATGTATAGAAAATACTCGAATCCTGCTAAAAAAGAATGATACCCGAAAATATGCTGATGTAGCCGATATCGTCGATTAAAAATCGATCTTTCATTGGCTTTATTTTCTTGTCGAGTCAAGTATTTGGGTGGTTTGTCAGAACTGAGAAAAATCATTGTGAATTGCGTATAATGCCGCTTTTAGGTTTTTAAAGAGCGCTATGTTTAAACCACTTCAGTTTTATATCGGCCTACGATATACCCGTGCCAAACGGCGTAATCACTATATATCGTTTATCACGCTGATCTCGATGCTCGGCATCGCCGTTGGTGTAACGGCGTTAATCACGGTTATTTCCGTGATGAATGGCTTTGAAAAAGAATTGCGCGAACGTATTTTAGGCATGACGGCACATGCCACCATTCAAGGGCAAGGTGGTGGGCTCAGCGATTGGCAAGCCGTTGCTAAGTCTGCCTCACAGCACCCGGAAGTCATTGGCTATGCACCTTATATTAAAGCGGAAGGCATGTTGAGTTTCGGCCAACAAGTCAATGGCACATTGATACGAGGAATCATTCCCAGTGAAGAGCCCGCGGTTTCCGAAGTAGGAGAGAAGATGCTGTTTGGTGATTTGGCGTCTCTGCAGCCAGGTGATTTCGGCATTATATTAGGTAAAGACTTAGCGCGAGCACTAGGTGTTTTTGAAGGTGACAAAGTCACACTGATTGTGCCGCAAGCCAATGTGACACCCGCTGGCCTGATGCCACGACTCAGGCGATTTACCGTGGTGGGTGTCTTTGAAGCGGGAATGTATGAATACGATAGCACATTGGCATTAATCAACATTGAAGATGCCGCAAAACTGTTTCGTATGGGTGATCAGGTTACCGGTGTTCGATTGAAACTGGAGAATATGTTTCAATCGCAAGAGGTCACCCGAGATTTGATTGCCAATACACCGGGTGAATATTACATCTCTGACTGGACGACTCAGCATGCGAATTTTTTTCGCGCGGTTAAAATAGAAAAAATCACCATGTTTGTCATACTGAGTTTGATCATCGCGGTAGCGGCATTTAATCTAGTTTCGACACTGGTGATGGCAGTCGTCGACAAGGAAGCTGATATCGCAATTCTGCGTACACTGGGTGCTACGCCGATGACGGTTATGGGAATTTTCGTGGTGCAAGGTGCCGTCATAGGGATTATCGGAACACTGCTTGGCACACTCGGCGGGGTAACGTTGGCGTTAAATATTGATAATATCATTCCAGCATTAGAGCAACTCTTCGGCGTTAAATTTTTGTCCGCTGAAGTTTATTACATTTCTGAACTTCCCTCCGATCTGCATTGGGATCAAGTCTTCACCATCAGCAGTATGGCGTTAATGCTGAGTTTATTAGCAACGTTGTATCCAGCGTGGCGCGGCTCGCGTATTCAACCAGCAGAGGCGTTACGTTATGAATAAGGCGAGTAACATTATTGAATGCAAAAACCTGAATAAAGGTTTTCGCGAAGCAAAAATCAGTGTTGATGTTCTGCATGATATTACCCTAAATGTCGCCAAGGGGGAAAAAGTTGCAATCGTCGGTGCATCCGGTTCTGGCAAGAGCACCTTATTACACTTGCTTGGCGGTCTCGACAAACCGACTAGCGGTCAGGTGGTTGTTGATGGGGTTGACATCACTCGGCTGAGTGAAGCAAAAAAAAGTCAATTTCGTAATAAAAATATGGGTTTTGTGTATCAGTTTCATCATCTATTGCCAGAATTTAGTGCGTTGGAAAATGTCGCCATGCCGTTGTTATTACGGGGTGATGCCGTCTCAATTGCGCGTGAAAAAGCAGGTGACATGTTATCCAGAGTGGGTCTTGGTGAACGTTTGCGGCACAAGCCGGGTGAGCTTTCTGGAGGAGAGCGCCAGCGCGCGGCAGTAGCACGCGCCATGGTAACGAATCCACAGTGTATATTGGCCGATGAACCAACGGGTAATTTGGACAAGAAAACCGCGCACATTGTCTATGAAATGATGTTACAGCTGAATGAAGAATTTGCCACCAGTTTTATCATAGTTACCCATGATCAGGGGCTAGCAATTAATATGGAAACAGTTTATCGTATCGAATCTGGACGTTTATTCAAAGGTATCGAGTGATAAAAATCATGAAAAAACTTATTAGATATATGGCTTATTTATTCGTTGTCGGCGTATTTTTTATCAGTACTAATGTGATGGCGGAAACTTATACAGATGCTAGCAATAAATTTGTTATTGACTACAATGAAAAATGGCAAAAATCTCACAATTTATCGCCGTCGGTGACATTTTCATTGATGACTGTGGATCTGCTTGGGAGTGGCCGACCGTCTGCACGCATGAAGGTTGAAGTCAGTGAGCTTAGTGACAAAATACCATTACAACGTTACATCGATAACAGCATCAAAACGGCCACTACGGCTTGGTCAGTACTCGATGAGAGCGAAAAAGCAGGTCTTGGGGATGAGAGCCGACAGCTAACGCTGGAGCGCAAAATCGGCAAGATGAAAAGTCCGATGCAAAAGATGTTTGTGAAAGCCAATGGCAACGTCTACGAGCTTACCTGTTCAATGGACAAAGACTCCGATGATACGGTCAAGCAAGCTTGCGATGAAGTATTGAGTAGTTTTCAATTGGCGCCATAGCAACACAACAATATTCATTTTAGCTTCTCTTCGCTGCTTGGAGCCTGTCCGAGAATGGGGAACCTGCTGCGGAAAACCCGTTTTGCACACATTTCCCGATCCTTTTCAGTGAATAGCTACGGCTATTAACTTCAAACGATCGAAAAATCTGCACTAAAACAGTTTTCCCTCGCGACGGATCCCATTCTCGGACAGGCTCCTAGGCGAAGAGAATGCAACGGATGCAATTTTTAAAAGTTATGGTGCTCTATTGCCTTTTTAGTTATGCACCTAACTCGTTGGTTACGCACTTTTCTATGGATTATTTACCGGGATAATCTATTTTGCTTCTTAACCCGAATAATTCATGAAATATCCGGGTTAATTATATATTGTTCCAATGGCGTTGCATTTCATAATATAAAAAAGACGCTGTCCAAGTTATTAAAAGCAGTCCGGTTAGAGATTCCAGCCCAACAAGATGTCTTATATGACCATGGGGTTCTATATCTCCAAAACCCAAGGTAGTAAACGTAGTATAGGAAAAATAGACGCAATCCATGAATGATCCATCAAAGTTACCTTCTAAATACCCCCAACCTTGAACTTGCGGAATCAAATAATAGGCAATCGAAAAAAGCCATATTTCTATGCTATGGGCAACTAAAGCGCCAAAAACACCAACAACGATTCTGAAGCGGTGTTTTATTTTCATTTTTGGAATAACTATCGACATTCTATATAAAAATTCATAGTGTATTAGCACTGCGAGCATAATAATCGTGCCATTTATTAGGAATATTGCAAGCATGTTTTTTTAACCCAATTGTCTGAATGATTTAAACTGTTCGCTGGATGTGCACGATAGTTCAACCTAGAATCCACAGTTGAGCAGCTTGTAGTGTGCGTCATTTCGTATAGCAAAGCAGTGCAAAAGGGCGTGCAATACAAGTTGCAGTGAGTCACCGAAAGGGTGAACTGCGGTGCAGTTGATATATTTAATAAATTCATAATGTTATATTGACCTATAAACGTTCAACTGTGGAATCTAGGTTCAATAATAGCAAAGTTCTATCCGTGTTTCGAAGTGCTTAACTAATGAGCCAGTGATCACCGAACGGTGATGTAACAAAATATACAATGAATATCTGAGGAGTTTTCACATTATTCCCCCATCAATGACAGAAAAAAATAATCAAAATCAAAATCAAGATCGTGAAGCACAGGCACAATTGCTGGATCGATATTACGATCAGGTGCAATCGATTATACTTGCGCGACAGAACCCTGTCACCGGGCTACTTCCCGCCAGTACCGCTATCACGACGCACGGTGACTATACCGATGCCTGGGTGCGTGATAACGTTTATAGCATTCTTGCTGTATGGAGTCTGGGATTGGCCTATCGTAAATTCGAGGGTGATGAGGATCGGAGTTACCCGTTGCAGCAGAGTGTGGTTAAGTTGATGCGCGGTTTATTGATGGCTATGATGAAGCAGGCAGAGAAGGTCGAACGCTTCAAACATACGCAGGATGTGAATGATGCACTGCATGCGAAATATGATACGCATACGGGCGATGTAGTAGTAGGGGATCAGGAATGGGGACATTTACAACTGGATGCCACATCGCTGTTCTTGTTCATGTTGGCGCAGATGACCGCCTCTGGTCTGCGTATCGTGTTCACGCTGGACGAAGTCAATTTCGTGCAAAATCTTGTGTACTATATTAGCCGGGCCTATCGCACTCCGGACTATGGAATATGGGAGCGTGGCAATAAAATTAATCATGGCATTGCCGAACTTAATGCAAGTTCCATCGGCATGGCTAAGGCTGCGCTGGAAGCGATGGATGGCTTTAACCTGTTCGGGCTGGACGGTGGCCAAAGTTCTGTTGTACATGTCGTTCCCGATGAAATTGCCAGAGCGCGTATCACGCTGAAATTTCTGCTTCCGCGGGAGTCCAACTCTAAAGAGACAGACGCGGCGTTGCTGAGTGTGATCGGCTTTCCTGCATTCGCGGTTGAAGACCTCGAATTAGTCAAGCGCACCCGCGAAACGATTATTAGTAAGCTCGGTGGGCAGTATGGTTGCAAACGATTCCTGCTCGATGGTCATCAGACTGTGCTGGAGGATTCGGATCAATTACATTATGAGCCATCGGAACTGAAAGCGTTCGAACAGATTGAATCCGAATGGCCGCTTTTTTATACTTACCTGGTGCTGGACGGTATTTTTCGTAACGATCAAGAGCAGGTTGATCGCTACAGTATGATGTTGGAGAAATTGTTTGTCGAGGTGAATGGGCAGCAATTACTGCCGGAGCTCTATTACGTTCCTGCAGAAGGGATTAAGCTCGAAAAAGAGCAGCCGCACAGCCAGCAGCGCTTGCCGAATGAAAATGTACCCTTGGTGTGGGCGCAGAGCCTGCATATTACCGGCGCATTGATCAAGGACGGTTTGCTGGCAGCGGCGGATATTGACCCACTGAACCGGCGTAATCGGCTTGGGCATAGTCGTGCAGTTCAGGTTTTGGTGTTGCCTCTTGCGGCTAATGAATCGGTACAAGCAGAGTTGGCAGAGCAAGGTATTCAATCGCAGACGATTGCACAAGCTGCACCTATTGAGATTCGTTCGGCGGATGAGCTCGGGCAAGCTTTTCGTTTTGTCGGGGCAAATGCTAAGTTGAAACTTAGTGGGCGACCGGTTCGCCGGATGCGTAGCCTTGCCACCAGTCATTTGTACATTCTGCATGGCGAGCAAGTGTTATTTTTACCTCAGGCTTTAGACGAGCATAATTTTTACCTGACTCTCGATGATAATTTAATGGTGGAACGATTCAAGGCAGAGATTGCTTATTTATCTCGTCATTGGAATAAATCAGGCAGTCCGCTGATCGCCTTGTCTATCACTGAGGCCATGTTGAGAGATGAATCAGCGCCGCAGCTGTTCCACTGCATGCAGGAACTGCAGTCAGGCTCTTGTAATGACATACCTGTACGTGTTGGTGTAATTACTGAGTTGGCCAAGTATGCGAATGCAGAACGTATTGACTTCATTCATGAATTCGAACTTTCCCCGCATGAGGCAGGACGGGAAATATCTCTAGATTGTTTGCTCGGCTTCGATCCTGCGCTGACTCAACCGCTTAATCTTTTTCAACTTCCCGACTGGCAGGGGGAGCAAGATGTAGAAAAAATTTGTGCCCGCCTGTTGCACAGTCGCAATGTGTACGAGCAGATTGCTTTACTCAGCATATTATGGCGAGAACTTGGTCCAGAGTCTTGTGTGGCAGGATATGCTTGCAACGTGCGGCAGTTGGTGCAGCAGGTATATGACGCCGCCGCCGAGACAAACGTTTGGCCAGTCATTCGTCAAGCGGCAGGATTGTTGGGCCTCTATGATGAAACACTGGAAGACGCATTAGTCGAAATTGTGATGCGTCAAAAACAGTTGGCTGTCGGGCGTTCATACAGTTCCAAAGCCGTGATTTCCACGCCACTGAGTAATATCGAGATATTGCAAAAAATCACCGAATTCTGCGGTGACAATGAATATGAACATGTCCTTAATCAGGAAATCGTTCTTTATCTTGCAGTGTTGCTCAAAGGTGAACCCGGACTGTTCAAAGGCATGTTGACCCTGCGTTCCGGTCATCTGCTGCAATTGATTATCGGTCAAATTGCGCGGCAGCAACACATTCCCCAGCACGAAGCGCTGGATCACGTTATGGCACTCAAGCCTAATGTTTTACTGAGACGGTTACGTGAAGTGCTCCTGAGTTACCAGGGTATGGTAAACGCTTTGGTTAGCGTCGAATCTCTCAATGTGCAAGGAGAGCAGGGTGATCTTACCAATCTAACCTGGGTGCGATTTTCCCAGGAAGATGACCCACAGGGAATTCGAGATGCTAAGGGGTGGCTTTGGTGGCGAGAGCACCACGGTGTAGTCACTCGCGTCGACGAAGCCTTTTTTACAGGCATCTGGAGCTTGTTGGGGCATTGCAAGGGACTTATTGTTGGCGACAGGTTTAATTCAAAAAATTGTCTCGACAGCGCCACTATTCAGGGACAAATGACACCGGGAGAGAAAAATTTCGCGTTCATCGTCGATCATCTGCTCGGTAAGATTCAGGCGCCCGAGTATCGCCATCTTACTGTAGAAGCACTGGCTGCCCTGGTGGCGATTATGCGTGTCAATCCAGCATTGCGACTGGATAATTACCTCGTGCTGGATGCTTTGATCGGTTACGCGGTACGCCTGGCATGGCTTGACCTGCATCCCGATGATGTCAACATTTACAATGAGAAACGCTGCGACGCCTGGGCGTCTTTTTACCAATATCCGCCTCATCAGGTTGGCAATTCCGTGATGGCAGCACTCGCATTTTTGTTACCAGGCGGCAGCGAGCAGAAAAGCCAGGATTTTCTGGAGCATGAGCCTCACAACCAGGTGGATGGTACATTGGACATATTACCGGACTGAGTGTGGCATTATACCGCTAGAGTTTAGAGCTGTTTTTAAAATATCTATACTTTTTGTTTATAATATTCTTTTGTCTTTTCATCTGACGGAAACATCAACTCTACTTTAAACTCACTAACAGTGACATCCTGAACAGTGCCTAGTTGAGCAATGATGGAAAAAAATGATAGAACACAATCGGCTAATTGAAATTTTGTTGATAACACAGCTTGATTGGTATCGCTAGCAAGAATTCCATTATTTGGAGCTAGGCACGAGGCTAAGTTATTTTCTAGTTCTTCTAGCCGTTTAGAGCCACCTAATAAACTTATTTCAGACCTTAAACGTATTAATACTGCTAAAACTGATTCATGCCAATTTACAATTTTTGATGTCTTTGGGTCATCGGAAATTAATGCTTCAATTAAATTTTTGTGTTCAGCAAAGCCAAGATCAAATAATATTTTTTTTGCTGAGTCATTTGCTTTTATAACATCCCAATGTTGATTCAGCACAATAGCGGGATAAGGCATATGATTCGCAATCATTTGATCAATTGCACTAAATATAGGTTTTAAATCCTCATGCGCAATAGATAACTCAGTATAGACAGGCGCAAAACCTGCTGAGTATAAACCTCTGTTTATTTCACGTTTAGGTAAGAACAGAAACGTTCCTATTTTAAGGATCATTTCTCTACTTGGCGTAGAGCGCCCCGTTTCTAGAAAGCTAATATGTTTACTCGAAATATCCAGTTCCAATGCTAATTGAAGTTGGCTATACCGTTTCTGTTTGCGCCAATTGCGCAAAATACACCCTATTGAGTTACTCATCTGTCGATTATCTCAAATATTTTCACAAAACACTTACCTCGCAGGTAATTGTTTTGTATTACAGCACACTTTAAGCTTTAGTTTTCTATTTTAGGAGTTTGTATGTCGTTAAATGCCCGAGCAAAATTTATGATGGTTGTCGCTGTTGTTTTTGCTATTTACTCGCTTCTCTGGGGGTTAGCCCCTTTCGCAACCATTAATTTCCCATCACGGTTTATTCTTGATCTTGCTGATTGGCCCATTGACAATTTATCTGCGCCACTTGATAAAAATACAATGTGGCTATCAGCGATTGGGGCAGGGTTATTAGGCGCTGTCTCTATCTTTCTGGGTGGTATTGTCGCTCCTGCTATTAGGGAGGGGAATAGGTCAATTATTCGTACAACAATTTTAGCCATGGTTTTTTGGTATATTATAGACAGTGTCGGGTCGATAGCGGCAGGTGTTGGCTCGAATGTTTTTTTCAACTCGATTTATTTAACACTGGTACTAATTCCATTGGTTGGAATCAGTAAGAATAAAGCCGCTTAGGAGTGTTATGTGTGTTTTATGCTTGGTTTCAATGGGTGTACTTACTTTAATGAAACTCCAAATGAATTTACAAGTGTTATGCACCCATCCGTCTAGTCAGCATAGGGTGCGTTTTACGCACCATAAATCTCTGGGTTGCCCGGGAATATTATTATCCTGCTTGTTTATTTATCAGCTGGCTCTGATTTTTTGGAGAGCTTGCGGGTTTCGCTGGTGCATCGTAAAGCGAATCCCGGCTTATGTATTCAGCAATACTGTCTATATCATCCAGCGATTCTTTAGACCAAGTTACGGTTTGAACCATCGGCTTAATCGTTCCTTGGCTTCTTCAGATGTGTAGTGACGTCCCTGTTTAATGTCATCACGCCCTTTGCGGATTTTTTCCAGAACGTACAAATGATATTGAACATCTTCAATACTTGTGTCATCCGGCAAGTGATTTACCAGTTCTTTTACATCGTGCATGGCAGACGGCATTCATGACTCTTATGAAGTTTCTCTGTCCCTCAGTATATCAAGATTCTTTGCCCATTTCCTTATCAACTTACGTGATCTCTGTCGCTTCTGGCTAGGCCAACATCATGGGGTGGGTTTTAAGCACCATAAATCTCTGGGTTGTCTGGAAATATTATTATTCATTTAATAGATGTTATTCATTCAAAAATAGTGTTTTATTTCAGTCCATTTAGTGTGATCATATCAACCATCTTTTAAGTCTATGTATTATAAATAGAGTGCGATAATGCACTGAAAGTATATTCAAGAGTGTATTCAAGGAAAATGGTCGGAGGAATAATCATGGGCAAAACGCCAAAACTCATCCAGTTTATCGCAATCACAATTGCTATTTTTGCGCTAGGTGTAGGCAGTACGCAAACCTTTTGGCTTGATGCTCAAGCAGCTGAAGAGGCCAGCCCTGGTGCGAATGCAAAACCCCAAGCAATGCCTGTTGATGTGATGGTGATTCAAGAGCAGCCTACACGTGTTTGGAAAAACTTCTCAGGGCGATTGACTGCGGTGGATTTTGTAGAGATACGGCCTCAAACAACGGGGCTAATTACTGATGTAAGATTTGAAGATGGGCAATTTGTCAATAAAGGCGATATTTTGTACGTCATTGATCCACGTCCCTTTAAAGCAGCGGTAGAGATAGCAAAAGCAGAGTTGATTACCGCTCGTAATCGTTCTGTTTTAGCGGACAAAGCCTATGAAAGAACCAAAGATTTAATTAAAACAAAAGTCATCTCCCAACAGATTTATGATGAGAGTTTCAGTGAGAAATTAATTGCTGATTCAACCGTCAAGAGTGCTGAAGCACAATTAGCGCAAGCAGAGATTAAGCTGAGTTATGCGTATGTGAAGGCACCGGTTTCGGGAAGAGTTAGTCGTGCGGAAATAACCAAGGGCAATTTAGTGTCTGAAGGCTCGAATGCCCCGTTGTTAACAACAATCGTATCGAGTAAAAATATCTATGCTGATTTTGAGGTTGATGAGAAGACTTATCTAGAGCATATACGGGGTGATATGTCTAAAAAAAATGCCGACTACAAAACCCCGGTTGAGCTCCGATTGCAGAGTGATACGCTGGTATATCATGGCAAAATTCATGCCTTTGATAATAGAATCGACCCCGCGTCAGGCACGATCAGAGCGCGAGCAATTTTCGATAACCCAGAAGGCCAACTGCTACCTGGAATGTTTGCACGGGTGAAACTGGGTAGTGCAAGAGAGAAAAACCTGATCTTGGTCAGTGAGCGTGCGATTGGTACTGATCAGAATCGAAAATTTGTATATGTGGTGGATAGTGAGAATAAAACGACGTACCGAGAAGTACAGCTTGGAGACAGCATTGATGGCGATAGGATCATAAGTTCTGGCCTTGCGACTGGCGATAAAGTCATTATTCGTGGCTTGATGCGTATACGTCCGGGCATGACAGTTAATCCACAAGTGATAAATAAGACTGTTTCGGGGATTGCCAAATCCTGAGCTGAGACAGCCTTGAATTGGTAACTATAAACTCTGTTTTTATCCTAAAAAATTTACGGAAAAGCACCGCTTTCTCAAGGTAAACTGTATGAACTTTTCAAGCCATTTCATTGACCGGCCGATTCTTGCCAGCGTCACTTCACTGCTGATTCTGGTAGCTGGTTTTATTGCCATGTTCCAGTTGCCTATTTCTGAATATCCAGAGGTGACGCCGCCATCGGTGATCGTAAGCGCATCATTTCCTGGTGCAAATCCTTCGGTTATTACAGCAACTATTGCAACGCCGCTGGAAGAACAGATTAACGGTGTTGAGAATATGCTCTACATGAGTTCTCTCGCCGCAACGGATGGCCGATTAACGCTGACCGTCACTTTTGCGATTGGCTCTGACCCAGATTTGTCACAACAGCTTGTGCAAAATCGCGTGTCTCAAGCGCTGCCAAGATTGCCGGAAATTACTCGGCAATTAGGCGTCACTGTCACCAAAAGCTCGCCGGATTTAACGATGGTTGTTCATTTGCGTTCTCCCAATGAACGCTATGACATGCTTTACCTTCGAAATTATGCGGCCTTGCATGTGCGAGATAGGTTAGCGCAAATACAGGGCATCGGACAGGTGGGATTGTTCGGGTCGGGGGATTACGCTATGCGTATTTGGCTCAACCCAGATAAAGTTGCCGAGCGGGGTATGACGCCGGATGAAGTTGTGAATGCAATTCGTCAGCAAAATGTTCAAGTTGCTGCCGGGGTGATTGGCGGCCCACCTTACGATAATAATGTAGAGCTACAGTTGCCTATTCGTGTGCAAGGGCGCCTAAAGAGTGTGGAAGAATTTGAAGAAATTCTTATTAAGCGAGATAGCAAGGGTGTTGTGACGCGGTTGGCGGATGTAGCGCGGATTGAACTGGACGCACAAAGTTATGGCTTGCGTTCCTTGCTGAATAATCAACCTGCCGTTGCGGTGCCTATCTTTGCGGCACCAGGTGCGAACGCGTTGGATATCTCTAATAACGTAAGAAAAACCATGGAAGTGTTGAAAGAAAACTTTCCGGATGATCTGGATTACAGTATCGTCTATGATCCAACCATTTTTGTGCGCAGCTCAATTAAGTCAGTCATCATAACGTTATTAGAAGCCGTTGCCCTCGTGGTTCTGGTGGTTATTGTTTTTCTTCAAACCTGGCGCGCATCTATCATCCCATTATTGGCCGTGCCTGTTTCTATTATTGGCACATTTGCTTTCATGTACATGCTGGGGTTTTCGATTAATGTATTGACACTCTTTGGTTTGATATTAGCGGTAGGTATCGTCGTGGATGATGCTATTGTGGTGGTTGAAAATGTCGAGCGGAATATCCGCGCCGGGAAAAACCCGCGCGATGCGACAGTGCAAGCGATGAAAGAGGTCACGAGCCCCATCCTAGCCACCTCATTAGTGATTGCCGGTGTATTTATTCCGATTGCTTTTGTGAGTGGTTTATCGGGTATGTTTTATCAGCAATTTGCATTAACCATAGTAATAGCTACTTTTATATCTACCTTGAATTCATTGACGCTCAGCCCGGCATTGTGTGCATTATTATTGAAATCACCCGATGCGCCTAAAGATGGTTTATCCAAAATAATGCAGTTAGTATTTGGTCGCTTCTTTAACTTTTTCAATAAAACATTCGACAAAAGCCGGAATGGTTATACAAAAAGTGTGACCATTTTTGCCTCACGTAAATTAATTATGATGGGCATATTTGCCGTGCTTGTTGGGTTTACTGTAGCGAGCTTTAAGCTTGTTCCACCAGGATTTATACCAGCACAGGATAAGCAATATCTGATCAGTTTTGCGCAACTTCCATCGGGAGCAACACTGGAACGTACCGAAGAAGTAGTACGGAAAATCGCAGATGCTGCAATGGCCGAAGAGGGTGTTATCAGTGCTGTTCAGTTCCCCGGTTTATCGGTCAATGGTTTTGTAAACTCTGCCAGTGCAGGTCTGGTATTTATCACATTGGACGATTTTGACAAACGAAAAGACCCGAGTCTTAGCGCAGGTGCTATTGCGGGAAGACTACAGCAAAAGTATGGTGCAATTGAAGAGGCTTTCATTGCCATATTTCCGCCGCCACCCATACTTGGCCTGGGAACCACCGGTGGTTTCAAACTGCAAGTTCAAGATCGGATGGATCAGGGCGACAAGGTGTTGGATGACGTCATGAAGCAGGTTATGCAAAAGGCGTATGCCGACCCAGCATTGATGGGTATTTTTACCAATTACAATGTTAATGTACCGCAGCTCTACGCCAATTTGGATCGCACTAAAGCGGTTCAACTGGGTATTCCCATCGATCAAATATTTCGCACGATGCAGATTTACCTGGGTTCTTTATATGTGAATGACTTCAATCGGTTTGGCCGTACCTACCAGGTTGTCGCGCAGGCGGATAAAGAATTTCGCTCGACGCCGCAGGATATTTTGCGGCTGCAAACGCGGAATAATGAAGGGCAGATGGTGCCCTTAGGAACGGTTATAAACGTTGAAGAGACATTCGGGCCTGAGGTCGCGATGCACTATAATACTTACCGTTCAGCCGACTTGAACGGTAATGCAGCTCCGGGGTTTTCTTCAGGAGAAGCACAGCAAGCGATTGCCAAAATACTGGATGAAACACTGCCTGTAGGCATGGATTTTGAGTGGACTGAGTTAACATACCAACAAATTTTGGCGGGCAACACGGCTATTTATATTTTTCCGCTTTGTCTGTTTCTGGTGTTTCTAGTGCTGGCAGCACAATATGAAAGTCTGGCATTGCCGTTAGCCGTTATCTTGATTGTGCCGATGAGTATCTTATCAGCAATTATTGGTGTTTATCTTTGGGGTGGGGATAATAATATATTCACCCAGATAAGCCTCTTTCT
>CALZHW010000034.1 GCA_945787125.1 uncultured Ectothiorhodospiraceae bacterium
GGGCGCTGCAGAAGTGACGGTTGCTCAGGGACAACCTTATGATGAAGGCAGTGTAACAGCAAATGATGCTGAAGATGGCGATTTAAGTGAGAATGTTGTCATCACGCCTGATAGTTTTAACAGCCAAGTGCCCGGTGAATATCGCATTCTATACAATGTGACAGATAGTTCAGGTTTGGCGGCTGATGAAGTGGTGCGCCTCGTGACAGTTATCGAGAATCAAAAGCCAGTAATTACCCTTTTGGGCGCTGCAGAAGTGACGGTTGCTCAGGGACAACCTTATGATGAAGGCAGTGTAACAGCAAATGATGCTGAAGATGGCGATTTAACTAAGAATGTTATCATCACGCCTGAGAGTTTTAATAGTCAGGCGCCCGGTGAATATCGCATTCTATACAATGTGACAGATAGTTCAGGTTTGGCGGCCGATGAAGTGGTACGCCTCGTAACAGTTATCGGGAATCAAAAGCCGGTAATCAGCCTTTTGGGCGCTGCAGAAGTGACGGTTGTTCAGGGGCAACCTTATGAAGACGCTGGTGCCACAGCAAATGATCCCGAAGATGGAGTGCTTTCAGATATTGCTACTAGCAGCGACGTGAATACCCTTGTAGCTGGAAGTTATACGGTGACGTACAACGTGAGTGATAGTTTAGGATTGGCGGCTGATGAAGTGACACGTATTGTTAATGTTACAAATCTTGGGCAACCTAGCATTACGTTAAATGGTGCCGCAAATTTGACGTTAATCCAAGGCGAGCAATATGTAGAAGCCGGTGCATCTGCCTTCGATCCTGAAGACGGTGATATCACCGCAAACATTCTGATCAGTGGTACTGTCGATACAAACAATATCGGCGTTTATGAAGTTACTTATACCGTAAAAGATAGCGGTGGAGTCGCTGCGAATCAAGTGGTTCGTCAGGTTGAGGTTATTGGGCTTGAATTACAAATTAATGGTTCGGATTTTATGGCCGTGGGTGATAATTCGCAGTTTACTGCAACTGCCACATATTCAGAAATTAATTCAGATGGCCGCAGTGAAGCGATCACAGCACTCGCTGATTGGCAAACTTCAAATGACAATGTTTTATTAGTTACTAGTGAAGGGAATAATAAAGGTCTAGCTGAAGCGTTGACAGAAGGTGATGTGACCATTACGGTGAATTATCGAAACAAGCAGGCTATTTTTAATGTTCGCGTAGAAGACTTGTCACCTCCACAAGATTTGCAAGCGACTGCAAGTATAGAGGTAATAAATTTAAGCTGGACCGGGAACCCTAAAGGAGGTGAATATGAGATAATTCGTTCTGAAAGTTTGCCGATTAGTGCTGAGCAGCCGGTTTATTCTACCCTAAGTAGTACAATATTTACTGACCGTGAAGTCGTTCCAGGTAAAGAGTATTTTTACGCAGTGCGAACGATAACAAACTATAAAAATATTATACAACGCGGGTTACTCAGTCCCCCGGTTTCTGCAACTGTCCTAAGCAAGCCGGAGAATGTAGTAGCTATCCCTGGCATTGGTCGAGTGAACTTGAGCTGGGATCCGGTTGATGGCGCTGCGGGTTATTTGGTGCGCTGGGCGACATCGCCAAATATTGCACTAATTGACGGTAATTTAGTTGATACTGAGAGTGAGTTTTTTGTTCATCAACCCTTGAATAATGGTCAGACGATTTACTATGTCGTTTCAGCCCGCGATATTGATGGACAGGAAAGCGCGCCTTCAGTGGAGGTTGCCGCCATAGTGGGGCAGTTAATTTCAGAAATCACCTTTAATGATCTGATTTTAGAGAGTTGTGTTAGCAATGCGGGCAAAACATTTGCGCATGAGATAATAGGGTTAAACTGTCTTGATATTGAAGGTTCTGTGGTGGATTTATCTGACCTAAAGCACTTTTCTTCTTTGCAAACACTCGCATTACCCGTTACTACAACTACTGTTTTGTCACCGTTCGCCGATTTGAATTCAAGTCTGGTTGATCTAATATTGCGGGGCGGAATACATGCAGATATTTCGCAGATAGCCAAGTTAGAGAATTTAGCTAGTCTCCGTATTTCTAACGCCGCTCTCAGTGTTGCGCAGTTGGAAAGTTTGAGTTCCAGTCAATCCATTACCCGATTGGTGTTAAACGATAATGGTCTTACTGATATCAGCCCCTTGGTGGCATCCATCCCGTTTACCGAGCGTTTAAAAGAGCTGGATCTGGCCAACAATGATATTACTTCGGTCGGGCCTCTCGGTTTATTCAGTAATCTTTCAGAGTTGAGATTAGCTAATAATCAAATTACGGCGGGTTTAAGTAGTCTTACGACATTGAAAAGTGAATCACTGAAGCTTATTGACTTGAATCTGAATCCAGAGATGTTTTGCACAGCCGTGCAAGCGTTGAGTAAAAATATCGATGATAATATTGATGGCTCTAGCGGAGTGGTACGGTGGGATCAATGTGATAACAATTTACCGATATCTGAAGTCTTGAAATTGATGCCTGATCAGAATTTAGTGGAATGTATACGGCCTTATGTGGGTTCAATGGCAGAAAATATTCAGATCTTAACCTGCAATTCACCTGATAACCAAGACAATAATATGGATTTGACGGGTTTAGAATTGTTAGCCAATATTAGCGACCTTTCGTTAATTAACTACACGATCAGTAATTTTTCAGTACTTTCTCAATTAGATAATCTAACTGATCTTGATTTGTCCCGTAGCAGTAGCAATGAAGCTTTCGATTTTACTAACCTGTTAACATTAAATAGTTTGACCATGCGCTCAATGAACTTGCAGTCCTTGGCTTCCTCTGCGGGGATAATCAGTTTTAATAACCTCACTAATTTGGAAAAATTAGATGTGGGCGATAATCAACTTGGTAGCCTGGCGTTAGTTAGCAATTTGACGACTTTGATCGAACTAATCGCAGATAACAATTTTATAACCGATATCACAGCACTTGCTCAATTTTCAAATCTTATTCATCTTGATCTATCACATAACCATCTCACTAGTGACAATGGCTTTGCGACTGTGTTTTCTTTGCAAGAGCTCAATTTATCGCATAACTTCATCGCGTATGAGATGAAAGAATTATTGAAGTTATCGAATTTTTCTTTGTCTAGAATTAATTTGCAGGAGAATGTTTCGATTTCTTGCATTGATATAGCTGCTTTAGATAAGCAGATTGACTTAATCTCAGATGGAAATGCCAAAGGTAATGTTACTTGGAGCAACTGCGGTTTATTACCTGATCAAGAATCACCTTTTGACTCGGCGAGAGTATCGGAATGTCTACAATCTAGAGGTGAGGTGGTGAGTATTTCCCAGTCTTTTATTCCTTCATATGACAACTTGGGGCGAATCGACTTGTCGTTACGTTTGCTTGAGACTGTTCCACGAGGTGGAATAAAGCATTCTATTACAGTCAGAGAAAGTGCAACCGGCGAGAGGGCTGGAGAAGCTAGTGCTTTAATACCTGAGGGCGCGAAGGGCAATGTAATTGTGAGTTATAATTTCGGGACGCAAGGGGTTTTTCTGCAAGCAGGTAAGCTTTATATTATCGAGTTTAGATTGATGGATAATACGGGTTTATTAGTACCCTTTAATTGGAATTTGAATAGTGCTAAGAGCTGTTCAGAAAGTAATGCTAAAAGCGATTACGTGTTTAAAACATTTGGCAGTCCCATAATGTATTTAAATACGTTTAGTCCTAATTCAAAAATCTACCGTTTTAATCCGTTGGGGCAAGGGTTATTGGAAAAACCGCTTTCAATCGATATTCCTTCTATTACCGATATTGCGCAATTGAATAACAAACTGTATGCAATAACATCCACTCAGCTTTTTGAAATTGACAAAATTGATGGTTCTAATACTCTGATTGGAAGTATTGGTGTTGGAGGGGTAAATGCATTGACCTCGCACAATGGAGGTCTATATGCCGGTACAACAACGGGTCTACTATTGAGTATTGATCCATCGAGCGGAACAGGAAAAATCATTGGTAAAGGGTACGGCCCAGGCATCACTTCGGCTGGTGATCTGACATTTGACAGTAATGGTAATTTATTTGCCAGCGTCAATAGAGTGGGTGAAACCTACAGCCAGCTGGCGGACATAAACATCGGCACCGGCGAAGCAACGAATTTCGAAGATATGAGATTGATAAATGTCTATGGGCTAGGTTATTTTTTGACGACGATATCTACTGGGCGTAATGCCCGTGATATAACATTGTTGTTTGGTTTGGGTGCCGATGGAAGCCTGATAGTGACAGATTCAGAATCCGGGCAGTGGCATGACGTTATGAGTCTTAATTCTGGTCAAGGAGCAGTCTGGGGCGGAATGACATCTGTCGTTGAAGGTAAAACTAAAATTGGTGCATCTCAGTAAATCAAGTTTTGGGATTCAAGCTATTACCTGCAATCCGCGTTCGTAGTGGCAAGCCCTTATCGAGAGTGTTGGCAGCATGGATGCTGTCGTCAAGTCTACAGGGACGTATTCACGACGTCTCTCAGTAAGGGTTTGCCGCTACGAGCGCTGGAAGGTGCCACTATTGATATTGCGATTTCAGTTTCTGTACAGGCAGCTGAATTAAGCAACATTAGATGATGTCATTTCGGTGCTGGATAAAGCCACTATTTCAGACTCCAGAAAGATTGTCTCTTTCCTAGTATTCTCTACAGAGATTGAAGGGAAAAGACTACACTTTAAGAATGAAAAAAATTCTTTAGTCGATGAAAAAACAGGGACTATCTGGTCGCTCACCGGCAAGGGTCTTGAGGGGTTTCATAAAGGTACCCCACTAAAACCCTTGATACACGGACAAGCTTCTAGTGCTGAAAGATGTCATTACACCCATCAACCCGCAGTGATCTTTTTATATTTAAAACGTTTAGGCTGGTCTGCAGAAGTTCCCAGGCGACGATGAAGATCTTCTTCATAGTCTGCGAAGTTACCTTCAAACCAGGTTACTTTCGCTTCACCTTCAAAGGCCAAAATATGCGTTGCAATACGATCCAGAAACCAGCGATCATGCGAAATTACTATCGCACAGCCGGGGAAATCTAATAGCGCATCTTCCAATGCGCGTAGTGTTTCAACATCCAGATCATTGGTGGGCTCATCCAGCAGCAATACGTTACCGCCGCTGCGTAATACCTTGGCGAGATGTACCCGGTTGCGTTCCCCACCGGAAAGCTCCCCAACACGTTTTTGCTGATCGGTGCCTTTGAAGTTAAAACGACTTACATAAGCGCGCGAGTTTACGGTGTAAGTGCCGACCGTAATATTGTCCTGTCCCTCGGATATTTCCTGCCAGACGGTGTTATTATCGTCCAGTGTTTGTCGCGACTGGTCAACATAAGCCAACTGTACAGTTTCACCAACTTTGATAGTGCCAGAATCAGCCGCCTCTTGACCCACTAGCATGCGGAATAGGGTGGTTTTACCCGCGCCGTTCGCGCCAATAATGCCAACGATACCGCCCGGTGGCAGATTGAAACTCAAGCCGTCTATCAGCACCCGATCGCCAAAACCTTTATTGAGATTGTCTACTTCAAATACGAGATCTCCAAGACGTGGGCCCGGTGGAATAAAGATTTCTTTGGTCTCATTCCGTTTTTGTAATTCTTGTGAATTGAGTTCATCGAAACGAGCCAGTCGCGCTTTACTTTTTGCATGTCGGCCCTTGGGGTTGGAGCGTACCCATTCCAATTCTGCCTTGATCGTTTTTTGCCGAGCGCTTTCTTGTTTTTCTTCGGTCTGCAAGCGGTTTTGTTTTTGCGTTAGCCAGGAAGTATAGTTGCCTTCCCAGGGAATGCCACGCCCTCTATCCAGTTCCAATATCCAGCCCGCGACATTATCCAAGAAGTATCGATCATGCGTAATGGCGACTACCGTGCCGGGAAAATCATGTAAAAACCGCTCAAGCCAGGCCACGGATTCAGCGTCAAGGTGATTTGTTGGTTCGTCGAGCAACAACATATCCGGTGCTGAGAGCAATAAACGACATAAAGCAACTCGGCGTTTTTCCCCGCCTGACAGTTTTGTAACGTCAGCATCCCAGGGCGGTAGGTTGAGAGCATCAGCCGCACGCTCTAGTTGATTCTCTAGATTGTGTCCATCGCTGGATTGTAGAATATTTTCCAGTCGCGCTTGTTCTTCTGCCAAGGCATCAAAATCTGCATCGGGTTCGGCATAAGCCGCATAAACTTCTTCCAGGCGGGTTTGTGCGTTGGTTATTTCTGCCATCGCTTCTTCAACATTGCCCCGCACATCTTTATCAGGATTGAGTTCTGGCTCTTGGGCGAGGTAACCTATCTTGATCCCGGAAAGAGGAATTGCTTCGCCAATATAATCCTTGTCTACCCCGGCCATAATGCGTAGCAGGGTAGATTTACCTGAACCATTTAAGCCTAAAACGCCTATTTTAGCACCGGGAAAAAAGGACAGTGAAATGTCTTTGAGGATTTCCTTTTTAGGCGGAACGACTTTCCCCAGACGATTCATTGAAAAGATATATTGTGCCATGATTAAATCTTGATCTCCATTTTGAGTGGGCGGGCAAGCTGCGAGTATACCTCACCGCAAGAGATATATGCTACACGATCTCAATATTGCATTAGTGGAGTAAGTAGTGTTTGATTTATAAGGAACGTGCACGAAGGTTTCGAGAAACCCGCAAAACTTTTGGTGCGTGGAACGCACCCTACACCTGCGGCTGCCGCGCAAGATGGAAGGGTGCAACATTGCAAACTAACCCCCCTGCGTAGTCACATCTACATAAAGTGTCAGTCGTTGGCCGGGTTGTAAATATTTTTGACGTTGTAATTTACTATTCCATTTTTTCAGGTCATTAATCGCGACATTGAACTTGCGTGATATGCCTGACAATGAATCACCGCGTCTAACCTTATAGTTAACTTTTTGCGTGACTAACTTGCTGGCGTGTGGTGAAAAAGCCGCGCGTTGTTGTGCCACACCTTTTGTCCAGATTACCAGCTCTTTTCCGAGCTTCAAAGTATCTTTAGGTGCCAAACCGTTCCACTTGGCCAGCGAACGATGATTGACGTTAAACTTGCGTGAAATTGACCACAAACTATCACCAGATTTCACTCGGTAGGTTTCTTTTTCTTTACCTTTGCGTTTGGTATTTTGCAAAGCGAGTAAACGTTGTTCCTGACTTAAGGCATAGACTTTGCCGTTGCGAGAAGATACAGGAATAATCAGGCTTTGGCCTTCACGAATTAAGTTGCCGTGAAGATTGTTAACTTCTTTAATCAAGGCAACCGTTGTGTTGTATTTGTCAGAGATGGCTAATAATGACTGACCTTTTTGGATTCGGTGCCGTTGCCAGGTTATACGCTGATCAACGGGTAGGGCGGCTAGATTGTTTTCAAAAATCGTTTTCTTCTCAACCGGCACCAAAAGTTTGTGTGGTCCCTTAGGGTCGGTTGCCCAACGGTTATATGCGGGGTTAAGAATATAAAGCTGCTCCATTTCGATTTCGGCTAATTCAGCGGCTAACGCCAGATCAATCTGTGAGCCAATTTCGACTTCCGCCAGATAGGCGGTATTTTTAATGGGCATTAAGCTAATGCCATATTTATTTGGATCGTTGATGATTTCCGCAATCGCCAGCAGTTTGGGGACATAACCTTCAGTTTCGCGAGGTAAGTCCAAATCCCAGAATGTGGTAGGTTTGCCAAGGCGTTTGTTTTTACGAATAGCCCGGCTGACGGTTCCCATGCCCGAATTGTAAGCGGCGAGTGCGAGCATCCAGTCATCGTTGAAGGCTTCTTTCATATCGGTTAGAAATTTAATTGCCGCACGGGTTGAGGCGGCGATATCTCGTCGCCCATCGTACCACCAGTTTTGTTTCAGATCATATAACCGACCAGTACTGGGAATAAACTGCCAGATACCTGCCGCTCTGCCGTGCGAATAAGCAAATGGTTGAAAGGCACTTTCGACAATTGGCAGCAAGGCTATTTCTAACGGGACATTGGCTTTTTCCACTTCTTCAACAATCAGGTAAAGATATTTTTCAGCGCGTTTTGCAACCCGATCAATATACTCAGGGTGTCTGGCATACCAGTTAATGTTTGCTGTTAGGCGTTTATTTTTTTGATGCGGCAAAACGAAGCCGTTGCGAATACGCTCCCATAAATTATCTGGCCCTTGCGCGTTGCGGTAAATGATAGCGCCGGTTTCATGTAAAGGGTGATGTACCGCAGCTTCATCATACAGAGAAAATGGCAGTTTTCGTTGACCGGGTAGCCAGCCAACCAGCAACGGCTCGCCCGCAGGCATAATGGTTAAGTTAGCCTCACTCTCGTTGGTCCACATTACTGGATCGATCACCGGTTGCACAAACGTAAACAAGGGTGGTTCTTTTTGAATTGGGTGGGTCACGACGGCTTTGGCTGTTGCCGAGGATACTTTTATTGAATCGGTGTTAATATCCTCTATGGCTGCTTGCTGGTTAACTGAGCTAGCAGGATTGTTGTTGTTGTTGTTGTTTTTTGTTGATGTACCGATTGTTGGCGTTGCGCAAGCGGTGAGCAGTAAAATTGACAGCGATAAAAAACAATTGTTGAATATTTGAGTTCTTCGGGTTTTCATATTTGTTCAAAAAGGCTTCCGGTTAAATTGGCTAAGTGGATGATTCACTATAATATAGTCGGCCGTTGATTGCGATTCAAAATGGCATTTTAGCTACATTTCCTGTTATGCTATCAACATTGCTTCACAGATGGTTAGTAGCAACCAATATGCCACGGTTTTCTCAAAATAAAACGATCAAGTCGTAAAAACATAGGTCATAGAAGGTGGGGCTGCGGTTTGGAGGCTACCAGGTAATGTAAAACCTACTCGGCAACTGCTCCTGCGTCGCCTAAAAGCGTCTACTGTTGGTGCTCTACCTGCTGTATCCATGCAGTCGTGCGGGAAACGTTTTTTTGCACACAATTGCTATCCTTTTCGGCGAATAGCTACGGCTATTCACCTAAAACGATCGAAAATACTGCACTAGTGAATTTCCCTCGCTACGGCTCTCATTTTCGGACTGGCTCCTTGGTAACCTTTAAAATTATGAATATTTCATGTGTGTTTTGTGACAAAACAGAAAAGAAGTAAATTTGAGCAGCAATTAGTCGCTTATCGTGCTTCCGTCAGTGCGAGACACGCGCTGCGTGAGTGGTATAAAACCCCCTTAGGTCTTGCTGTCCACGAACAGGAAAGTCGTAAATTTAAAACGATACTACCCAATTTGTTTGGTTATCATTTGGTCCAGTTTTCACAGCACGCTGAGTTAGATTATCTCGAAACAAGCACCATTCGGCATCGCATCATTCTTGATTTAGATAATTATAATCTGGCCAGCGATATTAATCTTCGCTGTAATCCACATCAAGTCGCTATTGCTTGTGATAGCGTGGATGTTGTTGTGCTGCCTCATACCCTTGAAGTCGATATGTCACCGCATCAGGTGTTAAGAGAGGTGGATCGTATCTTGGTGCCAGAAGGTAAAGTTGTGATTACTGGATTTAATCCTTGGAGCCATTGGGGAATGCGCAAGTTATGCAACCCGTGGAGTAAAAAAAGTCCCTGGGATTTAAATTTCGTGAGTCCTTTTCGTCTTAAAGATTGGCTAAGCTTACTGGGATTTGAAATTGAAACGGTTGAGACGTTTTTTTATCGGCCACCCATTGGCCATCCGTTAGCGGTGAACAAACTGCATATTTTTGATAAAATCGGCGCTAAATTATGGCCTGCATTTGGTGGCGTTTACATTATGGTGGCCAATAAAAAAGTATCAACCATGACACCAATCAGGCCACGCTGGTATATGCGACATCAATCGCCGGTTAATCCCGGTTTTATCGAGACAAGAAAGAATGAAAGTTAAGACTCTTTGAGCTGATTAAATGGCTAAGGGTAAGGGCTAAGGAAGTTAACATGAGACAAATTGTATTAGATACTGAAACGACAGGTTTGGAGACTGCCGAAGGTCATCGAATAATTGAGATCGGCGCAGTTGAGCTAATCGATCGAAAATTAACCGGAAATAACTATCATCAATATGTGCAACCGGATAGAAAAATCGATGCAGGTGCGATGGAGGTTCATGGCATCACGCCTGAGTTTCTTGCTGATAAGCCGAGATTTAGCGAAGTGGCTAGTGAATTTCTAGAATACATCAAAGGTGCTGAATTGATTATTCATAACGCGCCTTTCGATGTTGGTTTTATTGATAGTGAATTCGGTTTGTTAGGGCCACATTGGGGTAAGGTTCGCGAGCATTGCAAGGTGCTCGATACATTGGCCATGGCGCGCCAATTACACCCTGGGCAAAAAAACAATTTGAATGCGTTGTGCAAGCGTTACGATATAAATAACGCGCACCGGGAATTGCACGGTGCCTTGTTAGATTCGGAAATATTGGCTGATGTCTACCTGGCAATGACAGGTGGTCAAGTGAGTTTATCACTCTCCAGTAGCAGCGGTGCGCAAGAAAACCACGCAGAGCAGTCGGTTATTCGTCGTTTAAGTCAGAACCGCCCTAGATTGAAAATACAAGCAGCTAATAGTCACGAGTTGACTTTGCATGAAGAACGTCTAAAGGCAATTAATAAAACGTCAAGCGGGCAATGTGTCTGGAAACCAATGCAATAAACCCGCGCTACCTTCAAAGCTTTCTTTCAAATGCATGATTGAAAAAAGAGCCGGTTAGGAACGTGTACGAAATAACTTCATGCACGTTCCTTTATTAAATCAGTTACAAGTTTGCCGGTAAATTAAATAAATCTGCGTTAATCCATAAGTGCACATAGATACTGGCAAAGTAACCCAGCATAATGACCGGTGACCATTTAAGATGGCCAAAGAACGTGTATTTACCTTTCGCTTGTCCCATTAATGCAACACCCGCTGCCGAACCTATGGAGAGCATGCTACCACCAACTCCCGCCGTCAACGTTACCAATAGCCATTGACCCAAAGACATATCCGGTTGCATGCTAAGTACGGCAAACATAACCGGGATGTTATCCACAATGGCAGACAAAAAACCCACTGCAATATTTGCATTGGTTGCACCCCAGTCGATATACATCACTTGCGATACCAGGCTGAGGTAGCCAATAAAACCCAGTCCACCGACACACAGCACTACACCGTAGAAGAACAGCAGAGTATCCCATTCCGCGCGGGATATTTTTTGGAAAACATCAAAAGGAACGACCTCACCCATCATGCGTTCAGCTTTTTCTGCATCGAAATTTGTGCTTGCGTTGTTGGTGCTAAAATTCATGTGAGTTTTACGTAAGTAATAGCCAAAAAACTGCAAATAGGCTAAGCCTGTCATCATGCCTATTACTGGCGGTAAATGCAGGAAGTTATGAAAACATACGGCAGTAGTAATCGTCAGTATAAATAATGTCATTATGACTATTGCGCCACGTTTCATCTCAATAACTTCATCATCTGCCTCAGGGGTTTGATTAGGGATAGCAAAATGCATTATGGCTGCGGGTACTAAATAGTTCACAAGTGAGGGTATAAACAACAGAAAAAATGCTGAAAAATCAACAATACCTTTCTGCCAAACCATTAACGTTGTGATATCGCCAAAGGGGCTAAATGCACCTCCGGCATTGGCTGCAATCACAATGTTAATGCAGCCAATACTGACAAATTTAGGGCTATCCTTGCCAACTGCAAGCAGTACGGCACACATTAATAATGCCGTCGTTAGATTGTCAGCGATGGGTGAGATAAAGAATGCTAATATACCGGTTAGCCAAAATAGCTGGCGATAACTAAAGCCTTTTCGAATTAACCAGGATTTTAAAGCATCAAAAACCAGCCGTTCTTCAAGTGCGTTGATATATGTCATAGCAACTAAGAGAAACAAAAACAGTTCTGCAAATTCTAAAAGATTGTGTCTGACTGCAGTTTCGGCGGAATGAGAAAAGCCATTTTGTGCATAAACTACGGCGATTGCAGCCCAGATAATACCAGCTGCCAATACCACCGGTTTGGATTTTCTAAGATGGGTAAACTCTTCAGCCATAACGAACAGATAAGCAATGACAAATACAACCAAAGCTAGGTAACCGACAGTATGATTGGTTAAATTCAGGGTTTCACCAGTAGCTGCCGCCGCAAAACCGAGTGAAGGCATGAAAAGCAGGATAAATACCAAGAAAAGTTGAAGAGGTTTAGAAAAACGAGATAGTATGGTTGTCATATTTTCAATCGGTCTTTAAGAATAGTTAAGCGGAATACAGCTGATTAGTTTTAGCGGCCATAATAAAATCATTTTCATGTAAGCCTTTAATTTTGTGGGTATAGAAAACCACAGAGCAATAACCCCAGCCAAAGCGTATGTCGGGATGATGCCCCTCGGTTTCTGCCAGTTCCCCAAGCTTGTTAACGAAGGCGAGTGAATCAACAAAATTGTCAAACGCAAAGTTACGTTCTAGTTTGCTGCTATTGTCTAATAACTTCCACCCTGGTGTTTCTGTGAGTAATTTTTCGGCGACCGCTGTTGCCAAGGGAGGTATGCCGCCTTGGCAGGGTACGCAGTTTTTTTTATCCAGCATAGTTAACTCCATAGTTTAAACGTAAAAAATCTTAATGGTAAAAATTCAATGTTAGTTTTTCATACTCACAATCGGAGTTCAAAACCGCATAAAGTGCCATCTTCCAGCACCTGTAGCGGCAAAATCTTACCGAGAGACGCCGTGAATACATCCTTGTAGGCTTGACGGCTGCATCCATGCTGCCAACACTCTCCATAAGGCCTTGCCACTACGAGCGCTGATTACGAGAAATAGTTTGAACTCCGATTGTGAGTTCCTATTTCTAAATACGTTTAATTTGGCTAAATTGTTCAAGTAAATCCTAAATTGACCGAATCATTCTGTATTAGAAAGGTTTCCAAAGCAGACTGAAATACTCTAGTTTATCTTACACGTGTTAATTAAGGTATTGAATTTCAGATGTTTTACCAATATTCATGATGGCAGGCGATAATTCGATCGGATGATGGCAGGTTTAGGTAAAAAAACCAACGATTTGGTATGTTTTTTCATTTTATCCCTAAGAAATGCAGGTTAAGCTGTATTTCTTTGCTGTCTTTAAATAGTTGAATAGTCGCGTTATAGCACCCAGGAGCAATACTTGTTAAGCCCAATAGTTCAACGTTTTCTAGACGGACTGATTGTAGATTACGCTTTACATTCCAATGTGAAAACTAATTCAACCTTACAGTTTGCAGCTTATGCAGCATCTGTTAATGCACATGCAATTAAAGTTGTTTTGTTTTCTGATAATCGTGGACCTCTGCTGGTGGCATTTGACGCCAACGACGGCCTGGACTTTGAAGCGTTGTTCAGAGTTACCGGGCGTAATCTGGGTTTAGACTCCGGCCATAAACACAAAAATAGTTTGCAGAACTTTTCAATTCGTCATCTACCTCCGTTTGGGCGGCTGTTTCACATGCCAATGGTCGTCGACCAAAATTTGTTGCAACATAAGCGATACTTGATTGATATTGACAAAGGAGATAGCTTTTTAGAGATTAATCAGAAAAGTTTTAAGTCACTTTTTGCCCAAGCACCGGTTAAATCGTTCGCTAAATCGATATCTTCGCAAGTCACAACGCAACATACCGCTCAGACACCCGATCAAAGTGTAAAAAAATTCAAACCATTATTATCGTCTGAGGAAGTTGAGAAACGATTCAGCAAAGGTGTGGACTTACCAGTAATGCCTCAAGTTGCAAAAGAATTACTGGCCATGCGATTACAAGATGAAATAGATGTTGATAAGTTAGTTGAAGTACTCTCCACTGACCCTGTTATCGTCGCTAAACTCATCACTTATGCTAAAAGCCCATTTTTTTCATATCAGGGTAAATTGGGAACATTGCAAGAAGCGATATTTCATGTGCTCGGTTTGGATCTGACAATGAATACCGCATTAGCACTCTCGTTCGGCCAGGAATTCAAAGGGCCCATGGATGGTGCCTTTGGGGCACGTAAAGTGTGGCGTCATTCGGTTTACCTGGCCGTGTTGACTCAATCAATTGCCACATCAATTAGCCAGCGTCACACTGTTAATCCAAATTTGGCCTACCTATACGCTTTACTTCACAATATTGGTTTTTTAGCATTGGGGCATTTGTACACCCAGCGATTTCAACTATTCAATAAAGCAGTCAGTGCGAAAAAAAATGTGCCTGTTGAAATCATCGAATCAAAAATACTCGGTATTTCACACATGAAGGTAGGCCAGTTGTTAGTGCAGTCTTGGGGTTTATCTAAAGTTTATGAAACCGTCATTGAAAATCACCATGTGGATAATTATGCCGGTAAGCATGAAATTTATGTTCATTTAATTTATTTGGCGAACTGTTTACTTAAGTCGATTGATATTGGTGATGCTAAAAGCCCTGAAATACCTAAATCAATTCTGAAGCGTTATCAAATAAGTGACGCCGAAATACAAAATATGCTGGAGATAGTCATGAGTTGGAATGAAAACCTGGATCAGCTTGCCAATCAACTCGCCGCATAATGACTATATGCCAGTAATCATTATGTAATTTTTTGTGATTGTTATCTAAGTGTTCCTTAGTGTGTTGTTACATTTCTCTCTGGCAATTTGATTGCAACGCACTAATGATGTCATAAGTTTTAGTTACCTATAATTTGCCCAGTTGAGAGTCATACCATTATATAGATGGTGTTTTCGATAGATGAACCATAAAGGAGTTGCGGTATGACGTTTCCTATATATTCTAGCAGAATATTATTTTCAGCTTGTGTTCTTAGTTCAATGCTTGCTTGCATGCATTCACCCATTTTTAGTGAAAATTACAAAGGCAATGAGATTATAATTGAGTCAGAAGATTTTCAAGCTGAGACGCAAGCAGAAGTCACCGCACTGAATAAAGCAACTCAGCCTTCACAGATTCAAAATAGTGCTGTTAGCGAAACACCTGAAAAAACCTATGAAACGTTTTCAAGCGCCTCTGCCTATTGGAAAAACGCCTTGGAACATCTACAACATGGTCGGGAAGATGAAGCAGCCTGGGCATTACAACAAGCGTTAAAACTTGATCCTAATAGCAAAATTTCCAAACAATTACTTCATCAGATTGATGCGGATGCGACAAAGGAATTCGGTACCGATAGCTTTGAATATGAAGTCCAGTATGGTGATTCGATGGCTAAAATAGCAAAAAAATATTTAAACGACCCCCTGAAATTTTATTCGCTGGCTAAGTACAATAATATCACTAATCCAAGTCGTTTGGTTGCAGGTAAGGTGATAAATATTCCAGGGGAAAAACCTGAAATTATAGTTGTTACCGTTAATTCACCAGTGGCTACAGAAATAACAACTGAAGAAGTACCAGACACTATTGTTGTGCACTCTGCACGTCAATTGAACAAAACTGATGAAAGTAGAACGCTTAAGAAATTACAAGCAGATTTTAACGAGAGTGAATATGATAAAGTCATTATAGCTTTAGAAAACTCAAACTTAATTGAAAGAAGAGACCCTGAAGCTGTTCAATTATTGGTTAATAGCTACTTTGAAAATGCCAATCTGTTCAGTAATGAAGGGGCAACTCAGCACGCAAAAAACTTGCTTCTTAAGGCGACTGAGTTACAACCCGATAATCCGGAAGTTAATATGGCACTTATTAACATGGAGGAATCAACCGAAGCAGAAAATATATATGACCTAGGTTTACGGGCGTTTGCGGAAAATAGAGTTGTTGATGCTTATGATTTCATGAATCATGTTATTGAATTACAACCAAATCATCAGGGGGCATTGCAAAAACGTGAAGAGATTAAGTTGCAATTGGTTCCGCATTATTATAAGCGAGCATTAATGGCGCAACGTAAACAAAAATTAGATGAAGCGATAGAGCAGTGGGATGAGGTACTGGCACTTGATTCCAGTAATGAAAGCGCTAAGATTTACCGCAGTAAAGCCATGAGTTTAAGAACTAAGTTGAATAAACTTTCGAACGAATAACGATAACAACAAATAATTACAATAATCACTCAAAGGCAATGGCTTAATCGCTCATTGCTTTTTTTTTTGCTTGCGTAGAATGGTCTAAAAACTTTCATTCTTAGGTTAAGTTCCCCCGTTTATCTGCCGAAATATCAGTAAGGTCAATCATTTACAACATTCAAAAAAACACCAGGATCGAGCGCAAAACAATGAATCTGCAACAAGATGCTAGCCTATCAATTACGGGTCATATAACGGATAAAAACTGCTATTTACGGGCATTAATTGTGAGTGCAGTGGTTGGTTCTGCCCTGACAGTTGTTAATCAATGGGGTGTTATAGAAGGTTCTGATGTACTAAATGTACCTGCTTTGAGTATCACCTATCTAACGCCCTTCGTCGTGGCGATAGTGAGTAGCTGGTATGCAAAGCGTGAGATGTCAGTTAAGCAGCTAGCGAAAGTAATGAATACAGACGATGTAGTCACCGTACTTGATGAAATGCCTACATTGACTGAAGTGGTAGAATATAATGTGCAAATCATTGCCGAAAATGCGACTAAGGTTAATCTTGCATCGACTTCTCGAGCGGCATTTGCACAAGAGGTTTGTGATTTAGTGTCGGGTGTTGCGGGTGCTTCTCAAGAGATCGCTGTAGCCTCCTGCGAGTCACAAGAGTCAGTGACGAAAGTAAACGAATCGTTTGCCGAGGTGCAGTCACATATGAGTAGTTTCATGGATGAATTTCAACAGGCGGAGTTATGGGTTAGTGAATTGCAACGTGATGCTAGTTCATTTGTTGAGGAGTTTAGTCACATTGATGCGGTTTTAAGAACAATCACAGCAATCGCCGAGCAAACTAATTTATTAGCACTCAATGCATCAATTGAAGCCGCGAGAGCAGGAGAAGCAGGGCGCGGCTTTGCCGTCGTTGCTGGCGAAGTGAAAATATTGGCGAGTAAATCGGCGCAAAGCGCAAGTGAAATAACCACGATCCTTGAAAAACTGGGGCGTTCCAGCTCTGGTATCAACACGCAGTCGAAGAAATTCTCTGAACGGATTAAAGATTTATTACAAATGGATAATCATGAAGAGCGTCGAGAAATCAGCCAAATTATGCAAGGTTTATTAACCAGCATTTCGCAAATGGATGCCATGACTGATGGTCAAATCGCAGCAGTCAGTGAAATCGTTATGAAAGTAAACACGATGAAAGAAGACGCATTGCAATCCGCGAAAAATTCCGCCGAAAATATTAAATTATCCAATGAAGTTCTCGTTGAGATTAAAAAAGTCAAAGAGAATAGAATATAAACAGATTTTCAAAAACGACTCTCAAACTCCGCTCGTGAGTTTTAAATGCAATATTTATCATGTTACCGCAATACACCGACTGTTCAGTTTTTGCAAAAATTCTTGCCATTAAATCCTGATAGATTCATTCTGTTAGGTATATTAATTCAACATATTCTAAACTAACTCACAATCGGAGTTCAAAGTTGCAACAGTGCTACCTTCCAGTACCCATAGTGGTAAAACCTTACTGAGAGACACCGTGAATACGTCCTTGTAGGCTTGATGGCAGCATCCATGTGGCACACAGGGCAACAATCTCGATTAGGTCATGCCATTACGAGCGCTGACATGTGGTTAGCGTAGACCCAGGGGGTAATGTTAATCAAGTGGAATTGATGCTTCGTCCTCGAGATGTTCATGATAATTTTCTTGGACCTGATTACGGGCAATATTTCAAAGCGTATGTCTCCGGCTCCTCACAGGCACTGACCTCTTCTCGCGATCTGTTAGATGGCCGTTACCAATATTTGATGAGTATCCCGACAGGAAGTAATCCGCATATCAGTGATGGATCAGCCACTGTTTCATGGGGCCTTGTCTGAATTAACTGTCGATAAGCCTAGTTATCAAGTTGCTCTCAGTGCTCACCTAGGATGGGCAATACCGATGAGAAATTTTAACAATCAGGTAGACCCCGATTATCTGGCAGAACTTAATTTGGAATATCGATATGCACCGACATACGCTGTACTTAGTGTTTTAGGTCAATATAATTTTGCTACAAGTTACAAAATTAATGCAGCGACACTTTATCTGAGATCGTATTGGCCCTGGCAAAGCAATTATGAAGTTTATGCACAAGCTGGCGTAGGCTTATTTGATCCGGATAATCTGGATGCTGTTGCAGGTATTAGTATTGGCGCTGGCATCAATCGGTCGCTGATAGCAAATTTAGCAGCAGAATTAGGCATTGATTATTTTCATCTTTTTAACAAAGGAAAAGATATAGACTTTGTTGGAACTAAAATCGGATTAAGTTATGGGTTTTAGTAACTTGTTATTTCGTGCATGTTCCTAAGGGTATGTATTACACCTTGATGATGTCTGGTGGGGGTATAAAGCGCTAACGGCGGGAAACCCCAGTTCATCGTGGATAATGGCAATGTCGCCAGAGAAAAGCGATCTGTCTATATTGCAACTAAGTTAATACTCGTCAAATAGGATAACTTGGTAATATTGATTCGACTGAGAGTCGACAATGTGATTACGAGGGCATTTGTAAAAAAACTAATTGATCAAAAGACGGGCTGCTACCGAGAACAAATGCCTAAAATACTATTTGTGGAGAATACAAAGCTCTAATAATCAAATGAAGAAAGGATTTCATCCGCAGCACTCACATTCAAAATAAGCACATAAGCAGTCAAAGAACTGTTTTATAGTAATCTTAACCTGGCGGGTTGAGATTGAATTTCAGTGGTTGCACTTCAGAGTTGAATCCAAGCAATATTTCTTTTCGTTGACCCTGAATTGCAGTAGTTCAGGGTTTTTCAGAACGCATTTTATTCCGCAGCACAGCTTGGCCGCGTGCAGCGCAACACCAAGATTCTTGCATCCCCGATAGTGATGTAACCGTCATTGTCAAGGTCTCTTGAATCATCTGGGCCAGATGAAGGAGCATTTCTACTTAAGAACACAATTGCGATATCGTTCTTGTCTATATCACCGTCCTCGTCAAGATCACCTTCCACGGCTATTGCCGGTCCGAGAGATAAAACCAAATCCACCAGGCTGTTCTCAATAACATTTTCGCCGTTCGCAGGTTCCTGACTTATTACATTGCCTAGTGGGATTGATATACTATATTGCCAGTTAACGGCTCCGAGACCCAGTCCACGCAGCAGAAGCGTTGCTTCTGCTTCATCTAATTTCATATCTCTCAAATTAGGAACCGAAACCATAGTTGGTCCCAAGGATACAAGCAAATCTATCGCACTGCCAAGAGCGATTTCAGTACCTGGCGGTAAAGACTGACTAACTACATTACCCATCGGTACTGCAGTGTCGTGTTGAAATGAAATGCTACCAATAATAAGACCAGTACTGACAATGGCTTCCTCCGCGCTTGCTTGAGATTGACCGATAACATTTGGCACTGGCACATCTACTATTAGCGCATCTACAACCTCAACGCTTTGCTGTATTGTAGTAACCCGACTTGAAATATCTTTTGCGTTTACAACAATGTTTCTTAAACCACTTACTCCTGAAATATTAGAAAAAATTGTCTGGTATGTATTGATACCTGCCAAACTTGCCATTAGAGTTTCTTCTGCTGTAATTATACTACCGTCGCCGTTCACATCAAATGATACTTCAATAGCATTCACTCCAAAATCATCATCAGCAGTTAATCTCACCAGTATATCAACACCGATAGGTATTTCTTCATTCGCTAAAGGTGAGTCAATTGTGACATAAGGGGCGCCGCTATCTAAAGGCCCCAATCTGTCTTCAATTTGTTTTATTGTAGACTCAGGTGTCTGTGAACCGGATGAAAGTAAGAATCTTCCTTTATTAAAAGAGTTTCCGAGGAAATCCGCATAATTAGAAAAATCAAGTTTAATATTGGCCCAATCGTTGAAAACTGGATCATCCACTCTCGAGTAATCACGAACGACTATCGCAAATTTGTCAGATAAATCAAACAATGGCGATGCAGGCGCAAAAGGGCTGAGTAGGTTTAATGTGTTCGTTGTATTGTTTAAAATCTGCCAATAAAGTGATCCCCGATTGGGGCCATCAAAAATAAGCGTATTTAAACCTGATAGTATGGGTATCAATCCACTTGCGCCCTGGAAATAAGAGTCAGCAGCAACCAGATCGTCACTGATCCCACCTGTGGCAACAACAGATCCCATCAGACTTTGAGTGTAGGAATAATTCATTATACTCACATACTCTGGTTTATAATCTCCAAATTGAAACTCAGGGTCTTCTGGTGAGAAAGTCGTAACATCATCGTTTCCGCCATGGCGCAATCCTAGGTTATGCCCAAGCTCATGCGCCAAGACATTTGCTTGCATAAATCCGGCGGGAAAATTGAGAGGATCTGTCTTACCTTGCAGTGAGATAATGATGTCGTTACCCAGGATGCTGTGCAAATCCGTTTCGTTGCGGAATCCGCCTTCCGATATACCCAGAGGTCCTGTGTCAGTGCCATTTATAGCACCCAGCCCGTTAGGTTTAGCGGCGCTCATGTCAGCAAAAACAACATAGTGAAAAGCAAACTCTCTGGCGCGTTTATCGGTTGTGCCAAAAAACTGATCCTTGATATTATCAAATGACCGTGTTTCCAAATTCGCAGAGGTAAAGGTACTATCTTGACGATGACCGAAGAAAACTACATCGATATGTTTGCTGCCGGCGACATTGCAATCGAAAGAACAAATTTTATTACCTCCTCGAAGCAACTCTGCATTCACTTCTGCATCCGGTCCGATGTTTCGGGATAAGCCGGGACCCGCATCCACATGTAGAGTGATAGGGTTCGGCGCATCGCTAAACATATTTACTAGAAAATCGATAGCTTCTACTTGCGGTGCAAAGTCTACGAAAACCGCAGGACCAATGTCAGGTATTGAAATAAAGTGCTCTAGCCAATCAATTTCTAAAAATATATCACGTTGGCTCACATTTGCACCCAATGCAGCCAAATCAAGATCAGTAGTGCCATCCTGGTCACTGTCAATCCCTTGTGTTTCCCAATGGTCCAGCAAACCATCCTGATCGGTGTCCAAATGGCTGGCACGCACCACCATGGTTTCGCCACTATTGTTGACGACCCGAAAAGCCAAACGGTGATCCCCACGTTGAATAACTCGCGATGAGCCATCAACATTATAGGCGGCAGTGGCGAGAGGATCATAAATACTAATCCCACTTACTCTAAAGGGTTGAGAGAATGGTGAGTGAATCACATCGTTTATTTGAATAACTGGCAAAGGACTGGTGGCATGATAGGTAATTGGTCCGTTCCCTTGTGGCGATAAGTTTGTCAGAGGTTGGTCTGCATCCACTTTCACACTCCATAATCCTTGTTGACTGGTGTGTGCAAACGGTTTCTGGGTTGTAGGGTTGGTTCTGCTGGCAGCACTGGGTGTTGCGATAAACGAAACAACAATGCTGTTTTCACTCGCTCCAGCTTGACCCAGCTCCATATGTATAACTCCCACGCGACTATCCAGGTCAAATTGGTTTAGATAAATTCGATCAACATCACCGTCATAACCGAGTTCAACCTTTGGAGCAATAGATCCGGTGTTTTCTCCAGCAACAAGAATGGGTTCACTAAAGCCCGTACTGTTACGCACACTGATAAACACCCCTAGGCCGTTACCTCTATCCCCAACAAAGGCTACGACATTGCCATCATCACTTATACCAGGGCTTCGACCTAGTTGAACAAATGTACCAGGATCTGCAATAATTTTTGGATTACTAAAATCGTTTGAATATACCGTGATTGCTTCATTACTAAAAGGCGCTGGTCCAACGACAATACTACCATCATCAGCAATCATTGGTCGTAGCCCAGTTTGTGATTGTATTGTGTGAAAATCATCAGTGCCATTTGGTGTCACCAGGCAAGTCCCAGGGCAATCACGTGAAAGGAAAAACCCATGGCCCGCAATCGCACTAAAAACAACTTCTGCATTATTATTGATACTGGGATGACTAAAAACAGAATCGAAATCAGTGCCTGTATTGTTGAATTGCCCGGATGCGATGTAAGTCCAGTTGTCGGCTAAGTTACCATTCCATACGCGGATCAACGTAATTCCAGAGGATGTATGTTGTGCAGTTACCTGGCTGGAGTTGTTAAGCTGAATAGCACGACTAAAATCAATAGATGAGGAAATATATCCTGGTGTTATATTGGTTGGAATATCGGAGCCATCACCAACGAAAATCGCATTGTTTCCTCTAAAACTATTCGTTAGTTTGCCTATGAAAGCCACTGAACCCTTGTCATTTATGGATGGACTGTCTTCTATCGAAAATAATCCACTACCACTTCGTGCAATTTCATCAAATTGATAAAATACGCTTGCGGAGGATGACAAGGAAAATCCATACATGATTGACGCAATGATGATCATTTTTTTCCAACTTTCCACAAGGTCTCTCCTGTTTAATATTTGTTTGTAGCAGTAACAAAATTAAAAAACTTAGATAGATACAGGAAGTATAGGCCATCTTTTATTAGCAATCCAAATAATAGTTATGTCAAAAATAAATCATCTCGTCGAATCCTCATTCCTTCATTGATCTCTCCCGTAGCACAAAAGCTTGAGCATTAGTTAGAGATACCACTGTATGCTTTGAAAAAATATTTATTGAACGAAATGTAGGCTTTTAAAGCTGACAAATTTCATTTCGCTGTTATAAATTGCAATTAGATAAGTGCATATTTTAAGCATTGCGAGCTTTCACTAGACATATAATAGTATTTTGAATTTAAATTAATTGTAGATAAGAACACTTGGCTATCGAGTGTCAAATTATTGATTGATGCAAAGAGAGTAGATTTGTTCGGGATTTTGTTCTATAAGATAGAGAGAGAGGAGAGTGCTGAGTTTTAAATGTTTTACACAGAGATATCGTAAGAGTTTATTTGCACCAATTTATTTAATGTTTAAAAAAAGCTATCAGAAAATGGATAATTCATTGGCCTCAGAATTTTTTATAGTAATATATTTTTGTAGTTACGTTTACCACTAGGGGGGGTATTGTGAAAAAAATTAACTGGATAAGTTGTCTGTTATTGCTATGCAGCTTTTTGTTTGTGAGTTCTGCATCAGCAATATCGCTAATTTTTTCGCCGAGTAGTGAAACAGTTTATGTGGGTGAAAGTTTTGATGTTGATGTAGTTGTGAGCGGATTGGACGCAGCAGGAGAAATTGTATCGGCATTTGATCTTGATGTTTTGTACGACGCATCCGTGTTGTCGGCGACGGCTGTTCAGTTCTCTGGTAATTTAGGGGAAGTGAATGTTGATACTTTTACAAGTGTGTTTTTAACGCCGGGCATTATTGATTTTGCTGAATTGTCTCTTCTTTCAAATTCAGAGCTAGCGTTACTTCAGCCGGATGATAGTGTGCTTTTGGCATCTTTGTCTTTTCTTTCACTGGCGGAAGGCGTCAGTTCACTCGTTTTTGACCCGATCACATTTCCGGGTGTGGATGTTAAAGGGCTTGATCCATTTTCGACTTTTGATCTAAGCAATACAACTGGAGAAGGTGTTGCAACCGTACTGGCCAGAATACCTGAGCCTGGTACAGTGTTATTAATGATCGGTGGCTTATTAGGAATGTTAAGCCTTAAACATTTATGCAAAATTTGATTTTTATGCATTAAGTAACGCCATTGCAGTCGTTTCAGTATTGGAGACACCTCATTTCATGAAAAGGGATATCTTAATGAAAGCCTATCGCTATAGTTTTTTCGTCTTTATACTGCTTTGGCTGCTAAGTCCGTTATCAGCATCTGCTCAGGTTTGTGATGTGGATGCTGATGGCGACATTGATCGTAACGATGTCGGCCAAATTTTTGCGGCGCGTAATATGCCGGCCTCAGGCCCGGATGATCTCAGGGATGCTGATGGCGATGGAATGATCAGCGTTAACGACGGGCGTATTTGTACGTTGCAATGTACATTGGCACGTTGTGAGATTATTACTCCCGCTGTAGATGTACCTATCATTGATATCAGTCCAGATCCATTAAGTTTTGGTGATGTGTTTGTTGGCAGTTCTGTCAATCAATCTCTGCTGGTTAGTAATACTGGCACGGCAACACTGAGTGTGAGCAACATTGAAAGTAGTAATGCATCCTTCAGCGTATTTCCTCCTCTCTCATTTGATATTGCTCAAAGCAGTGCAGCACGCAGTGTTGAAGTCGGCTTTAGTCCAATAGTCGCTGGTGACTTTAATGGCACAATAACTTTTTATAGTAATGCAGATAATGAAGACCCAGTTGTTATTGCGGTCATTGGCCGTGGCATTGAGCCGTCACCAACGCTGGTGCCGGATATAGATGCTCGTGACAGTATGGATTTTGGTGCGCTTGCTGAAGGTGCAAGTGTTGAGCAATTATTAACAATTCGCAATCTCGGTGATGCGCCATTAAATGTAACTGACATCAACAGTAATGAATCAGCGTTTGTAATATCGGCATTGGCCGGTGAAAGCATTCCGTTTACGCTTGATCCAGGTGCCTCGCAAAACGTTGCAGTTGTGTTTACTGCACCAGCAGCGAGTGCCGGTTCAACTATCAGCGGAAAACTAAGTATCAGTAGTGATGATCCTGATGAATTATTACGCGAAGTTTCACTTTTTGGTAACGTGTTACAAACCTTTGCTGCTTTGGTTAATAATCCGGTTCTCGCTGCCAGTGTCGATGAAGTTATCACCAGCAGTAATTGTAACAATGTTACGGGGGCAGTACAATTTGGTGCCAGCGCCAATGGTTTGGATACTTTTAGTGTAACGCTGACTGATCAAGGCGGTGCCAGTGTCAGCAGTGAATTTTTCACTTCAAGCAATGGTGCCGGTGTTGTTGCTTTCAGTGGCATTGATGCTTGCAGTCTGGATGATGGTATTCACAATGTAACCGTCCATCTCGGATCGCTTGATCCTATTGAAAACACACCCGCGATCAAACATACATCTTCGTTTCCCGCACCAATTCTTGAGCCGATAGAGCCCGTCAGTGTTTTATCAACGATAGAAGTTTGCGGTACGTCACGCGAAAGAACAATAGTAAGGATAGAAGGCGGTGCCAGTATTGTTTCTCTTGCACTGGATGCATCGACAACCGATTTTTGTCTCAATGTTCCATTGCGTAACAATACGCAAAATACGCTGATTGCCACTGCAATTGATGACATTGCAGCTGCACCCAAACCGTCAGCATCAGCAAATCCGGTGCAAGTGGTTCATGTAGATCCATCATCAATTATTATTGCTGAAGCATCATCAAGACCACTAACCATCGAAGAAACCGAGCTGCTGGTGCAAAACGGTGTGATTAATCTGGATGATCCCAGTAATTTCAATGTTTCCATGTTCACTATTGTGCTTACCATAGGTTCTTTCCCGGTTACCATCAGTCAACCCGTGGCCGTGCCTATAGCTCCCGGTGTCAGTTTTGGCGGCGGTAGTGGCTGGGGTGGTGGTGGCGGTGGCAGCGGCGGTGGCGCCATCAGCGGATGCATCACCGGTTGCGCTAGTGTGGTTGTTATCAAAACACCTACTGGCCAAACCATTCCTGGTGTCATCATTATTGATGGTCGCATTAAAACACTGAAAGAGTTTTTCCAGGTCACTATTGCTATTCAAAATACCTCTGCCGGATTCGTGCTTGCAGATATGCAGGCCAATATTAATTTACCAGCCGGTTTATCACCGGTACGTGCAGGCCCAGGAACCAATGTTGCCGATATAAATACCACTGGTGAAGTTGACAATGTTGTTATAGGCGACATTGGCCCCATGGAAACGGGTACCGGTCAGTTCATCATTCGTGGCGATGGTATCGGCACGCACAATGTCGATGTGGATTTTAATGGATTCCTTACCGGCGGCGGTCTGGCAGATCCATTTCCCGTGAGTGGTTCTGCAGGCACGTCAGTACAAGTTTATGGACCACCAACGCTGGATGTGGTTGTTCGTCATCCTAGTGATCCTAGCGGCCCAGATGTGATTGCCGGACAAATTTATGAGCTAATTGTTGAAATTACCAATACTTCGCCGCGTCCAGCCCTATACAGCAGTCTGGAATTGTTTGTAGGTGGAGATGCAGAACTGGTTGATGAAAATGGCGATTCCATTCCAGAGTCTAATGAAATCAGAAGTTTCGGTCATATTCCTTCAGGCAGAACAGTTGCCGCGGCTTTTCGTGTCAATCCATTGGTGCAAGGAGAGATAATCGCCTGTCAGGCCATTGTCAGTGAAAATATTAGCCTAACGGTTGATACTGGGCCTGATGGCACGGCCTGTAATATCGCCAACACTTATCCTGCGAACTTTGAACCGTTACCGGCGGAGATGCCGCCAACAGTGCTTGGCATTAATCCGTTGAATGGTCAGTCCAATATACCAGTAACCACGTCTGTATTTGCAACACTAACACCAGAAAGTGATTGCATCGTGGGTGATACCTTTACCAATGTGGATTATGCTTTGATTGATCCTTCAGATCCTAGCAAGGGCTGGCAAGTAATTTCTTACGATCTGGTGCAGTCAGGCACTTTTTATCTGCAAGAACTGGATGCGTTCGGTAGTCCGGTGAAACATATTCCTACAGACTTGACAGTGGAAACACCACCAGCTGGTGGTGCGACCATTGCTGTACTGAGACTCGGCCTTGATGCGCCACACACCAATAGCCAGTATTTTCTGCAAGACAATACGACTTACCGGGCAACCCTGGTGGGTGGTGTTGGTGGTATCTGCAGCGCTGCATCCAGTGCGGAAATGACGGAAAACTTCACCTGGACATTCAGCACCGAGCAAACCTGTGGTGGTATCAGCACCCCGATAGCCACCATGAGTAGTCCAATAGACGGTTCGAACAATCAACCACTGAATCAATCCATCGTATTAAACTTCACCAACCGAATGAATCCAGCCAGTTTTGCCTTTGATCCGTTCATTCTAGCAAATAGCTCCTTCGGTGTTTACGCCAATGCAGCAGAAGCCGGTGGTGAAATCAGTGGTGGAACCCCCATCACAGGTAAAGGCGTGTTCAGTAATCTGAATCGAACGTTGACTTATACACCTTTGAGTAATTTATCTGAAGCTGTGCCGGTTTATATTCGTCTCACGAATGGCCTGCGCGATGTCTGTGGTAATCCTTTGCAAACACCACCCAGTGGTGTGCAATTAATGAGTTTTCAAACTATTCCAGCGGA
>CALZHW010000035.1 GCA_945787125.1 uncultured Ectothiorhodospiraceae bacterium
ATTGCCATTCAATAGATAACGGCCAGACGATGGGGTGTCCAGTAAACCTATTAAGTGCAGTAAAGTTGATTTACCTGAGCCTGATGCGCCGACAATGGCAAGCCATTCACCGTGATTAATATCCAGGCTAACGTTTTGCAAGGCGGCGACGATGGATTCAGCCATCGAATAATTTTTATTGAGTTTGTATAGTTGGATTATGGGATCAGGCATGGTATTGATGCACTATTAATTTAAACGTAGCCCGAGCCAGCTACGATTAACCTCAGGTGGTGCAGTACGAATAATAATATTTTGTGCTTTACTCAAAGAGCCAGAAACGACTTGGGTAAAATTTTCATCGCTGAGTCCGCGCTCAAATTCTATGGGTTTGGGTTCATTATTATCATCCAGTGTCCAAACGACTAAGTTCATGTTTTGCGCTTGTTCAGCGGATTTATCGGGGTTAAAACGTAATGCTTCATTAGGGATGGCAAGCACGTTTTCTACACCATTTATCATGATATGAATATAGGCCGTCATGCCAGGTAAAATTTCCAGCTGAGCATTTTGTGCAGAAATTAAAGCAGTATAGGTCACTACGTTTTGTATCGCTTGCGGGGATTTACGGATCTGGGTAATTTGCCCTGAAAACTGGCGTTGCGGAAAAGCATCGACTCTGAATATTGCACCTTGGCCAACCCGAAGGCGACCGATGTCTGCTTCATCAATTAATGCATGCACTTCCATTAAGTGTAAATCTTCTGCGATGGTGAATAACGTTGGTGCCTCCAGGCTTGCAGCAACGGTTTGCCCCACATCAACATTGCGACCCACAATGACGCCATCAATCGGTGCGTAAATTGTAGTGCGCTCTAGTTCTAATTTGGCTTGATCAAGTGCGGCCTGGTGTTGTTTCACTTCGGCTTTTGCTCGACGTAATTGGGCTTGCGCCATGCGTATGGAGGCTTGTGCACTTTTTATTGAAGCGGCGGCCATTTTTCTTGTTGCTTGCGCTGAAATTACATCCGCTTGTGCGGAGGTTTTTGCCGTTGCTGCACTGACGGCTAGACTTTCTGGTATCAGGTTTTTTTTAAATAAGGTGTCTTGTCGTTGTAAATTGCTTGCTGCTTCTTCTGAAATCTCACGCGCGCGCAACAACTGCGCATCAGCATCAGACTGTGCGGCAAGTTTACTGGTTAGTTCGGCGTTGGCAATTTCTAGCGCGGCTTGTTGTATCTCCACAGTTGCTTGCGATAGTTCCAAACCTGCTAAAGCAGCACGCACTTTGGCTTCATAAGTTTGAGCGTCAAGGCGCGCGAGTTTATCGCCTTTTCGGACTTCATCGTTATAGTCTACTGATAGTTCAGCAATCTGCCCTGACAATTGCGAACCAACATCAACTACGCCAACAGGTTTGATCGTACCCATTGCAGAAATGGTGATGACAATATCTCTGTGCTCTAATGGCACGGTAACATAATCGGGAGTGTCCGCTTTCCTGGTTGTGAGCACTGCAGTAAGCAAAATAATGCATACAAACAACGCTGCTAATCCAATTACTACACGCTTCATCTAAAATCCATTTAGTTAATGCTCACAATCGGAGTTCAAAGTTGCAAAAGTGCCACCTTGCAGCACCCGTAGCGGCAAAACCTTACCGAGAGACGCCATGAATACGTCCCTGTAGGCTTGGCGGCAGCATCCATGCTGCCAACACACTCAATAAAGCCTTGCCACTACAGCGCTGATTCCGAGAAATAGTTTGAATTCCGATTGTGAGTTAATAGTTCCTAACGAAAAGAAATCAATTTATTGAAGATTATCGCTTAACCTGCTTGCCACCACCATTGTTTTTTTAGTGGGTCTTCATCTAGGAGCCTGTCCGAGAATGGAGAACCTACTCGGCAACTGCTCCTGCGTTGCTCTCGACAATTGCTCCTGCATTGTTCTACCTTCGCCCATCCATGGGCTCGTACCTCCTGCATCCATGCAGTCGTGTGGATTGTTATTTTGACCATTTTTTCCGTTCATTTTCGTTGAATAGAATGACTATTCGCCTCAAATGAACGAAAAAACAGCTCTAAAATAACTTACCCTCGCTACGGTTCCCATTCTCGGACAGGCTCCTAGTGATAGCAATTACCCGGTTGCTCATAAGATAACTCATTCGTGATCTTAACCACCCAGGCGTTTAGAAATCTTATCACTTGCAGCTTTCAGCAGGTTAACCCATTCGTCCTTACGCCGCTCAATGGGGGCTGAAATAGACAATCCTGCGACAACGGATTTTGTATTATCAAAAATCAACGTACCGATGCAGCCGACACCTTCTTCGGCTTCCTCGTTGTCATAGGCATATTCTTGCGAATGCACTTGTTGAGCAATATCACGCAGTGCTTTATGGGTGGAAATCGTGAGTTTGGTAAATTTGGGCAGGCCAGTACGTTTTGCATAGGCCTGCAGAAAGTTATCGCCTAACTCCCCGAGCATGAGTTTACCGACCGCTGTGACATGTAGTGGCGCCCGACTACCCACAGCCTGTTCAACCCGCATCATGCGGTTTGGCGTTACCCGTTCAATATAAATGACTTCGTCACCTTCGCGAATAGTGAGGTTGACCGTTTCCCCAATCGCATCACGCAAACCTTGCATGATGTCCAGGGCCTCTTCACGCAAATCCACATCACGGTGAACTTTGCTCGCTAATTGGGCAAGTTTGCGACCGAGCATGTAGTGCCCGGCTGAATCGCGTTCAACCAAACCATTATCTATCAGGGCGCCAAGTATTCGAAAAGTGGTTGAGGGGTGCAATCCAGTATCGGCGGCAAGAACTTTTAAGCTGGAAGGTGCTTCGTATTGTGCGATCGCGTTCATAAGAGAGGCTGAGCGATCGATAACTTGAATTGATGACATAATATTGTATTCTACATTGTGAAAACGATTGTATATTGCGAAATTATAGAGCCTGAGCAATGTTTATTACAAGAGGGAATTTAATGCGATTTTAGTCGTTGCGATAATTTCATATTATGAAACTTAATCCTCATTGTGAAATATCCCGATAGTCTAGAGGAAATGAATATGAGCACAACAATCCCTCCTAATACTGTCAAGGCATTTAATATTTTGGCGAGAAATGGCCAGAATTTGATAAATACAGCAGCAGTCCTGTGATTGCGGAAGGCCAGTAAGGCATTAACATTAATAGTAGTAGTGATACGACGGCAGCCTACCAGACTTTATTAGCGGCCGATGCTTTGCGCTATCTAACCCTGTAACTGACTGGCGCTGATTACAGCAAATAGCTTGAGCTCCGAAACTTGAGTATGTAAGTCTTCCGCAGAAGTGTTGCTGTATTGGTCGTTGCCGTGTTAAAACAGTAAGCACTAATAGCAAACAGTAACCCCACACATTTTGCAGTGAGTCATCGAAAGGGTGGGCTGCGGTGCAGTTGATATATTTAATAAATTCATAATGTTATATTGACCTGTAAACGTTCAACTGCGGAATCTAGGATAATGATGTACCAATCTGAAAAAGTTCATTCCACCATTGATAGTGCCACACTGATTGCTCGGCTCAAGCAAATCGTACCTGCTGAAGCGGTTTTGCATGAAGCGGAGGATTTACATCCGTATGAATGCGATGGTTTGTCTGCCTATCGGGCAATACCTCTGGTGGTGGTATTGCCCAACAGTATTGATCAGGTGCAGGCAATTATGCACTTGTGCAATGAGCATACTGTGCCGGTGGTGGCACGAGGCGCGGGCACAGGATTGTCTGGCGGTGCGTTGCCGCATGAGCAAGGCGTTTTACTGAGTCTGGCTAAATTCAAAAATATTTTACATATTGATGCCGCGCGAAAAATTGCCAAGGTACAACCAGGTGTTCGCAATCTGGCTATATCCCAAGCGGCCAGCCGATTTGGGCTGTATTACGCACCTGACCCATCGTCACAAATTGCTTGTACCATTGGCGGCAACGTTGCAGAAAACTCCGGTGGTGTACATTGTTTAAAATACGGCCTAACAGTACACAATATTCAACAAATTAAAATAGTCACCGTTGAGGGTGAGCTGCTGGTCATTGGTGGCAGTGGACTGGATAGCGCGGGTTATGATTTATTGGCATTGATGACCGGCTCAGAAGGGATGTTGGGTATCATAACCGAAGTTACTGTTAAGCTATTGCCTAAACCGGAGAGAGCACAAGTCATCCTGGCAGCATTTGATGATTTGGTAAAAGCGGGTGAAGCGGTGGGCAACATTATTGCCGCAGGCATTATTCCCGCTGGTTTGGAAATGATGGACCAACTGGCTATACGTGCCGCTGAGGATTTCGCTCATGCAGGATATCCAACCGATGCCGAAGCCATTCTATTGTGCGAACTTGATGGTACCAATGAAGAAGTGTCGGAGCATGTGGCCATTGTGCGTGAGGTATTGCAAAAAAGTGGAGCCACCGATGTTCGTACAGCAAGAGACGAAGCAGAGCGGCTGGTATTCTGGAAAGGGCGTAAAGCGGCTTTTCCTGCCGTGGGTCGAATTTCACCGGATTATTATTGTATGGATGGCACGATTCCACGAAAACAGCTGCCGAAGGTTTTACAAACCATTGCAGATTTATCCAAGGAATATGACTTACGGGTAGCTAATGTATTTCACGCCGGTGATGGTAATTTACACCCACTGATTCTATATGATGCGAACATTCCGGGCGAATTGGAACGCACCGAAGAGTTTGGTGGCAAGATACTGGAATTGTGTGTGGAAGTCGGCGGTACAATAACGGGTGAGCACGGAGTCGGCATGGAAAAAATAAATCAAATGTGTGTGCAATTCGGTTCGCAGGAGTTAAGCCAGTTTCATGCGGTTAAGGCAGCATTTGATCCGCAAGGTTTACTTAACCCCGGTAAAGCAGTACCCACTCTGCATCGTTGCGCAGAATTCGGTGCTATGCATGTGCATAAAGGGCAATTAGCTTTTCCGGAATTAGAAAGATTTTAGAGGTGTTGCTGGCATTAAACTAGCGATAAATAAAAAATAAATGAATACTGATATTAGTTTACAGCTGCAACAGCAAATTATCACAGCCTATGAAGAAGACACGTCCTTACGCATTGTTGGTGGCGATAGCAAAAAATTTTACGGTGGGACTGTTGATGGTGAACGGCTTGATGTTAGTGCTCATCAAGGCATTTTAAATTATGAACCCACAGAGCTGGTTATTACCGCGCGCGCGGGCACGCTGTTGCGGGAAATCGAACAAACGCTGTTTGAAAACGGGCAAATGCTTGCTTTTGAGCCGCCTGCCTACGGTGCTACTGCGACCTTGGGTGGAACATTAGCGGGTAATTTTTCTGGTCCGCGACGAGTCTCTTCAGGTGCTGCCCGCGACTTTTTATTAGGCTGCAAAATCATCAATGGAAAAGGCGAGATACTTTCTTTTGGTGGTGAGGTGATGAAAAATGTTGCCGGTTATGATGTTTCACGTTTAATGGCTGGTGCTATGGGAACATTGGGTGTGTTACTGGAGTTATCATTCAAGGTTTTACCCAAGCCAGAGCTAGAGAAAACCTGTGTGTTTGAATGTTCGGCAAAAGATGCCTTACGCAGAATGCATGAGTGGGGGCAAACACCGTTACCCATTTCCTCGACTTGTCATCATGAATCCCATTTGTATGTGAGGTTGTCTGGTGCGGCCAAAGCGGTCACTGCATCAATGTTGACAATGGGCGGTGAACCTTTGGATGAGGCGGAAAACTTTTGGCGCACGGTTAAAGAGCATGGGTTGAATTTTTTTCAAACGAATAAACCTTTGTGGCGTTTATCGCTGGCATCGGATGTTGATCCGTTAGCACTTGAAGGTGAGTGTCTCTACGAATGGGGCGGCGCACTACGGTGGATAAGTTCCGATGAGCCAGCAAAAAATATTCAGAATACCTTAGCGGAACATGACGGCCAAGCTACGCTTTTTCGTCAGCAGAGTGATGTGAATAACACTAATAACGTTTTTCAGCCGTTAACTCCGGGATTGAAAGTCATTCATAAAAATCTAAAAAACGCCTTTGACCCAAAAGGGTTGTTAAATCCTGGCAAAATGTATTCAGAGTTTTAATCTTTTATGCAAACCAATATCAGTAATAAGTTTCAAAATAATCCAGATGTCACCGATGCTGAAAATATCCTGCGTGCTTGTGTGCATTGTGGTTTTTGCACGGCAACCTGCCCAACGTATCAATTGCTGGGTGATGAGCTAGATGGGCCGCGTGGTAGAATCTATCTTATTAAACAAGTGCTGGAAGGTAATGAAGCCACTGTTAAAACTCAGCAGCATCTGGATCGCTGTTTAACGTGTCGTGCCTGTGAAACAACTTGTCCTTCGGGTGTGCGTTATGGTCGTTTGGTTGATATCGGTCGAATGATTGTAGAGCAGCAAGTGCCGCGAAGCTTTCTGCAAAAAACTCAGCGTCTTTTATTGCGTAAAATAATACCCTATCCACGTCGATTTTCGGCATTGCTTAAATTCGGCAATTTTTTTAAGCCAGTGTTGCCAGCGGCATTGAAGCGTAAGTTGCCAGCCATGCCCGCCCCGCAAGCTGAGCAAGCTAAAGCAGTGCAAACTGTAGCGGTGCAAAGACAGGCAAGAAAGATGCTGTTATTGCAAGGCTGTGTGCAGTCCGTTTCGACACCGTTAACGAATCAAGCGGCAGCGCGTGTATTACAAAAACTCGGTATTGAATTAATCAGTGCAGCGAAAGCCGGTTGTTGTGGTGCGGTTAGTCATCATCTATCAGCGCACGATGAAGGTCTGGATTTCATGCGACGAAATATTGATGCCTGGTGGCCGCATGTGGAGCAAGGTGTAGAGGCGCTGGTGATTACTGCCAGTGCTTGTGGCGCGATGGTAAAAGATTATGCAGAATTGCTGCAGCATGATCCGGTCTATGCCAGTAAAGCAATACGCATCAGTGAGCTGGCAAAAGATATTAGCCAAGTTCTGTGTGATAAAGTTCTTTGTGATATAAAACTGACAAGTGATAATGTAAAGTGTAAAGGGATCAAAGTGGCATTTCATAGTCCTTGCACGTTGCAGCATGGACAACAAATTAATGGCCTTGTTGAACAAATTCTCGAGCAAGCGGGTTTTACCTTGGTAGACGTTGAAGACCCTCATCTTTGCTGTGGATCAGCGGGTACATATTCTATTCTTCAAGCAACGCTTTCGCAGCAATTGCTCAACAATAAAGTCGAGAGTTTGCAAGCAAATAAACCAGACCTTATAGTAACGGCAAATATGGGTTGTCAAATGCATCTTTCCAATGCGGCAGGTGTGCCAGTAAGACATTGGATTGAATTGTTAGATGAGACATTGGAAGTGTAATTTTTTCGCAATTATGGGCAGACTCCTGGTTATTTATTGGCTGCTTGTTCGATTAGAGTAATTGGTGGTGACGAAGGGCAATTGAGAACATTGTTAAGTGTGTCAATCACAGTGTTTTATTCTCTTTTTAAATAACCAAGCACGTTAGTCAGCTTTCTGTGAAAAATTTATCAAATTCATCCATAAGCATTTGCTAATTTAAATAATCCAGCTAAACTATGCTGTAGACACGTTAAAAATATCAATAGGAGAAATTAAATGTTAACAAAGATTACATCCACGCTTTTTGTTGGCTCTCTTGCTGCCTCGATGATGCTTGCTGGGACGGCTGTTCAAGCTGCGGATCTAAAAGCAGGTGAAACAAAAGCTATGGTGTGTGCCGCCTGTCATGGAGCCGATGGTATCAGTCTCACACCTGATGTGCCGAACCTTGCAGGTCAAAAGGAGGTCTATCTTGCGAAAGCAATTAACTATTACAAATCAGGCGAGAGAAAAAATCCTTTGATGCAATCAATGGTGGGAGCTTTGACTGATGAAGATATTGCGAATCTTGCGGCGTACTTTGCCAGGTTGAAATAACTCTGCGATAAAACTGCGGTGCAGTTTTATCGCACTGGGCTTTTTTAATCCCTCTGGCTCCACAGCAACGCAGATGTTGCTGTGGAGCTGCCCAATACTTGTAGGTGCAACAGCATGACTGATGATGTGAAAAATCCTGATGATCCTGAGCGAAGAGACTTTTTAAATACGGTAACAGGTGTGGTTGCGGGAGTGGGCGTTTGTGCGGCTGCCTGGCCTTTTATCAGCAGTATGAATCCCAGTCGAGATGTGCTTTCTCAGTCAAGTACGGAAGTGAATTTAAAGGACTTAAAGCCCGGCGAAGGTAAAACGGTTGCCTGGCAGGGCAAACCTGTATTTATTTTACACCGTACTGACCAACAAATTGAAAATATGAGCAGCAGTCAAGGCGTTAAGGATCCTGAAGCGGATGCCGAGAGAGTGCTTAAGCCTGATTGGTTGGTGGTCATTGGTATCTGCACGCACCTGGGGTGTGTTCCTAATCGAGTTAAAGATGGTTGGTTTTGTCCCTGTCATGGCAGTGCTTATGATAACAGTGGACGAATTCTGCACGGCCCGGCGCCACGTAATCTTGACTTGCCGCCTTATGAGTTCTTGACGGATTCGACGTTATTAATCGGTAGGTCTTCGACATAAGGAGCAGGAGCGCATCATGAAAAAAATTACCCAATGGATTGATCGACGCTTCCCCATGACGGCGTTTGTAAAAAAAGAACTTTCTGAATATCCAACACCGCGTAATCTTAGTGCCTGGTGGAACTTTGGTTCATTGTCCGGTGTAGTATTGGTTATTCAAATTATTACCGGGATTTTCCTTGCCATGCATTACAAGCCGGATGCGATGCAGGCATTCGCTTCTGTAGAGCACATCATGCGTGATGTCAATTATGGTTGGCTCATACGCTTTATGCACTCCACCGGCGCCAGTGCTTTTTTTGCTCTGATTTTTATTCATATGGCGCGTACACTTTATTATGGTTCTTACCGAGCACCTCGGGAGTTGATGTGGTGGAGCGGGCAAGTATTATTGCTAATGTTAATGGCGACTGCTTTTATGGGTTATCTATTGCCGTGGGGGCAAATGTCATATTGGGGCGCGCAAGTTATTACCAGTTTGTTTGGTGCCGCACCTTTTATCGGCGAGGAAATTGTTATCTGGTTACGCGGCGATTTTACCGTCGGTGATGCAACTTTAAATCGATTTTTTGCATTGCATTATCTCTTTCCGTTTTTAATTGTTGGGCTGGTTATGATACACCTGGTGGCATTGCACATGGTTCGGAGTAGTAATCCATCCGGCATTAATCTGGCCGATAAAGATAATATTCCTTTTCACCCTTATTTCACGGTTAAAGATTTATTCGGTCTTAGTGTATTTCTACTCATTTACGCCTTTTTTGTTTTTTATAGTCCAAATCTTTTTATTGAACCGGACAACTATATACCTGCCAATCCGCTGCAGACCCCCGCGCATATTGTACCAGAATGGTATTTCTTGCCGTTTTATGCCATCTTGCGTGCGGTACCCGACTTGGTGGGTGGTGTCATTGCGATGGGTGTTTCCGTAATGATTTTCGCAGCGATGCCTTATTTGGATCGTTCAAAAATTCCCGGAGGTGCGCGTTATCGGCCTATCTATCGAGTATTATTTTACCTGTTTGTTGTTAACGTTTTAGTGCTTGGTTATGTGGGTGCCAAACCACCTGAAGGTTGGTTAGTGCCTTTAGGGCAAGTAGCAACGGTTATATATTTTAGTATTTTTGTCTTCTTGCCCTATATTTCAAAGAAAGAAGAAATCTGGTTGCGCGCGAAAGGCCTGCCCAGCGTGGTTGAAGAGTTGATTTGCGCTGAGGAAGAAGAAAAAGGAAAAAGAAGTCAGAGAAAGAATCGGGGCAAAGAATGAATATTCTTGTGAAAATATCTTTACTGTTAACAGCTTTCTTAGTTCTATCTCCTGCGAGTGCATCAACTGCTGCAATGCCGCTCGCCAAGCTTGATATAGCAAACGATAAGGAAAGCATACAACGTGGCTTTGAGGTTTATTACAATAATTGCCGCTTCTGTCATCAACTTAAATATATTAAATATCAGTATTTACCCGACATCGGTTTTGATAAGGCAAAGGTTGATGCGCTTCGGGGCAGTCAACTGATTAATGCCTCATTGCAATCTACAATGTCTGAAGCGGCTGCCAATGAGGTTTTTGGTGCGATACCACCAGATCTTTCCTTGATGGCGAAAGCGCGTAAACAAGGGCCGCGTTACATTTACACTTTGCTAACCGCTTATTACGAAAAGAGTGATGGTGGTTACGATAATAAATTGATGCCTGGGATAAAAATGCCAGACCCCTTTGGGTATTCTGTTGCTAATGAAAATTCGAAAGTCGCTATTGAAGCTGAAGCTAAGGACGTGGTGGCATTTCTCAATTGGGCAGCTGATCCGCATGCTGATGAGCGTAAATCGCTGGGGATATATGTCATTACTTACCTGATCATATTGAGTTTTTTACTTTACGTCATTATGAAACGCGTTTGGCGTCGTTTGCCGCCGCCAGTGAGTGAGCAACTATAGCTTCTGAGTGGATTCCTTTTTTAGAATCTTGCAGACAAAAAAACCATCCATGATGTCGTTCGGTAATATGCGAACGGCATGGTGGATGGTTTCGTTCAATGCCTTATTTTTCCAGCTAGTGAAACCGGGCTGAGTGTTCTCAAAGGGTAGACTGATAGCTTCCAGCTGTGCATTGCCGTCAAACTTTCTCAGCAAATAGTGCAGAACCAGTTCGTTTTCTTCCGGTGCAAACGAGCAAGTCGAATAGATCAGGTGGCCACCAGGTTTTAAGCTAAGAAAAGCAGAAAAAATCAAACGCTTTTGCTTTTTCACCATTTCTCGGATTTTTTTTTCGCTCCAATAAGCAAAGCTCTCAGGGCTGTTTTGATTAAAGCGAGATTCTGAAGAGCAGGGTGCATCGAGCAGGATTTTGTCGAATTGCTCCGGGCACTTTTTCCACACATCGCCGCCATCCATTAAGTAAGTGTGTACGTTTTCGATGCCTTGAGTTTTTAGATTCGCTTTGAGTTTGAAAAAACGCGATTTATTGATCTCTACAGCTGAGATCCAACCCTGGTTTTCCATGCTGACGGCAATTTGTGTGGTTTTACTGCCAGGCGCAGCGGCCATATCGAGAATGCGCTCATGTTTGTTGGGTGCTAATAAAAAGACGGGAACCATGCTCGATAGGTTTTGCACATAACAATGACCATCGGTAAAAAGGTTTGAATGCGTCAATAGAGATTTTTGATCAGCTGGAATAAGATAAGTATTTGGATAAGCATTTATTTTTTCTATGGATAAACCCAAAAGCTCAGCGGCTTGCAAGAAAGCAGGTTCGCTAGTTTTTAGAGTATTAAGTCGAAAACAAACCGACTTCTCAAGGGCGAACGTGGCAATTAACGCAGTATGCAGTGCTGTTGGAAATATCGACTGTAATCTTTCAATAAATAAATCGGGTAGTGGGCTGGTCATTGTTTATGGTTTTTTGTTGCAATTGTATGATTTTTTATCGCGTTGCGAGATGTGCGGGCAGGTGATTTCAGGTGTACAGTGTCGTTAAAATTAGAACCATTTAAAGCTTCTCTCCAGACCCAGATTAAATTCTGTGCCTGTGATGATTGGGTCCTCACTATTCGACATGATGGCGTTGAGTCTTATATTTTTAAACGCTTTAGTTGCGTGAAAGCTCCAATCGTTGAATTCATCACCCAACAAGCTCTTGGTTTTGCCGAAATGAACGCCAAACATCACACTGGAAATGGCGTGTGACAAATTGAGTTGTGTATATTCGCCATCATCATTCGATGCATAACTGAAGCTAAGATTGTTAATATTTCCACCAACAAAATATTCCTGGAAGTCGATTTCTTTTTCAATGGATCGATTGTAGGCTTTTATACCCATATGATAACCGATAACCCCCAGCTCTTTTTTAATACCAGCGTAAGCATCAACTTCGGTATGTTCTTCGGTTTTTATTCGATCTTGATAAAAAGCATCTGACGCGCCGAAAAACAAACCACTTTCTTTGAAAAACATTTCACCCTGACGTAGATTCAATTTTTGATGCAATGGTTGAGAATGTTGAAACCCTGTTGCAGAAATTTGGTATTGACTGGGATAAGACGCCGCCATAGCACTGCTGCTCAAAACGAGCAGGCAAACACCGGTCATTCTATATGAATGGCTATTAAGCATAATTGTTCAGGCTTCGCTGGCTGTTAAAATGGAATGTTTCGTTGATAATTATAAGTTTAGGCTGGTTTTCTAATAAATCAAGCTAACTAACGCAAAACTGAGCCGTATTATAGGTAAAATCGTTGTTTTTGCAAGGCATCGTGAGTATTTCGTTTCCATTTGTGGCATTTTTGTACGAACTTATCGCTAACTCACCATTGGCGCGGTGGTGGAATGTGACATATTTAAACTTTGAAAGTTGAATTATTTTCTCGAAACGTGTCCGTTATTGCGAAGATAAAATCGCCATAGTGCTTCACGGTCTTTATCCTTGGCGTAGTTAATCCCTACTCTAGGTCGAGCGATGATATCTTTTGTGACAATGGTTTTATAGTCTTCCAACCAAAGCGCTTGACCTAAAGTGAGATCGACTGCATTTAACGACTTATCGATTTGCAATGCCTGACATAAACGCGCTGGGCCGTCGGCAATATGTTTTATCTGACCGTTGCGGTTGGCAATCATCGCTGATTGATTTTCAAGTGGCTCTGCTGCGCGAATTAAAACGGCAGCGGGAAAGCCTTTTTTTTCTGTGACAATATTCAGCATATAGTGCATGCCATATACATAATAAATGTAAGCGTGACCTGCTTCGCCAAACATAACTTCGGTGCGTGGCGTTAAACCTTTGCTCGCATGGCAAGCACTGTCGTTTTGTCCAATGTACGCTTCAGTCTCAACAATCATGGCTTGGTATAAAATACTGCCTGATAATCGGACGATTTTTTTACCGAGTAATTTTTTTGCAACACCGAGTGTCGGTTTTTGATAGAATTCGCAGCTTAACATTTTCATGTGCTAAAGATGGCATGGTTGAAAGTGATTATTTTACCACTAACTCCAGGAGTTCATATCAATGAAGGGAAGAGCATTATTATCGGTTGGTTTATTGCTAGCAGCTCAAGGTGTTTTAGCCGAAGACGGCATCAAAGCGTCAGCTGAGCTTGGCTTGATCATCGCAGATGGAAATACTGAAACTCAATCACTCAACGCCAAAGGTGGTGTTGAGCATACTGCGGGAAAATATCGAAATTCAGCCAGTCTTGAAGCCTTGAATGTTAAAGGTACCGTTGATGGCGATAGTGTGCGTTTAGGTGAAAAATATGTTGGCGCAGGTAAAAGTGTTTATCAATTTGGTGAGCACAGTTACGGCTTTGTTACCGCTAGTGGTGAACATGACCCATTCAGTGGTTTTGCTTATCAAGTTGTGTTATCTGCCGGTTATGGTTATCGCGTTTACAACACTGCGAAAGCGACATTGGATTTAGAAGTTGGTCCTGGTTACCGTCAAACACGTTTACGTTCTGAGGACGATGCGGAAGGCGATGCAATTGCGCGTTTAGCACTGAAAGGTTCGTGGGCAATCACCGAAACGTCCACCTTGACGCAAGATTTGGTCACTGAAGGTGCGGATTATTGGATAACTAAGTCAGTAACAGCACTGACGACTAAAGTTAGCACGGCTTTATCATTGAAAGTTGCGTTAGGTATCAAGAATAACTCTGACTCGCCAGAAGGTACAGAATCTACCGATACTGAGCTTGCTACAACCTTAGTTTATAGTTTCTAGTTCAAATAGTGCCTGGTTTTTAAACAGAGGCAGGCGCTCTTTATATAGTTTTACATTTAATGGGCTGTAATACTGTAAGTATTCTGGCCTATTTCTCGCTTAGGTTTGTTGATATAGTACCTAGATCCTGCAAGTGATTGTACTTGCGCAGTGCAAGATATTGATTCGTAGAGCAAATCAATATTTGAGCGCAATCCTTATTGTGATTGCCGAAAAGAGTGATATTACTCTACGAACCAAGAGCTTGTGCTGAGTAGGTGCGAGCACTTGCAGGATTTAGGTAGTACTCATACTCACTAGCGAAAAATAATGAACAAACAAGATTACAGTCATGAAGTAAACCATACTGCGTCGTATTCCCTCCGCATTTTATTGGTTATTCTCGGTACCGCGTTTGTGATTGTCGGTATTGTCGGGATTTTTTTACCAATCCTACCCACCACGCCATTTATGTTGCTAGCAGCGGCTTGTTACGCAAAGAGTTCCAAGCGTTTTTATAACTGGATTATGAACAACAGGGTTTTTGGCCCTATTATTCGTGAATGGCGTTTATATCGAGCCATTCCAAAGCGCGCTAAAATTTTCGCTATGCTATTGATTGTTTTAACCTTTGGTTCTTCTATATTCTTTTTTGTGCCGATACTCTGGCTAAAGATTTTGTTAGCGATTTTTTGTCTGACAATGTTGTATTTCATGTGGCGAATCCCCGTACGGGAACTGACTGAGGAGGAGAAAGCGAAACTTACCGCTGACAATGCGAGCAATAATACGTCGCACGTTGACCAATAATGCAATGTTTTATCGGTCGTTGGCAGACAGGGCAGGGTTCACCTTCTCTGCCATAAACATTAAGCTGTAAAGCGAAATAACCCGGCTCACCCTCTGCATTGGTAAAGTCTTTTAACGTTGTTCCCCCTTGTTCAATGGCATGCGCTAAAACCTGTTTAATGGTGTCTGCCAGTTTGATACAGCGCTGCTTAGAGACTTTACGCGTTATCGTTTTAGGATTAATGCCAGCCAAAAACAGTGACTCGCTGGCGTAAATATTCCCCACACCGACAACAATTTTAGAGTTCATAACGAAATTTTTAATCGCAACGGTTTTATTGCGAGCTTGTTGATGCAAGTAAAATCCATTAAATGCATCGCTCAGTGGCTCTGGCCCCAAGTGTTTTATAAGTGCATGTTCCCTCCAATCATTTTCGCACCATATGACGGCGCCAAAACGTCGGGGGTCGTGTAATCGCAGAATATGCTTGTCACTAAAAACTATTTCAAAGTGATCATGTTTTTTTCGTGGGCCGGGCGTGTTAAGTACACGTAAGCTGCCGGACATGCCAAGGTGAATCAGTAAAGTGCCAACAGCGAAATCCAGTACCAGATATTTACCACGTCGTTCTATATTGTGTAACGTTTGTTTGGCGAGAATGTCGGGCAAGCTGGGCTCGATAGGCCAGCGCAAAGTTGGGAACAGGATGTTAATCTGTTTGACTCGCTTGCCAATAATATAGGGAGAAATTCCCCGCTTGGTGGTTTCAACTTCCGGTAATTCTGGCATTTTATCGACTTAGAAAGGCTTTTTGATGAGTTAGTAAATGGCGGTAAAATTCATCTTTGATCAAATGTACGGTATCGTCAATCAATACATAACGTAAACTTTTAATGGGTTCCAGGTCTCCAAAGCTAATTTTTAAGTCATTAAAATACACGTTTACCCGTGGTTCAAGTAGTGCGTATTTATGCAGCTCGGTCTGAATAGCGGGGAGTTGGCGGAGTGATGGGGCGTGCAAAAGTAAAAGTATTTGTTGAACTTTATCGTTGTCTGTAGGGTGAGTGTTTGAAATATCGATTAAGTCCCAGTTGTTTACCTTTTTGTGCAGAATAATTGCCGCTTTATCATCGGTTTCAATTTTTATCCGTGTGATTTCAGCAATGTTAGCTTGAGTTAAGCGGGTGGCTTGAGATTGATATTTAAAAAAATAAATGCTCATTGCCAATAGGCAAAGCAGGACAAATAACCATTTGTTGAGCGTGGTCTGTGTCAACATGACTAGGAGCCTGTCCGAGAATGGGAGCCGTCGCGAGGGAAACTCATTTTAGTGCAGTATTTTCGATCGTTTGAGGTTAATAGCCATAGCTATTCACCGAAAAGGATCGGAAATAATGTGCAAAATGACTTTTCCGGAGTAGGTTCTTCATTCTCGGACAGGCTCCTAGGCTTTACGTCTGCTACGCCAAATGAAAAACCCTGTAAGTACCAGGCCGAGTGGTAAAACCAGCAATATCCCCAGGCCGATGATGATTTGCTGGGTTTTGCCGAGCTCTATGTGTCGGTCAAGTTTTTCTTTCGGTGTGACATCAATAAAATGCTCATTTTGCATGAGCCAGCTTATTACATTGATGGCGATATCTATATTGCCGACCTCGCCAAGATAGGCGTCTGAAGCGAAGTCGCTATCACCCATTACTATGATGCGTTGTTGTTTATTATTTTGTGCTGTGCTTGATTTATTGGCAGCAAAAATTTCATCATCTTCAGCGTTGAATTCGTCGGCAAGCTGTTCTGTGGCTGGATTGCTGTGGGTCAAACTTATGCCAATGGCATGTGGCCCATTGAGACTTATCGGACTATCAATAGTAATGTCGTTAATGTCATTTTCGGTCGTCCAGGTACGGGGTAAAGACTCTAAAAATACTTCACCGCGCCATTCCGCGCTACCATAAAGTTCGAGGGCGGCCGCTGTTGGATAAACACTCACGCTATTTAAGTTTTCTGTGATTGCACTGTTGGGGTAATTGGAAACTAAAACGAAACGCGGATCATTAATACCAACGGCGTGGGTACTTGGGTCGACGATAGTGCCGGGCAGGATATCTATGCCGATCGCTTCCGCCAGTGGCTCTAGCCCAACTGAATCACCGGGTTCAATCAGCCATAACAGATTGCCGCCTTGGACGACATATTCAATCAAAATATTGAGCTCACCTTGCAGGTACTTTTTTTGCGGGTCAGCGATTACCAGTAGTTGAGTGTTTTGTGGAATCTGCGCGTTTTGCGCCAGATTGTAATTTCTCACATTTAGCCCGTTGGTTTTTAATACTTTGCGCCACGCTCCATAGTCAAAGCTGGTATCACCGAAGGGACTACGTTCACCATGGCCCTCTAAAAATAAGATCCAATCTTGCGAGTTACGGGTCAGGTGATTCAGTGCATTTGTCAGATTTTGCTCGGTAGGGCTTGTGACTTTTTCAATGTTTTCTGCAAGTGTAACAATTAATTCTCCTTCACCACGGATGTCATATTGGCGCACCATTTGAGGATCGCGAATCGGGTCGATAATTTCCAGGGTTATGTCTGTTTTGATACGCCGATACTTTTCAATCAATGCCTGAATTTGTTTTCTGCTAGTGGGATTATCCGGCGAGACAAACGCTGTTATCGAGATTTCCGTATCGATACGTTTGAGTAACGCGCTGGTTTCATCGCTGGGGTAATTACTTTGTGACTGAGTCAAGTCAAAATGAATTCGATAATTACTGGATAACCAGCCAAGTGCGGCCACAATAGTGAACAACAAGACAATGAATAACCAGTTTTGCCAGCGCAGACGACGTTTTAAGTGAGGGCTTAATTTCATAATTAATGTTGCAAGCGGTAATAATCGAGACGTCTTATGCTAAGTATCAAAAACGTGGCGATAAAAAGTAAGTAGTAACTCAAGTCTCGGCTATCAATGACGCCACTCAAAAATACTTGGTAGTGTTTCAATATTGATAAATGACTTAAAGCGCTGTCCGGGCTGTTGGTGATATTCACCGCAAGGTCAATGATCCACAGCAGGATGAGTATGCCAAATGTGCTAACGGCTGCGATGGTCGGATGTTCGGTCATACATGACATTAATAATCCCGCCGCAGCGAAACTGGAAAGCAGTAATAATAATCCCAAGTAACTGGACGCCAGCAAACCAAAGTCTAATGTGCCGCCCATTAATAATGACAAGGGCATGAGCAGGGTAAGCAGCAGCATGCACATAATGAAGCCGACAATGCCGAGAAATTTCCCAAGAATGATTTCGGTCATGGAGATCGGGGCGCTGAATAACAGGTTGATCGTCTGGCTGCGTAATTCGTCGCTGACCAAGCGCATGGTTAATAACGGCATGACGATGAGTAAAATGATTGGTGCATTGGAGAAAATCGGGATAACTACGGTTTCGGTGATACTCGGCGCTTCCTGCATCGTGATCAGACGTGCTTGAACTTGCAGATAAAGGTCAAGTTGGCCAAGAAATAAATAGCCGAGAATAAACATAATAACCGCGAGAATCGACCACGCAAGTGGTGAAAAAAACAGGCTCTTCAATTCTTTGGCCGCAATCGTCCATATCATGACGTAATCTCCCCTGTTTCTTGTTCGCTACTTTCTTGGGTGGTGAGATTAACAAAGACATCTTCCAGGCTAATACGCTCAGGCGTGATTTCATAGAGTCGCCAATTGTTTGCTACCGCTTGTTGTATGATTTTTTCAGCTGGGTTAGTCGCATAATCCGTCTCAACGTAATGAAAACGAAATCGACTGTCTTCTGTGCGTTCTACTCGGTCTATGCCGACAATTTTTTCCAGCGTTTCGATTGTTGGTGGGTTATGCATGCCTACTCGTAAACTTGAGCTATCCATGCGTTGCTTCAATTGCTCGGTACTCTCTTCAAGAATGACTTTGCCGTGATTGATAATTAATACTCGATCACAGGTGGCAGTGACTTCGGGTAAAATATGGGTTGACAAAATAATGCTGTGATCATTGCGTAATTCGCGGATGAGACTTCTAATCTCTCGGATTTGAATTGGGTCAAGTCCGACTGTCGGCTCATCCAGAATAATGACTTGTGGGTTATGAATAATCGCTTGTGCAATTCCCACGCGTTGTTGATAACCTTTGGATAAATTGTGAATCAGTTTATTGCTGACATGTTCCAGCCCACAGCGTGAGATTGCTGACTCAAAAGCGGCTTGCTGTCGGGGTTTGCTGATGCGATTTAAACGCGCACAAAAGAATAAATACTCTTTAACCGTAAACTCAGTGTAGAGTGGCGGTTTATCCGGTAAATAGCCAAGTTCTTTTTTGGCCAACTTAGGATATTCAAATAAATCATATTGATTGACGCTGATTTCACCATTGGTCGGTGCTAGATTACCGCTTAACATTTGCAAGGTGGTGGATTTACCCGCACCATTGGGGCCAAGCAAACCAACGACTTCACCACGTTTGACCTCGAAGCTTAAATTATCAACGGCGCAAAAATTGTCATAATAACGTGTGACATTGTTGACACTAATCAGGATTTGTTCGTTAGAATTCATTGCGGCCTGGTAAGAAATGCTTTTGAAGTGACAAGTGTATGAAATATAATTTGAAATGCAATACTTAATCCAAAAAAACAACAGTTTGATGACGGGTAGAGGGTGTTTTTCAACTAATTTAATGTAAATTGAATATACCACCTAAATCCTGCAAGTGCTCGTACTTGCAGGATCTAAGTGACAATCGAGCGTTTATTGCTGATTTTACAAAATATAAAGGAATCGCAAAATCTAATGAAGCTAATTGGTATAGATACCGGGGGTACTTTTACCGATTTTGTGTATTATCACAATGGCAGGCTGCAGGTGCATAAAGTTCTGTCTTCGCCAGATGCGCCAGATAAAGCGATATTGCAAGGACTAGCTGAGTTAAATGTGAGTTTTGAGGACTTGCAGATTATTCATGGCTCTACCGTTGCGACCAATGCGGTATTGGAAGGCAAAGGAGTTAAAACGGTATATATTACCAATCGTGGTTTAAAAGACGTTTTACTCATTGGCCGTCAGGCGCGGGATGAGTTATATAACCTACGTGCAACCCCACGACAGCGATTGATTGATGCAAATCTCTGTCTAGAAACCGGTGGACGATTGTCCGCCAGCGGTGAAGTGATTGAGAAATTGAGTGAAGCGGATTTGCAGCAATTGTTGCAAGAAATTGAGCGGCTAGCGCCGCAATCCGTTGCGATAAATTTATTGTTTTCCTTTCTTGACGATCGCGCTGAAAAACGCATCGAAGCAGCCTTGCCAACCTCTCTATTTGTCTGTCGATCATCCGCTATATTGCCTGAATATAAAGAATATGAACGCGGCATGGCCACCTGGCTGAATGCTTACATAGGGCCGCTAGTGAAAAATTATCTCGATAATTTACATCAAGCTGTTAAGCCAGCGAAACTTTCTGTGATGTTAAGTACCGGAGGTACAGCAAGTGCTGAACAAGCAGGCAATAAAGCAGTCAATATGTTGCTGTCCGGGCCTGCCGGTGGTTTGCAGGCGGCAAAACATATTGCTGCGCAATTGGCTGAACCCAATCTACTGACTTTCGATATGGGTGGCACGTCTACGGATGTTGCGCTGATTGAAGGGCAAATTAATTTAACTAATGAAGCAAAAATAAACGGTTTGCCGGTCGCAGTGGCGATGGTGGATATGCATACTATTGGTGCCGGTGGTGGCTCTATCGCATCAGTTGATGCGGGAGGTTTGCTGCAAGTTGGGCCGCAATCCGCTGGTGCGAATCCCGGCCCGGTTTGTTATGACAATGGCGGATCTCAGGTAACGGTGACCGATGCGAATCTACTACTAGGTTTGTTGCCGGTGAAATCGTGTCTGAGCGGTAATCTGCGGCTGGATAAAAGCAGTGCTGAACGATCTATGCAAGCGCTGGCGCAACAGCTGAATTGTCCCATGCTTGATGCGGCAGCCGGTATCATCAAATTGGCTAATGAACACATGGCGCAAGCTTTGCGGGTTATCTCTGTGCAAAAGGGGTTTGATCCGCGGGGTTTTAGTTTGCTGTCGTTTGGCGGTGCTGGAGGTTTACATGTCTGCGATCTAGCAGAGATTATGGCAATGCGTAAAGCTGTCGTGCCGCTGCATGCCGGAGTGTTGTCTGCTTTCGGTATGCTGGTTGCGCCAGTCAGTCGAGAGCTATCGCTGACACTGATGTTGGCGCTTGACTCAAGCAGTGAGCCGCTTATTTTGCAGGGTTTTAATAAATTAAAACAGCAGGGTTTACAAGAAATGCTGGGCGAAGGTATTAATGTCAAGCAGGCAGAATTAAGTCTCAGTGTAGATGCACGTTATGTGGGCCAATCGTTCACCTTGAATGTGCCATGGGACTCTATTGCCTGCTGTCAGCAACAATTTCATGCAACCCACCGCAATCGTTATGGTCATAAAATAGAGCAAGCAATCGAATTGGTGAATCTACGCGTCTCAATAAAATCGCCAAGTCGATCGCTAAATTGGGAAAAATTGTCTATAAAGTCACCTGCCAGGCCGATATACTTTACTAAAGTGTCTTCCTACGTCGCTGAGCTGCCAGTTTATCAGCGTCAGGATCTGGCGGTAGCGCAGGAAATTGTCGGGCCAGCTATAATAGTAGAAAATGTGGCAACGACATTCATTAAACATAATTGGCGCTGCAAGGTGCATTCCATTGGACATTTGTTATTAACTTATTGCGATGACACACAAACTATATGAAACGGCATAACATAAAAAGCACACAACCAGACGACTGGCCTTTTTGGCTGCTCAGTGTATTATTATTGATCCTGTTATTAGCGGGGTGTGGTAATAAAGACGCTGAAAAAAGGGCTATTTCTGTCAATAGTAATGCACTTTACACGGTCTATAAGGATTCCACCGACGGTGACTGGCAGATGCGGCTTAATAGTCATGCTAACAGCCTTTACAGTCCTTTATCCATCTCATTTACGGTACCGACGACCGACTCGCCGTATAGTGTTGCCTTTGTTTGTCCCTCAACTGGTAAAAACAGGCCGCATGAAACCTTTCTGTTTTACGCCACACCCGCTGAAATGGATCTGATTAATTTTAAATGTAGACGTGTTGTTGAAGACAATCTGCAGCGGCCGATTTTTGGGAAAATTAAAGGCATCACGATTGCTGAAAGTGATAGTCCGCAGGGTGAGAAAGCACGTATATCTTTAGGTGAAAATTTGGAGATTGAGCAATGGGAAGCCTATGCGAAAATGGCCTCATCTGGTGATAGAGATGTCATGGCCTATAAAATCAATCAAGCCACTGATTTAGAGCCTAAACCATTGCCGGAGAATTTTTATCTTAGGCGTCAGGCAGGGGTCGGTGAAACAAGCGAAGTATTGCGACTTGACCTGGATTTTTCGGGTGGTGATATTTTTGCCTTTGCACGTCAGTTTGACCCAAGCAAGCAATCAACGGTCAGTATAGCCGGTGTTTCGGCGAGTGATAAGCTTGAGAATAGAGTCGGTTTTCTCAGCGATAATCGGTCGTTTTTAACCTTGGCGGAAAGCAATGAAAGTGATTTTGACTTTATCCCTGTGCCTCTGGAGCTTTACACGGGTAATGAAGGCGGTTTGATCAATCGTGATGAGTTTAATCCGGGTGAAGCGCATGAACTGGATGTGCTTATGCGTGACGAAAGTGGCGAGCCCTTGCGCAGATTACGAAAGTTTTTCACCGTACCTAATACCTTATCCCATGCTGTAGTGTTGCCAAAAGCACTGAATAGTCCGCCAGTGGTGAGCTTGCGAAGTGGCGAAGTACTGCAGGATATTATTTTAACCTGGCTTGCCTTCAACGATCCCGCTGCAGGTAATACCGGCCTTTATCGTTGGATTCTGCAAGGGTCGGCAGCTGACGTGCTGGTTGCAGCCGATGAAACTGCAACGGTAGCTAAAATTGCTGCACCGTTAGCCGATGATGTGATATGGACAGTAAATGTGACCCCAGGTTGGTTGCGGGAAGCAGCAAATTCCACCAATAATTTTTCTCTGATTTTGCCAGAAAACGTTAAAGTGAATTTAAAAAGTGCGAATGGCAAGGATATCGAAACCTGGCGTCAGGAATGGGGCTTTAAAACGAATACCGAAGTAGCGTGGGAATTCTCAGCGGTGGTTGTGAATGACGGATATAGAGCCAGTGATGTGATTGACTATTTATTTAACAAGAATATTGATATTTTACAGGAAACAGACTCTGGCGCTTATATGCCGAGGGATTTTTTGTTTGGGGAGTCTTTTGCGCGTTCGTCTTTTACTAAATAACTCACAATCGGAGTTCAACGTTACAAAAGTGCCGCTTTCCAGCACCCGTAGCGGCAAAACCTTATCGAGAGACGTTGTGAATACGTCCCTGTAGGCTTGGGCCACCAACACTCTAGACAAGGCCTTGTCGCTACGCGCGCTGACTATGGAAAAATATTTGAATTCCGAAACTTGAGTAAATAAAAGATTTAGTTCGATATTGAAAAAAGCTGCTCGATAACTGCTCCTGCGTTATTCTACCTTCGCCCATCCATGGGCTCGTCGATAACTGCTCCTCGACAATTGCTCCTGCATTGTTCTACCTACGGGCGTCCTACCCTAGTGCATTGCCCTACCTTCATCCATCCATGGATTCGTACCTTCGCCAAAACTGGAAACTATGTCGTGCACGTTCCTAAGCCGTTCAAGTAATAGTGTAATAATGTCGATAGCTCCAGCATGAATATAGAAGTACACCTAAGTGTGTGAACTCGAAAAGAGCTGAGCAGAGGCTAAGATGTGCGTTAATTTCTAGCGCTGCCGAGTTTTTATGAGCAATATTAAAGATATGATGTGCTGAAAGGATAAACATGAAAGCGAGATGGATTATTCTCATTATTCTCCTGCTGGTGGTGGGGGAGCCAGTCTGGGCGAAAAAATACATAAACGATGTGCTCTTGGTAAGTTTAAAGGACGCTGCGAGTGACTCAGCTAAATCTATTAAACTACTGAAAAGTGGCACTGAGTTGGAGTTGGTCGATAACGTTAAAATCGAGGGTTATGTCCAGGTCAAAACCGGTAGTGGTGTACTAGGCTGGGTAAAATCACGTTACTTGAGTAATGGGCCGATTGCCAGACTGCAAGTCAGCCAGTTAGAAAAGCAAGTTGAGGAATTGCTGCAAGAAAATAGCATACTAAAAACAGCGATGAGTGATACCCGCAAAAAGACAACAGAGATAGAAGCAGAAAGCCAACGAATATTGTCAGAGAGCAACGAAATTAAACAAGACAATGCTCAACTGACTAAACTTGCCGCTGAACCCGCCAGGGTATTGGCAGAAAATAACCAGCTTAAAGCAGAAAACAAAACCCTTCAAACCGACTACACCCAAATTAAAAACAGCATAGACACCACTGATTATGAAATGCAGCAAACCTGGTTTTTAATTGGCGCTGGTGTTTTGGTGACGGGTATTATATTCGGATTAATCATTCCCCGAATGAGATTTCGCCGCCAGAGTAAATGGCTTTAGGAATGAAAATTAAATAACTTGCACAATATTTCTGATCCTTTTCGGTGAATAGCCACGGCGATTGACCTCAAGCGATCGAAATACTGCACTAAAATGAATTTCCCTTGCTACGGTTCCCATTCTCAGGCACATTCCTAAGTATATGAGCACATATTTAATACATAAAACCAAAAGCAGCTACAAGGGGTTGCTTTTGTGGAAACATGAATAGTTAGCTGGTTGATATTGAGCATCCTCACGCGCTGAAACGCTTAAAAAAGCTAGAATACCTAAGCACCAAACAGCGCACTTGCACCGGTGTTCCTGTTCTCGTTAGAATAGTGCAATAACTATTCTGTTACCATATTGGGAAAACTATGCCAGATCAATTAGATCAATACGGTGTTATGGGCAATCCCATTGCGCACAGCAAATCGCCCTTTATTCACACTGAGTTTGCCAGGCAAACTGGGCAGCGTTTGACTTATTGCGCTATTTTGGTTGAAAGAGGTCAATTTATCGAAGCAGTGAATCAATTTAAGTCACAGCAAGGCAATGGCTTGAATGTCACCGTGCCGTTTAAAGAAGAGGCTTGGCAACTGGTTGATGAACGTAGTGCGAGTGCTGAAAAAGCCGGTGCGGTGAATACTATCAGTATTACGTCGGCAGGCCGGCTGATTGGTGACAATACTGATGGTATTGGCTTGGTGCGTGATATTCAGGTTAATCACGGTTTGGCCTTGGCTGATAAACGTATTTTAATCCTGGGTGCCGGAGGAGCTGTGCGTGGTATTTTACAACCGCTGTTAAACACCCAGCCGCAGAGCATCGTCATCGCTAATCGCACGGTGAGTAAAGCCCAGCTATTAGTGGATTTATTTGGCAGTCAAGAAAATAATCTGCAGGCGGTTGGCTTTGATGCTGTTGCCAGTCAGTTTGATGTCGTCATCAATGGTACTTCCGCGAGTTTGCAGGGTGAGTTGCCACCACTTGCTGAGTCAAATGTAAATGGCGCTGTATGTTATGACATGATGTACGGGAAAGAAGAGACGGTTTTTTTGCAATGGGCGCGAAAAGCAAAAGCCGAGGCAGTGATCGACGGGCTGGGTATGCTAGTTGAGCAAGCAGCGGAGTCATTTTCAATCTGGCGTGATGTGCGCCCCGCGACTCAACCAGTGATTGACATGTTACGAAAATCTTTTTGAGCCGACTTATGGTCATGGTCAGTGCTCACAGCGGCGGTCTTGCCGCTGTGAGCACTGGAAGCGATTTTGTGCACGTTCCTTACATCGGGATTCTTATCACTACGCCACCCATAATGTCACCGGTTTCAAAATCTGTTTTAGGACTATCCTTGTGATCGTTGTGGCACTCGATGCAAGCGTCAGTTACCGCCACATCAGGGTAGATTGCAGTAAAGTATTGACGCTCGCCAAGTTTTTCATCAGCATAAAAATGTTGACCAGGGTTAGCTGAGATAAATTTCAGGCCTTGTTTTTCGATGTCATTTGTTGGCGCGTTCTTTTTGTTGATTGGCCATTCAGAGAGCAGGCCATAACTAAACGTTGCACCGTCTTCGGCAGCTTGTTCAGCGCCGAGGCGAAATATTTGCGCGGGCAGGGGTAGCGCTTTGTCATCCTTCCAGTGTTCGCTGGCTTTGATGGCCTTTTCCTGATTTACGAGTCGATTAATCACGTCTCTAGCGTATACTGTGCGATCCGCCTTCATCACTGCATACAAGGCATCGGCCATGGTTTTAAAGCTTACGCCTGCTGGCTGCTCTTGTTTGTTTTCACAACCTGATAATGCAAGCACTAATATTATTGATGCGGTAAAATAATTTATGGTTTTAATGTTCATATCCTCACTCCCTTTAATTTCATTGAGTTATAAAATAGCCGCTTTCCGGCGGCATCATAAAAACTAATTTTCCACTTCTTTTGGCTTTTCAATTAGCTTATTAATAGAGCGATTTCTCGCCATGTCAATGCTTTTGACATGGCGTGATGGTCGTCCACTAAAATTTCGTTGCACCAGGTTAGCATCCGCCAATGAATCGATGGAAAACGCTAGGCCGTGGCAATTCAAACAAACACTACGGATCATTTTTTCATTGGGTCGTAGATTATCATTTTGGTTATGCCGCACCCGGATTACATCTTTTCCTTGGAACCGTTGTTTTTCTCTCGGTAAGTGACAAGTCGCACAGGAAACACCGCTCCCGTTATTGCGTGTGCTTGTGTTTGCTTCTTCTTTTTCCCATAAAGTGAAATGGGCCGACTTTTTGTACGCCAAGCTATGCTTGTCATTGTGACAAGTTAAACAAGCGTCCACTGCGGCTCGCCGAGTATTAAAATCGTGAGTTTTGTGACAAGCCATGCAGCCGGGATGTTTAGCGGGAGTGTCTTTTTTCATGGCTAGTCGGGCTTCGGCTGGCACCATAGCCGGCAGTGATTGTGCCAGTCGCATGCCGTGCTTGCCAGTAAGAAATCCGTTGGTTTCTGTTTTATGGCAACGTTTGCATGCTGTTGAATCGGGTTTGTTCTTCCAGGCTAGAGCTTTATTTGGCGCGTGACATTCCTTGCAGTTTATGGCTCCGTCCGCATGACTGCTGCGTTCCCATTGTTGCAATAGTTTCTTATCGATGGTCAAGTTTTGCGGTGCATCATGTGCAGCGGCGGTTAAAGCGTGAATGGTTTTGCCATTCAATTCTCGCATTATCTCTGCATGATTTCGCTGCGGCTGTTTAACGACGGGCAGTATATCTGGTTCATCCAGATGTTTAAGCAGAAAATCTTCATACAAGCTGCGATTATCATGATATTTGTGGCAGCCTGCATCAGCGCAGCCATTTTTAACGAGCCCTCGGTGACTTTTCCGCTCCTGGCCTATCTTATCATGACAGAGAAAGCAAAAATCTTTCGCGACAGTGACACCTTCATCACGGGTAATGTCAGGTTTA
>CALZHW010000036.1 GCA_945787125.1 uncultured Ectothiorhodospiraceae bacterium
TTTGGCTCTACCTGTCATGTTAAATGCCTCCAAACATTAATGCCGTTAATATAAAATCCAGTCCCAACACGGCAAATGCAGTATGAACCACAGTGCGTGTGGTAGCGCGACTTACGCCTTCCGTAGTTGGGGTAGCATCAAACCCCTCATAAACGGCAATCCATGTAGCCACAAAACCAAATGCCAAACTTTTTATAACGCCATTAACAATGTCATCATAAAAATCCACTTTTGACTGCATTTGCGACCAAAATGCGCCTGCATCAACACCCAGCAAACCCACACCAACCAGGTAACCGCCAAAAACGCCTACCGCACTGAAAATAGCCGCCAGCAAAGGCATGGAGATAATGCCCGCCATAAAACGCGGAGCAATAACTTTACGAAACGGATCTACGGCCATCATTTCCATCGCGGGCAATTGTTCGGTGACTTTCATTAAACCAATTTCTGCCGTTAACGCCGAACCGGCACGGCCGGCAAATAACAAGGCGGTTAATACCGGGCCGAGTTCTCGCACCAGTGACAGTGCCGTCATAGGACCTAAGGAATCTTCAGCGCCGAAATCCACCAGTGTATTGTAGCCCTGCAAACCGATAACCATGCCGACGGTAATTCCAGAAATGGCAATGATTTGTATCGATAAAACACCAACAGAATAGAGCTGTTTACTAAGTAAACCCCATTCTTTTAGCAGATACGGTAAAGCCGCCAGGGTGGTTAACAAAAAAAGAAAACCACGCCCCAAACGCTCAACCGAGGCGATTGCATTGTGACCTATAGATTGAATCGCATTCATTAAACTTCATCCAAGTCGAGCAAATCTGCTGCATAATCGCGGGCGGGGTAGTGGAATTTTGCGGGACCATCCGGCTTACCGTGCAAAAACTGTTGAATCCATTCAGACTCGGAATTCGCTAAAGCGTTCGGCGCACCGGACTCAACGACTTTGCCGTCAGCGATAATATAAATCACATCAGAGATGGCGGACACCTCCGCTACATCATGCGAAACAATGACACTGGTTAATCCCAGACTATCATTGAGTTTTCTAATCAGCTGCATGATCACACCCACCGTGATCGGGTCTTGTCCGGTAAAGGGCTCATCATACATAATCATCATTGGATCTAATGCAATGGTTCTAGCCAGCGCGACTCGCCGCGCCATACCGCCAGACAGCTCTGAGGGCATCAATTCACGCGCGCCGCGCAAACCAACTGCCTCTAATTTCATCACCACAATATCGCGTATTGTTGCTTCAGGCAGACGCGTGTGTTCTCGCAGTGGAAATGCGACATTTTCAAATACTGACAGGTCGGTAAATAAAGCACCCGTTTGAAACATCATGCCCATGCGTTTGCGCATCGCGAATATCTCTTTACGCGAAAATAAGGAAATGTCTTGATCATCGACAAACACCTTGCCGGTATTTGAATGTAGTTGACGGGTAATCAATCGTAGCGCGGTGGTTTTACCCGTGCCACTCGGACCCATTATGGTTGTAATTTTGCCCTTGGGAATATTTAAATCAATGCCATCCAGTATGACCCGGTCTCCATGACTAAACGACACATTTTCCATTCTGACAAGGTGTTCTTGGCTTTCTGTGGGTACTGATTGTTGCATATCCAGTTAATCAAATATAAGTGAATTCAAGACTATAGCGCATTATAGTTTCAACTAAAATATTTTTTATCGATCTAATTGCACGAGTTATTCGATCTAACGGGTAGCTGACAGTAGAGACCTACCCGATTCGGACTCTTGAGCGACAACCCGCCGCACATAAATCACCCACTTTGGTTGCCTGGTTTAGTTGCCCACTCTGCGCTAAAACACATTCAAACTTTCTGTCGGTGCGGTCTTTTCGGATTTTTTGGTAAACCGTTGTGCTGAGTTGCAAAAGGCTGCGTTCTGACTTTGCGAGAAATCCGCGCGCCCTCACCACTGCCTTCTGTACCTTTTGGCTGGTAGGAAGGAATCAAATGCCGCTTGCCATTGCCAATCAAATCGGCTCGCCCCATACGTTTTAAAGCTTCGCGTAACACCGGCCAATTGTTAGCATCGTGATAACGTAAAAAGGCTTTATGCAAACGCCGCTGTATTTCGCCGCGTGGTGAAATAACTTTCTCACTTTTCGCGGTGATTTTATGTAGGGGGTTTTTTTCGCTGTGATACATTGCCGTCGCTGAAGCCATAGGCGATGGCAAAAAAGTCTGCACTTGATCCGCACGAAAATTATTAGCTTTTAACCACAAAGCTAGATTCATCATGTCTTCATCAGTTGTGCCTGGATGCGCGGCAATAAAATAGGGAATTAAATATTGTTCTTTGCCAGCTTCCTTGGAGTACTTATCAAATAACTTTTTAAATGCATAATAAGCCCCCATACCGGGTTTCATCATTTTAGACAAGGGGCCATTTTCGGTATGCTCAGGCGCAATTTTCAAATAACCACCCACATGGTGCGTGACCAACTCTTTAACATACTCTTGCGATTGAACAGCCAAATCATAGCGTAGACCTGATGCGATCAATATTTTCTTAACACCGTCAATATTACGCGCGCGTTTATACAAGTTGATCAAGGATTTGTGACTGGTATTTAAGTTCGGACAGATTCCCGGATGTACACAGGAAGGTTTTCTGCAAGCCGCTTCAATATCCGGGTCTTTGCAGGCCAGGCGATACATATTGGCCGTAGGCCCTCCAAGATCTGAAATAACGCCAGTAAATCCTGGAACAACATCTCTGATGGTTTCGATTTCACGAATAATGGAATCTTCAGATCGATTTTGAATGATGCGGCCTTCATGCTCAGTAATAGAACAAAAAGTACACCCACCAAAACAACCGCGCATTATATTGATTGAAAACCGAATCATTTCATACGCTGGGATATTCGCTTCCCCATAAGAATGATGCGGAATGCGGGTGTAAGGTAATTCAAATACCGCATCGAGCTCACTAGTGCTTAACGGTAAGGCGGGTGGATTTAACCACACATAGCGGTTAGCCGTTTTCTGCACGAGTGCGCGAGCATTGTGCGGATTAGTTTCAAGATGCAATAAACGCGATGCATGCCCGTAGGAAATCTTATCTTGTTTTGTCGTTTCGTAATCCGGCAGACGAACAACAGTATGTGAACGGTCTCGTTTTAATTCACGAATATGTTCGAAACGAATAACTTTTTCATTGGGTTTGACAATTTCAGGCTCAGCACCGTTAGGCTCAGCATTATCACACGGCTTGGACTCCTCATAAGGATTTGGCAAAGGATCCAACGTAAAATTTTTCTCGGCCTGGCGCATATCCAGTACTTGCCAGTTTTCAGGTATTTTGGAGAGCATTAACGCGGTGCCGCGGATGTCATTTATCTCTTTAATTTTTTCGCCAGCAGCAAGCCGGTGACTGATTTCAATAATTTGCCGCTCACCATTGCCGAACACCAATAAATCCGCTTTTGCATCCAACAAAATTGAACGCCGAACTTTGTCCGACCAATAATCATAATGCGCAATACGACGTAAACTTGCCTCTATACCGCCTATAATAATTGGCACACCATTAAATGCTTCACGACAACGCTGCGAATAAACCAGCACGCTGCGATCCGGTCGCTTACCACCTTCTCCCCCGCTGGTGTATGCATCATTGCGGCGTATTTTACGATCCGAAGTATAGCGATTAATCATAGAATCCATGTTGCCAGCCGTCACCCCAAAATATAAATTGGGTTTGCCCAGCCTCATGAAGTCTGTGGTATTTTGCCAGTCAGGTTGTGAAATGATGCCCACGCGAAAACCTTGCGCCTCAAGCACCCGCCCAATAACAGCCATGCCAAAACTCGGATGATCCACATAAGCATCACCTGTCACCAGGATAATGTCACAAGAATCCCACCCCAGGTTGGCCATTTCCTCGCGGGACATGGGTAATTCTGGGGCGATGCCAAACTTTTTCGCCCAGTGCTTGCGATATGAAAAAATATTTTGTGAAGTTGTCATTGAAGTATAGCGATAGTTGAGGTTAAACCTAGAATAATCAGTTGGCGCGAATTTTTAGTGCGAGATATTGAAGTGCATAGTGAATTCAAGAATTGCATGGTCACCTTATTGGTGATCTGCATATTTTTGAATTTGCTAGGTGCATCAAGAGCTTGTGCTAGAAATCGTGGTTCAACTGATTAATCTAGGTTAAACAGGCGTAATTAAACCTGACCAGTTTTGCAGCGGATTATATCAGCTAATCGCGCAATCTGATACTCATGAAACGCTGGACGAGCAAAAGTAACACCTTATTAATGACGAAGACACAAAGCCCGCGCCATCAATAAGGTCAACTTGCTATAGTAATGTTAGCGATGTAAATATCGGCTAAATTTAGCCTTGCGGAACGACTTGAGTGGCCTGGAAACCTTTCGGCCCCTTTTCACACTCATAGTCAACATTTTGCCCCTCAGTTAATGTTTTAAAGCCATCTCCACTGATTGCGGAATAATGCACAAAGACATCATCACCACCATCAACGGGCTGAATGAAACCAAACCCCTTAGTTTCGTTAAACCACTTTACGGTGCCATTACTCATCTAAACCCCTGCCTCTTCAACTAATTGTGAACATTTATTACACGGCGTTTAGCTCCCTTAGCTACGCCCCCAGCAGCACCCTGATTGATTATTTATTTAAATGCTTATATGCTGAGTCACCGTTGAGTATAATATCGTTTTTTTTGAGATACCATATTTTTTTAAAACCATAAAAGCGGGCAGGTTTTCTTATTCAATTACGCAGGCCTGGGGAACATAACAGCGGTTACCGCAGACTAAAAAACTCAACAAGATGATATTAAGTTAACATGGCCAAAAATTACCTCGCAACATTCGGCATCATCATCGCCTCACTAGCCTTTATAGTCTTCATGCTCATGCGCTTTAGCGTAGATACGTCTCTCAATAATTGGCATAAAGGTTTTAATGGTTTTGTACAAGCAAGCAACGTACAGCAGGATAACCAAAAACCCATGTTGGTTTTTTTCTATACTGACTGGTGTGAAAACTGTGAAGCACTAAGAGTTAACGTGCTTTCGAGTTCCGACCTGGGACAATGCCTAGAAAACGTTATTCCCGTGAAGATCAATCCCGAAAAAGGCCGACTTGAAGCGCAAATCGCAAAGGAATTCGGCATACAAGGTTACCCAACACTTTACCTGGTTTCACCGACGCAAAAAGTCCTGGGCCTGCAAGAGCTCGCTAATATAAGCCCCGAGAAATTCGTGCAACAATGCCAAACTGGCTTGCAATCACTAAGCTGAATAGCCCATTGATTAGGGAACGACACGAACCCAGCAATCACAACTTGCAGGATTGACTTTTGACTGATTCGTTCGATTCGACTATAGCGTTCGAATCGAACGATAACTGCGAGGAATATGAAATATGGATGCACTCTCTGCGAACGAAGCCAAAACGCAATTTGGCGATATGCTATTAAAAGCACAACGGGCCCCCGTCCAAATCAACAAAAACGGCAAGCCCGTCGCTGTCGTTATTTCTATGGATGAATATGAAAGCATTGAGGCACTAAAATTACGATTTTTGCAATTAAGAGCCGTCGAAGCAAAAATCGCCATCAAAGGCGGCAACACCGTTGATGGCGAATCATTTTTTGATTCCCTAGAATCCGGCCAGTACGATTAACATTGCTGGGTATCGTTTAACGCTGGAAACACAATCGGATCTTATCGACATACGTCGACATACACTCAAACAATGGGGAGGCTCACAATCCCAAAAGTACCTATCAGAACTACGCCAAACCATTCGATTATTGGTTGAAACGCCAATGCTTGGCAAGCAGCGGGCAGACATTGCCTCAGATATTTTTAGCTTTCCTCATGTAAGTCATGTCATTTATTACGTATTGCACGACCAACAGCTTATTGTATTTGGTGTGCTCCATAAAAGAATGGTGCCACTTAATTAATCATCTAGAAAATCGAAAGACTAGACTATATAGTGCTTAAGGAAGTTATTCACGGCGTCTCTCGGATGCTGGAAAGTGGCACTTTTGCAACTTTGAATTCCGATTATGAGCTCCAACTTTAAGATTAATGTAACAAAGCAGTGACACAATCCTCCCAGTAACTTAAACCCAGGAGGCAACCATGTTCACTCTAATCGATAGATTTAACAAAGAAGCAACCTTAACCTGCACCGAAAAAGATGAACAAATCATGACCTTGGAAGCATTTCAAGGTGATTCAGCACTCATCCAAACTGTCAATGAGCTCAATCTGTTAAAAATTAATGATGACGAGCCAAATCTTACTTTGAGCCAATTAATTCAATAGCATAACCGTCCGGATCTTCGACAAAGGCAATGATTGTCGAACCGGCATTCATCGGTCCCGCCTCGCGGATTATTTTCCCACCTTTTTGCTGTATTTGTTCAACTGCCTGATAAACGCCATTAACTTCAATCGCTAAATGGCCAAATCCAGTGCCCATTTCATATTTTTCCACCCCCCAATTGTAGGTCAACTCAATAGCTGTATTGGTTTCTTCAGGACCATAACCCAGGAATGCCAGCGTAAATTCGCCATCCGGGTAGTCTTTTTGACGCAGCAATTGCATGCCCAGAATTCCCGTATAAAAATCTATCGAACGCTGCAAATTTCCAACGCGCAACATAGTATGTAGAAGTCGCATAATATTTCCTTAATCATAAACCGGAATGGCAAACCGGCAATAAATTGCATTTTACCACCCCTTGAGTAACAACCAAGCAACAATAACAATGGCAACATAAAATAACATAAATCAATAAGTTATAGATAGCGCTAGCTTTTTGGCTTGCAACTTGCTGAGTATTTATAACTCACATCCTAAGGAATACGCATGAACGACAAGCATCAAAAACTAACATCTCGCCTGTTCGGCAAGCAAAACTTGATTCTTACCAGCTTACTCAGCGATCAGGACACATGCAGCTGGCAAGACAACAAACATCTTATCATTAGCCACACCCCCTATTTAACCCTGGAAATGGCGGTTAACCGCACATGCCAACGAGCAAAGCACTCCACACCTACACCCAGTCAAATTTATGCGGCGCTTGAATACGCCAAAGCCAAACAAACACAGACGGCTAAAAAACCTGAGCCTCTCAACACTTTTTAGCGAACGAATGGGAACCGCTAGGAGAAATACACGCTAGCAACGTGCAACCAGTGTTTCAGGCTGAAACACTGGATAATATATTAAAAAAAATGCATAATAATCAGCTCTTTCCATATAGAGTAATGCAGTGGAATATCAATTTATTACTTCTAGTGAGGAACTTGCTGAAGCCTGTCATTTTTTCCTTTCGTGTAAATTACTTGCTGTCGATACCGAATTCAAGCGCGAAACGACCTACTTCCCTAAACCTTGCTTGATTCAACTAGCAGGCGGTAAACGCATTGTTTGCATTGACCCATTCAATATAGAGGATTTACAACCACTGCGTGATTTACTCTGTAGTGAAAAAATACTAAAAATACTGCATGCCGGCAGGCAAGATATCGAAGTATTTCATCAATTGCTCGACTGCTCACTCACGCCGATATTTGATACGCAGATTGCCGCAGGTTTTGCGGGTTATTCGTCACAAATCGGCTATTCCGCTCTGGTTAACTCACTGTTTGGCATTGAACTTGATAAAAGTTTAACCCGCACAGACTGGGAGAAACGCCCATTATCCACAGAGCAATTGGATTATGCTGCAGCAGACGTTGAGCACCTGGAGGAAATATACAATATACTGCGCGCGCAATTAATTGAAACCAGTCGACTAGAATGGCTGCAAGAAGACATTGAGGCTATTTTTCACGACAATATATACCAGGAATCTCAGGATAAAGTCTGGAGTAAAATGTGCCACAGCGCCAAACTGGATCAAAGCCAACGCGCCACCTTATACGCCCTGAATCATTGGCGTGAAAACGAAGCAAAAACGAGAGACCGCGCGCGCCAGTTTGTAATAAGCAACGAAATACTCACAAAAATAGCCATTCAACGACCACAAGATTTAAATCAACTAACGTTAACCGACGGAATTCCGCAGCCAGTCATTAATCGTTATAGCAGTGACATACTCAACATCATCAATGACGATGCAAATACGATGCTGAACATTCCAGATGTCCAACCCTATGAACGCTTAAACCCAGAACAATCTACTTTGTTGAAAAAAATGAAATCAGAGGTGAATGCAGTGGCAGCAGAACTTAACATAGAAAACAGTATGCTTTGCAACAAAAAGACCCTGGAAAATCTGATCCGGAATGAAAGTTCGACCAAGCTATTTGACAGCTGGCGCTATGCCATCATTGGTAAAAGACTGCAGACTATAATGAACAACTAAGGAACGTGCACGCTCCTAAGCCAGACCTATTTATTCTCTGCTTGTTTCTTTTTCTTTACATTTCGCGAGATCATAAAATATAAAACGATAATTGATAGTGCAACAATTGTTAATACCACGCCCAACCCAATCATAAAAAAATGCAGGTTTTCTTTAAATGCCTGATCCATTCAATCCCCCCCTTAACAATCCCAAATCGATAACAAACAATACATAAAAACACTCAGTCTACACTAAAAATATTTCGCTAAAAAAAGTCTCGCGCGCAATCCTAACTCAGTGGTAAATCCCACCTCAACAAACTCGACTTCAAGGTTTTTATTAACAATGAAACTGGTTGGATAAGCCACCCCACCCCAACTTTCAAAAAATTTACCCTCTGCATCTAATATGACTGGAAAATCCAGCTGCCTTTCTTGCAAGAAGCGCTTCACTTCTGCATTTGTTCCTGATTGACCCGCAATCGTTAATACAGGGTAATTATTGGCAATACTTTTAATACTGGAATGCTCAAGCTCACAGATTTTACACCAGGTTGCCCAGAAATGAACCAACAGCGGTTTATCAAAATCGCTTAACGTGACAGGCTTGGAACTTTGCAGCTCTACGCCTTGCAACATCGGCACCTTGCCAGCAGGCACATCCCAGGTTCGATAGGTGTGTATCAACATATAACCAACCAATAAAATAAGCAAGTTAGTGACGATATTCTTAAGCGAAATCCGCCGCAGATAACCCAGAAGTTTATTCAAATTAGCGACCGGTACCTAATTTGTTGCCACCGAGACACAGCGGAGAGTCAGGCACTGTACCGTGTTTTGTCTCATATTCTGCAACGGTATGGGTATGCAATGCTAGTGCATGAACGCCATTCGCGAGCTCTTCAGCTAACACCTTGTAAACCAACTTGTGTCGCGCAACCAGCATCTTGCCGTCAAACTCATCGCTAATCAATATCACTTTAAAATGCGATTCCGAACCCTTGGGCACATTATGCATATGGCTTTCATTGAGCACCTCTAAAAATGAAGGACTAAATGCATCAAGCAATTTATTTTCGATTTCCGATTGAACAGTCATTAATTATCCTCAGGTTAACAAATTATTATAACTCACAATCGGAGTTCAAATTTGCAAAAGTGCCACCTTCCAGCACCCACAACGGCAAGTCTTACCGAGAGAAGCCGTGAATATATCCCTATAGGCTTGACGGCAGCATCCCTGCTGCCAACACTCACGATAAGACCTTGCCACTACGAGCGCTAATTACGAGAAATAGTTTGAACTCCGATTATGAGTTATAAAACACCATTACTCGAATTTATTTTTAACTTCACTACAACGCTTGCAACGATACACCGTGAGCAATTTACCCGCTTTTACGTCGAACTTTTGCGACTGGACAATTTCCCACTTATGAAAGCCATTCTTACACAAGATCTTTCCCTTGTGTTTCTCTGATAGCTTAGGCTTTTTAAATTCTAAAATCTCACCCATTAATACGCCAACTCTCTTGCTCTTTTTGTACGTAGGTTCGTTGTATCACTCAACGCTTGACAATTCAAGTTTTGCTATTCAAACTTAGCGTCGAAATTTATTGCTTAAGAATTGCGCCGCCATTGGTGGAACTTCTCAACCCATTGTAATAACTTTTCTGGTTGATGATTCCTCTTCCAAACACCTGCTGCAAATTTATTAGCTTCAGCCATGGTTGGATAAATGTGAATGGTGCCTAGAATTTTATTCAAACCAAAACCATGCTTCATCGCTGCCACATACTCCACAATTAAGTCACTCGCATGACTACCAACAATTGTCACACCAAGAATTCTATCTTTTCCCGGCACTGTTAATATTTTCACAAAACCATGATCCTCACTATCCGCTATGGCTCTGTCTAAATCATCAATTTCATACTTAGTGACCTCATAAGCGATCCCTTTTTCCTTTGCCTCCATTTCATTCAAACCCACCCGCGCTACTTCAGGGTCGGTGTAAGTTGCCCAAGGAATCACTCGATAGTCTACTTTGAATCGTTTGAACGGAGAAAACAATGCATTCACAGAAGCGTACCACGCTTGGTGCGCAGCAACGTGGGTAAATTGATAAGGCCCAGCCACATCACCACAGGCGAAAATATTCGGATAATTAGTTTGCAAAAACTCATTTGTTTCGATCACCGACGACCCGCCCAACTCTACATTCAAAGCTTCCAGCCCAAGCCCGGTGACATTAGCTTTACGCCCCAACGCAATGAGTATCTGATCAAACTCAATTCTGACATCCTGATCATTGTTACGACACAGCAATTGCTTTTTGTCGCCATCCTGCTCAATGCCGAAAGCATCGTGGCCAGTAAAAATCTTGATACCTTCCGCTTCAAAACGCTGGCGAACCACTCTCACCACATCACTGTCTTCGCGCGGCAATATGTCTTTACCACGCTGCACGATGCATACTTCCGAACCCAACCGAGCGAACGCTTGCGCAAGCTCGCAACCAATTGGTCCGCCACCCAAGATTAACAGTCGCTTCGGTTGCTGGCGAATATCCCAAACGTTATCAGAGGTCAAGTAAGAAATTTTATCTAAGCCCGCTAACTCAGGAACATACGGGCTTGCACCTGTGGCAATTACAATATTTTTAGTGGTTATTATCTTGCCATTCACTTCGATGCTATAGGGCGTTAAAATTTTCGCCTCACCTTCAATAACCTCTACACCCAACGAGGTATAACGCTCCACTGAATCATGTGGTTCGATTTTTTTTATGATTTTTTGCACCCGTTCCATCACGTCAGCAAAATCAAACTCAACTGATGATTGCTTAAAACCAAAATCTTTAGCGCGCTTGCTATACGATATGATTTTCGCAGAGCGAATGAGAGCTTTGGAAGGCACGCAACCGGTATTCAGGCAGTCGCCGCCCATTTTATGCTTTTCAATCAACGCAACCTTGGACTTCACCGCCGCGGCGATATAGCTTGTCACCAGGCCTGCCGAACCCCCGCCAATGGCCACCAGATTGTAATCGAATTTTTCTGGCTGATCATAAGCGCGCAGTGCTTGGCGAGATTTATAAAATCTGATTGTCTTTTTTGCAATCAAGGGGAATAAACCAAGCAATACAAATGATAAAATCAAGCCAGGTGACAAAATCCCTGCTAACGAATCGATAGCGGCCAGCTGACTACCCGCGTTAACGTAGACTAAGGTGCCGGGCAACATGCCAAGCTGGCTGACCCAGTAAAACTGAAAAACCTTGATCCGGGTAATCCCCATAACGAGATTAATAACAAAAAAAGGAAACGCCGGGATCAAACGTAGCGTGAATAGATAAAATGCACCTTCTTTTTCTATGCCTTTATTAATCGCGCGTAATTTATCGCTGAATTTATTTTGGATACTGTCCCGTAATATAAAGCGCGAGACCAAAAACGCTAACGTTGCGCCAATGGTACTGGCAAATGAAACCGCAACCAAACCAGCAAACACCCCAAACACCGCCCCACTCGCTAGCGTCATAATCGCTGCGCCTGGCAGAGAAAGCGCAGTGACGACAATATAGACCAACATAAACAGCAATAATGTAGACATTTTATTGTCTTGGTACATCTGCTGAAAGTTGTCACTTTCAGATTTCAGATATTCCAGTGTCAAATACTGACCTAAATCGAACAGAAAAAAAAGAGCCGCCAATACGGCGACGATAGCGATGATTACTAATTTAGACCTGGTCATAGTGAAAACCCTGATTCATAGATTTGAGTATTTAGGAACGTGTATGGAATAAATTGGACATCTGACGCTCACATTTAGTCTGTATTGGCACGATCTCGGCAAACTGCTCCTCGATAACTGCTCCTGCGTTATCCTACCTACGGGCGTCCTGCCCTAGTGCGCTGCTCTACCTCCTGCATCCATGCAGTCGTTAAATCTCAAAAGTGCAGGAATAGTTGTTCTATTTCGAGCTTTTTTGATTTCAGAACGTGCCAAGACGGGCTGAAGATGAGATGTAAGATGGGTAATTTATTCCATACACGTTCCTTAATAGATACTTTGGCTTGGAGAGTGTTACAGGTTAAATAAAATAAATGAAGTTCTATCAAAAGCCTGATAGGGTGTTTTTTGTGCAGACGGGGATCCGTCAAAAAATCGTCGCGCAACACTTAGGTGCAAAAACATGCCAGCTGCGGTGTATTTAGAACCAAAGTAGATAATCTTGAAATTATAAGATTTAGTGAATCACTACAATTTTAATGTTGCTGGACGGACTTTATACAATCAGATTAAAACAGCGGTGCATAAAGAGTAACATGGGGGTTAATAAGGTTAAATCAACCACTCCCAGGAGCCTGCCTGAGAATGAGAGTCATCGCGAGGCAACTACCCCTAGTGCATCGCTACTTCAGAATGCTTCGAGGCGCATTGATACATTGTACTGGCAGCATACATGTGCGGTGTGCCACCCCACTGATAAGCATCCATGACCACTAATAGTAAAAAATTCTGATAAATTTCAAGTGATTGAACCTCTGTATTATTTTCAAGAAAAGTATTGATAACTTCATCCAATGGCACACCGAGACTAGCATTGATAACACTGTCGTACCCTACCATTGATACCGCATAACATTCCTCTGCATGTGAATCTAATGCCGATGCCGACGCGGATGCTACGCTTACGCTTAATACAATAAGCCCAATGATTAATATACTCACACTTCTCATGATTAATTCTCCTCAACCTTTTGACTTCCTGGCCGTGAAAGCAACTAAAAATCTGCCGTCAGATTGCATTTATAACTGATATAATGTCATGCGCACTTACAAATACATATTGGTCTAAAATCAATTACTTTGGCGCTTCAAACTGATGAATTGCAAAAAGCAAACCGATTTTGATTTACTGCCGCAGTCTATAAATAAGAGATCGTCATGGATAAGAGCCAACTTGAGAGAAACATTAACTAACCCGGATAATTCATGAAATATCCGGCTAATCAAGCATCATTACCACCACTTTACTGGTAATGAGAATTGAGTAACCCGTAATACTGGTTAGCCGTACTTGCTCAGCATTACGTTTTACAGACTTAGTTTTACAGACCTATAAATGTACGACAATGTGAACGTAAAGGTAGTGCGTTTTTTCTTGAGCGCATGTGCGCATGCAAGTAAAAGAACGACTGGAGAACAAAATGACCACAATAACGCTTGGCTTCAAAAACGACTTTGAAGCCACATCAAAGATTGCGATTCAAATCAGCCAGCCGCTGAATGAACACGAACATATTTGGGTATGGGATCATTACTTTTGCTTGGTTATGCACAGGCTGAATGAATCGCCCGAAGCAAAACGCCTGTTATTACAAATGAGTGAATGGGCAACTAACTTTGTAAAAAAAATGTATGCGCCGATCGACCAATTACAGGCGGAAAATGCCTTAGTCATTGATCAAAAATTACATGTTGACTCGATTTTTATCGACATCCAAGAGTTATTTACCCTACAAATCACTGACTCCCCAGATGTTTGGCCAAGCGTCAATGTGAGAATAGCGGATGACGCCAATGACATACGCCTCGCAATGTCGGTCATCGCATTAGCACAGCATTTTCTGGTAAGCAACAGCAGCTTCTTTCGCGAACTACCCATGCACATCTTAGCGATACGGAAGTTTTACATTGACGAGAAAAGCTATACCGATGAAGCGTCAATTAATGCAGCACCAGCTTTTGCATTTCAAACAGCATTAAGCTTTTATCAACACCTGGAAGAAAAAATCAGTCAACATTAAATGCAAACAGACGCTCTTAAAAAACATATTCAAGAAATATATCGTGACATAGCCAGCAAACTACCTGGCTTTCGCAATCGTTATACGCAGCGCTTATTTATTGCGGAAATTGTTAAAATGCTAACAAACTCAGCACCGCAAGAAAAGCTACTGACAGTTGAAGGCCCCACCGGGACTGGCAAGACGCTGGCTTACTTACTGGCCTGTATCCCCACCGCTATGGCACTGAATAAAAAGCTGGTCATCACCACCGCCACTGTTGCACTGCAATCGCAATTGATGGAGAAAGACATCCCACTCGTCAATGGCAGTGATTTATTGAACTTCAAAATCGCCCTGGCAAAAGGTCGTCGCCGTTACTTATGCCCCAGTTTGCTAGAACAACAGGTTGAAAGCAATACAGGTCAGCAGGATGCATTTGCTTCCAGCGATTATCTCAACTCTCTGTTCAATGAAATGCAGACGGCTTTTACACAAGGCGAATGGAGTGGTGACAAAGATAGCTGGCACTTTAATCTTAGCGATGACATATGGCTAAAAGTCTCCAACGATCGACATGGCTGCCTGGCGGCTAAGTGCAAACATTTTCGCGATTGCCCTTATTTTATATCGCGGCAGGAAATTGAAGAAGCCGACGTCATTATTGCCAATCATGATTTACTGCTCTCTGATCTCTCACTCGGCGGGGGTGTATTATTGCCCGCACCCGAGGAAACAATTTATGTAATTGATGAGGCCCACCATTTGCCGGAAAAAACCATCAATCATGCTGGCACATGGACATCAATGAATGGTACCTTATCCTGGCTAGACCGAGCAGCCATACAGTTAAAACAAATCGAAACCAGTCTTGCAAAGCTAGATGTTGCAAAGTTAATGACGGCAACAGAAAAGAATATTATTTTACTGAAAAGCACTACGGCTAATCTTAGCAATAACCTTAACCAAACGGCTGAACTAAATGCCTCGCAAAACGAAGTAACCTGGCGTTTTCCGAAAGGCATCATTCCCGAGAATTTAAAGGTGCAAACGCACGAGATGTCGAACATCAGCACCGACTTGCTGAGGAAATTTCAAAAAATAAAAGACACCATCAATCGCGCCACCAACCAAAATGAAATAACCCCTAACATTGCTGAAGCATTGTTACCCAACCTAGGCAACAATATTGCCCGACTGGAAAATGTTTGCGAACTGTTAAGCAGCTTCAATAAGACTGACAACCCAAATGAACCACCGACTGCACGCTGGATAACACGCACAAACAATAACGAAGTCAGTGATTTTCGACTGGCCAGCTCACCCACTTCTGCTACCCAATATTTGAAAGACCATCTCTGGCAGAGCTGTTTTGCCACCATCATGACATCGGCAACGCTGGTTTCCCTGGGCAGTTTTGGCTATTTTCAGCGCAAAGCCGGGCTTGATGCGTTCGAACACACCCGTTATACCCAGCTGGCCTCACCCTTTGATTTTCAACATAAAGCCACCTTGTGGATTCCCGCAATGGACTCGGACCCGAGCGATAGCGACAGTCATAGCCGTGAAATCATTCAAAAATTACCCGAGCTACTGACACCAAATGAAGGCACACTGGTATTATTCAGCTCCTGGCGACAAATGCACGAAGTGGCGGAAAACCTTCCTGATAAATGGAAACAGGCGTTATTAATGCAAGGGGATCATAGCCTGGGAGTGATACTGGACAAGCACAAAAAAGGCATTGAGAACAACGAAAGTAGTGTAATTTTTGGCCTAGCCAGTTTTGCAGAAGGCATTGATCTACCAGGAAAACTCTGCACTCACGTTGTTATCGCTAAATTACCCTTCGCTGCGCCTGACTCGCCGGTGGAAGCCACCGAACGGGAATATATTGAATCCCAGGGGCAGAATCATTTTAGGGAAGTCGTTTTACCGCAAACGTCCATCCGACTCATTCAGGCGGTTGGCCGCCTTATTCGGAACGAAAATGACTCAGGCAAAGTCACAATATTAGACCGTCGCTTGATTAGCAAATCCTACGGCAAAACATTGCTGCAGTCTTTACCTGCAATGCGACAAGTGATTGAGTGAACGTCATCACAACGAGAGACTGAGACGAATATGCCTAATATTAAGTGGATCACCGTATTATTAATACTCAATATTTATGCAACATCGGCGCTCGCCCAATGTGTAATTGGCGACAGCTGGTATTTACCCGCAACAAACCAGGCCGTTAGCCAACAAAAAGTTTTTTCCACCCTGCCCAGCAAAGGTATTGTGTTGCTGGGCGAACATCATACCAATATCATGCATCATCAATGGCAATTAACCGTACTGAAAAGTCTCTTTAAAAAACAAAAAAATCTAGTCATTGGCCTGGAAATGCAACCGCGCGATCATCAACCCGTGCTCGACCAGTGGGTTAATAATGAGCTGGAGGTTGAAGATTTTATCAAACACAGTCAGTGGCTTGAGTATTGGGGCTCTAACTTTGCAGACTATTTACCGATACTGACGTTTGCCCGTGACAACAACATTCCCTTGATCGCACTGAATATCAGTCAACAGCTATTGCAAGGTATTGCTGAAGTTGGCTGGGAGCAAATCCCTCAAGCTCACCGCGAAGGCGTTGGTGACCCCGCCAAACCCAGTAAAAACTATATCAAAAAAATTGCCGCAAGCTTTACTCAACACAGCACTGCCAACCAGACCATTGATAAAGAAGCTTTCCTACGTTTTTATCAGAAACAGCTACTGTGGGATCGAGCAATGGCTGAAAAACTTTATGAAACAATCAATCAGTCAAAAGAAATACTGGCTGTAGGACTCATGGGGAGCTGGCACGTGATTGATAAAGAAGGCGTGCCTTTTCAATTACAGGAGCTAGGGCAGCAGAATGTCAATACTCTTGTCCCTTGGGATCCGAATTTATCCTGTGATTCAGTCAGCCCCACCTTTGCCGACGCCATTTACGGCATGAGCAAACAATAACATCTCAATAAATATGTCACCTAGCTATTAACACTGGATAGAAATTCCTCTAAAATGGCGACCTTTTTTCTAGGCCAAGAGGTGTAACAGTGGCGGATTTTATAGCAGGACAACGATGGATATGTGAAACCGAGCTGGATAAAGGGCTCGGAACGGTCATGAAGGCCGACAATCGTACAGTCACTATCGTATTTCTGGCTTCAGGTGAGACGCGCACTTATTCCAAACAAACCGCCCCTTTGCGCCGCGCACAGTTTAACCCCGGCGACACAGTGGAAAGTCATGAGGGCTGGAAGCTAAAAATTGAAAGCCTGACCACTGACGATGGCATCATTACTTATCATGGGTCAAATGACAGCGGAAACGCAGCCGTATTAATTGAAGGCGAATTAAATAACAATATTCAACTTAATCGCGCGGTCGATCGAATATTCTCTGGCCAAGCCGATGAAAACAAATGGTTCGAGCTTCGATTGGAAAGCTTGCATCATCAGCGCACATTGGCCAACTCCGCACTAACTGGTTTATATGACTGCCGCACCAGCTTAATTCCACACCAACTTTATATTGCCAACGAAGTATCAAAACGCTTTGCGCCGCGTATTTTATTGGCCGATGAAGTTGGCCTGGGTAAAACCATTGAAGCCTGCATGATCATGCAGCAACAACTGATCACTGGTCGCGCCAATCGGGCATTAATCATTGTGCCGGAGCCGCTGGTTCATCAATGGCTGGTGGAATTATTACGCCGTTTTAATTTATCGTTTAGTTTGTTTGATGAAGAGCGCTGCCTTGCCATCGAAGAATCACAAGACAATGAAAATCCGTTTGATTCGGCGCAACTGGTACTGTGCTCACTGCCTTTTATCGTGCAAAATCCTCATCGGCTAGAACAAGCATTAGCAACCAGCTGGGATCTTGTCATTGTTGACGAAGCACACCATCTGGATTGGTCAGAAACCCGCGTTAGTGATGAGTATCTTGCCATAGAAAAACTTTCCGCGACCAGCAAAGGTTTAATCTTGTTAACCGCGACCCCAGAACAACTTGGCAAAGCTGGCCACTTTGCACGCCTACGATTACTGGATCCACAACGATTCCACTCGCTAGCGCAGTTCATTGAAGAAGAACATAACTATCAACAAATCGCTGAAGTGATTGACGCCATTCTGGATGGCAACTCACTGCCCGCTGAAAAAGTGGAATACTTAAATCATTGGTTAGCGGACAGTGAGGAGAAAGAATTCCTCAGTGAAATAACCCAAGCATTAAAACAAAATACCGAACTTGCGACAACGCAAAAAAATACCATTATCCGCATGCTACTCGATCGCCATGGCACGGGACGGATTTTATTTCGTAATACACGACATACCACCAAAGGCTTTCCTAAACGTTTCGCCCATTTATACTCATTAGACTTACCGAAAGCTTACCAAGTAGCCTATGAAATGGCCGACCATCTTGAGATTAATGAGCCAGCCATTGTCATTACTCCAGAACGTTTATATAAAATTGTGAGTAATTTAAAAGGCGCACTCGACAAAAATCACAAATCCATTGGCTGGACAGAGTTTGATAGTCGTATTGAATTTATTAATAATTTCCTGCAAGAAAACAACGAAGAAAAAGTTCTCGTTATTTGTGCAAGCAGAGATACTGCACTGGAGCTGGAATTCGCTATCAAACAAAAAACGGGCAAACGTGTCACTGCCTTTCATGAAGGCCTGAGCATTATTGAACGTGACCGGGCGGCCAGTTATTTTGCCGATACCGAAAAAGGCGCACAAGCATTAATATGCTCAGAGATAGGCAGCGAGGGGCGAAATTTTCAGTTTGCACATCATTTGATATTATTTGATCTGCCATTGAATCCAGACTTGCTAGAACAACGCATTGGTCGGCTGGATAGAATTGGGCAAGAACATGACATTCAAATCCATATCCCTTTCTTCGCCAACTCAGCGCAAGCGGTGATTGCTAACTGGTATAAAGAAGGCGTCAATGCATTTGTTAAACCTTGTCAGGTTGGCGAAGCCGTTTATCAACAAATCGAACCCGTACTGACACAACTGCTGCAAGAATCACAAGTTGATCAAGCAGCGTTGAGCGCACTGATCAACAGTACACAAACACTGTTAGCAAAATATATCGAAGACATGGAAAAAGGTCGTGACCGGCTGTTAGAATTAAATTCTTGCGACCCCGTCATTGCCGCTCAACTGCGAACCGATATTGAAACAATCGACGATAGCTACGCGCTAGAAATTTTTATGGAAAAAGTTTTCAATGCTCATGGCGTTGAGATGGAAGACTTTAAACAACACAGTTTATTGATTCGCCCAGGCCCGCAAATGCAAAACCAATTGTTTCACGGCTTGAAAGAAGATGGCAATATTATTACCTATGATAGAGAGACCGCGCTCGCTAACGAAGACATGCAGTTCATCACCTGGAGCCATCCGTTTGCGTCGGATGCCATTGAATTAACACTGAGCAACGAACAAGGCAATAGCAGTGTGGTGTCAATTAAAACCAATCGCTTTAAACCTGGGGGTTTTTTCATTGAAACAGTGTATGTGATTGAATGTATTTTTCCAGAAGCGGCAGCTGCAGGTATCACCATGTCACGGCAGGTTATTCAAAACCTTTATGATAGCGACGCGCAACCCTGCGATGCTAAAACAAACGCATTATTTGCCGGACTGATAGAGGATGTGGATAAAGTAACGACTTCCGCCATCATTAAATCACAAACCAAGATTATGCGTAAAGTTGTGCAAGTAGCGGAAAGCAATGCGGCGGCAGAAATGCCCAAAATCATGCAAAAGGTTCGACAAAATATAACCCAACATCTTAATAATGAACTCGAACGCCTAATAAGCTTAAAGAAAGTTAACCCAAATATTCGCGACGAAGAAATCAATCACTATCAGCAACTCGCTGGGCTGGTTGATAAACGTATCAGCCAGAGTCAACTTCGACTGGATGCGGTGCGGGTTATTATTACCCATTAACTCACAATCAGAGTTCAAATATCTCCCCGGAATCAGCACCCATAGCGGCTTGGCCTTACCGAGAGTGTTGGCAGCATGGATGCTGCCAACAAGTCTACAGGGATGTATTCACGACATCTCTCGGTAAGGCCGGGTAGCTATGGGTGCTGGAAGGTGGCACTTTAACATACTCCGATTGTGAGTTATATCAACCAATTACGCTCAATTGACCACATATTAATCAACCATAAGTGCAGGTAATTCAACCGCTTAAACTCTTTCGAAATAGCAAGAACAGACAACAGGTTCTCACTTAATCCATTTAAGATATATGAGCAACTTCAGACCAACCCTAAAAAAATCACTCGTCAGGCCGTTAACAGATGTAGACAACGAAACCATCCATCAACAATCGATATGGCGGACAACATGATTTTTGACGTGACATCATCAACAATAAACAATCATAACCCGACGCTTAGAGGCCGGTCTGATTTGCGCATTGAAAATCAGGTCTCCCCGCCCGCTCATGAAACCTCATTAACGAATGAAGCTTCACAGCGCATCGTTAATGACAAAACGATTGAAAAACTCGATGAGGTTTTGCAAAAAAATGGCGCAGAATCTGTACGCCGCTTAGATTACACCGACTATACACCTGAAGCCGTTTCCAGTCGTATTCTTAATTTTGTACAAGAGGCGATTAACCGCGCAGGGACGCGCGGCGAGAATCAAAGTCAATTAATGCAATTTGCAAAAGCCGGTATTGATAAAGGCTTTAAAGACGCAGAAAACATACTTGTTAGTTTAAATGCGCTTTCAGGGGCGATTGCAGACAATGTAGAAAAAACCTACCGATTAATACAAGATGGCTTGACTGACATTACCCGTAATCGTAATAAGCCGGTTACGATTGAGTCTGCAGCTTACTCAGCAACAACTCACTCGGCCTCTCAATCATTAGCGTTAAACATTCAAACCCGCGATGGCGATCAATTAAAGCTCAATTTATCGCGCAATGAACAAACGGGCCAATACCTCGCGCAGATTGTAAACCCACAGGCCGAAGCGAAATATTCAGAACAGACTTATACATTCGATCGTCAATTTTCATTATCGGTGAACGGCAGTTTGGATACGGATGAAATGGCAGCCATTGAAAAATTATTACTCGGCGTAAAAGATGTAGCGGATGAATTTTTTAACGGTAACTCGAAGTCTGCCCTGGAAGCCGGTTTAAATCTCGGATATGACAGCCGTGAAATTGCCGCATTTTCTTTAAACCTAAACGAGCAACAAAGCAACTACGAAGCGAAAGCCTACCATGAAATCAATCAACTAGGCGCAGGTGGCGCTAGCGAACTAAATCAGAATGCGCAGCAAAACCTGTTTAAACCGGTGCAAAGCTTTCTTCATTCCTTACAAACAACGCTTAATAGCGCAGCAAAAACACAACTATTTGACGATCCCAAATCCAATGTAATCGAACTGTTGGAGTATTTTTCAAGATCCAATGAAAAACATGCGGTTATGCTGGAAAATCTGGAAAGCAAAGCTGGCGCTCCCTTTAATAACATCGCTAACGATCTGTTATCCTAGATTCCGCAGTTGAACGCTTACAGGTCAATATAACATTACGAATTTATTGAATATATCAATTGCACTGTAGTTCACCCTTTCGGTGAGTCACTGCAACCTGTATTGCACGCCCTTTTGCACTGTATTGCTATGTAAAATCTTTCCCAAAGGGAACAACCATTTGGGAAAGATTTCACTACGCAATTCAGCACAAAATGACGCACACTACAGGCTGCTCAACAGCGGATTCTAGGATTATCAAAACTCAGCGAATAAATGCTGGATTAGATGGAATTTCATCCCACTAATTGACTCATCGTAAAAAGCACCTCTCAGCAAGTGCTGGACATCATTAGGAAATCATCGCGTTGCTTAATTATGGGCTTAAATAAGTGTGTTAATGCGGAAAATATTGATTGACAAATCCCAAAGTAAACAGAAAGCACTGATATTTTTGACATGATCCAGGAAAAGTTGTCAACAAGCTGCAGATCTGTCAATAACTTTTTGGAAAACACTGGATAAAAAATAACAAATCGCTCAAAAATTATTAAAAGTTAATTAAATCAATAGCTTATACTAAGCCTAAATTTGCTGCATTTTAATAAAACTGTAACAATTACGGGACGTTTAAGCGCAAAAAGCATTTTAATCCACAGAGTTATCCACAGGAATTGTGCATAACCCATTAGGAGCGTGTGTTTGGTAACGTCAAAAGACTGACTACCCACAAAGGTCTGCTGTCATAACAAGCACAGCGAGGCTTTTGCGGATAAATAGGCTAGTCAAGCAAGCTGTCTCGAGTTCTTAGTTTGCTGGAAATATAGTCTGTATGAGACACATATAGCAGCTCAGCTATTTTGCGCACCAAATGCTCTTCATCTTTGTCGAGGTTTTTATCCGCATAGGCAACTTGCCAAAGTAATTCAATAATGTGGACTTTTTCAGCATATTCGTAATTGTCATTTATCAATCGGGTAAACTGATGATAGTCAGTGATGTTGGCCAACTCCTGGTTCGCCAAATCGATCAGTTGCGTGGTTTCGGCGGCACTGATGTTGAATTTAGCTTGCAATAATTGCAATGTCATGGCCTGCTCATCCTCCCGCAAATCATCATCCATCCGCATCATTTCAATCAGTAAGGCAGCTGCCGCGAGTTTAATCCCATGCTCTTTGTCCTGCTTTACATCTGCCGCAAGCACATTCTCTTCAAAAAAAGCTATTATCGATTTAAGCATTATTAATCCTTCTTGTGTTGCTGACGAGCCATTGCGCCATAATAAATCCCGCGATCAAGCCAAACAAATGGCCTTCCCATGAAACATTGCCTTGCTGTGGAATGACGCCCCATATAATCCCGCCATAAACCACGATAGTAATGACTGCAATGAGCGTGGATTTTATGCTGCGTTCATACCAACCCATGGCGATTAAAAAACTAAAATAACCAAATATCAAACCACTGGAGCCGACATGCACCGCGGGACGCCCCATTAGCCAAAGCATTAAACCGGCAATAATCGTGATGCCGAGGGTTAGCAGAACAAAGTCCTTTATTCCGCGTGTTAATACAAACCAGCTCAGTACCGCAAGAGGAATGGTATTCGAAATCAAGTGCGCAATACTTCCGTGTAAAAAAGTCCAGAAAAATATACCACGCAGGCCAATTTCTGTTCGCGGCACAACCCCCCAGTGACTTAATGTATGAGAGATACCAGTATTGTAAAGTTCAATGCACCATAAGGCACCGATAAATATTGTGATTTCAGTGATTCGCATGAGTATATTTTTTTATATGATTAACAATTATTTGTGAAACATTTTTATCATAGAGAATTCGAGTGTGCCCTAGCCCATTGGTGCGATAAATTTCACAATTATTCCAGGCCTGACGAATTTGAGCAATTTGATCCACCGGAATCTTATCATCCGTTTCATCGTGAATAACTACGCCTGGCAAACGCAGTGCCGACCCCACTTGCGCGATTGAAATTTCGGCTAAGTCATCAATATTATAGTGCTGGCAAATTTTAACCTTTAATGCCCTTATCGCTGGCTTATTTAACTGATAATAATCGCCAAACCCTTGCAGCAGCCAGTGAAAGTCACTCGGTGGCGCGATACCAATTAAACAATCCGTGATATTATCTGGCTTTGCATTTATCGCAGCAAGCCAGCCAAACGAATGCGCCACAATGGCGGCAAATCGACCCTCGGTTTCTGCCAGGTGTTTAATTAATTCACGAATAGACATTAGACCACTATGACGACCTTCGCTGTCACCACAACCGGGCTGATCAATGGCGAGCACTTGATAACCAGACGCAACTAACTGTTCGACAACTTGAAACATTTGCGTTGCGCGACCATTCCAACCATGCAATAACAAAACTTTCGGACCCTGCCCCCAACGATAAGTTAGAATTTTTTGTTGAGCAAATGTTATTGCCTTTCTATCCGCGGCAGCGTAACACGCCAACTCACGTTTTGGTCGTTGGTGGCGATACGTTTTTGTCCACGCATAATAACTGATTGCTGCGGACATAGCAGGCAATACGGATGCTAACCGATTAATCATCACAACGAGTAATTTTTGTTGGCGCTTTAGCATTAGATATTCACGTTAATTTGCCGACGCAAGTTGACACGACTTCCATCAACATCGCACAATAGACGACTTACTAAAAGGATAATGCCGCTGGGAGAGCAAAATGACCAATCAAAGTATACCTGAAATTTTTCAACAAACAGTGGTTAAACACGCTGCACTCCCCGCGATAAAATTCATGGGCAGTGTAACAAGTTTCCAAACACTTGATATGCTCAGCGACCGGATTGCTGCAACACTGCAATCAAAAGGCATCGTCAAGGGCGACCGCATAGGATTGTACTGCATCAATTCCGACGCGTTTGTGGTTGCTTATCTAGGCATTATCAAAGCGGGTGCAACAGTCATACCGATCAACCTATTACTTACTCCGGCAGAAATCACTTATATTCTGAATGACGGCGGCGCCAAGGGCATAATCTACCACGAAGTTTTTGCACAATCCGTTACAGCTTTCAGAGATCATGTGGATACACTGAATGTTTTTATTGGTATTGGTGAACAGCAGTCTGACAAGAACGATGCTGTTTTCTCGGAAATCATTGCTACAGACGCAATGCCAGCAAAAGTACTTATTGACGCAAGTAATGATTTAGCAGCGATCTTATATACCTCAGGTACAACCGGCAAACCCAAAGGCGCGATGCTGACACACAAAAATCTAGTTAGCAATTGCCAGAGTGTTTTTTTAGCCTGCCATTTTCAACCCGACAAAGATGTATTCCTTACTGTATTACCTATGTTTCACGCGTTTGCCGCTACCGTCTGCATGTTGACACCAATGTTGTTCGGCTTAACTATTTTGCCTGTGAGTAAGTTTGAACCCGATTTACTGGCTGACTCTATTGAACTAGGTGGTGCAACCATACTCGCCGCTGTTCCCAGCATGCTTAACGCCATGCTGAATATGAATGAACAGCAAGTTGAAAAAATCAAGTCATTACGCTTTTGCATCTCCGGTGGCGCGGCAATGCCGGAAGAAGTCATGAAACAATTCGAAGCCAAATTTGGCGTTTTGATTTATGAAGGCTATGGCCCGACAGAATGCTCCCCTGTCACGAACGTTAATCCTATCGGTGGAAAACGCAAAGCACTATCAGTTGGCCTGCCATTACCTAATGTGCAACTGCAAATCATGGATGAAAGCGGCAATGCACTTGAGACAGAACAAATTGGCGAAATCTGTGTGCAAGGCCCCAATGTTATGCAAGCCTATTGGAACCGCCCAGAAGAAACCGCCCAATCTTTTCACGGCAAATGGTTTCGCACAGGCGACCTCGGTAAACGCGACGCGGAAGGTTACTATTATATCGTGGACCGAATCAAAGACTTAGTTATTGTCAACGGCATGAATGTATATCCGCGTATAGTAGAAGAAATACTTTATCAGCACCCAGACATTCAAGAGTGCGCAGTAGTCGGCTTGCCTGATAAACGACACGGAGAGATAGTTGCTGCATTTATCGTTTCAAAGAATTCAGCACTCAATAGCAGTGACATCAGAAAATTTTGTGCTGATAAACTTGGCCGTTATCAAATTCCACGAAAATATTTCATTTTAGAGACCTTGCCGAAGAATGCCGCCGGTAAAATACTCAAGAGAGAATTAAAAGAATTACATCAGACCGAGTTGGCATAACAACGATTTTTTGTCATGAATAATTCAATAAATACCTTAAAACAAGAGATCAAGGCACTTGCTGATAACGAGATAGCCAGCCATTCACAACGATTTTTCAAAACCGGCAAAGGCCAATACGGTGAAGGTGATATTTTTTTAGGCATCCGAGTGCCTAACATTCGTCAACTGGCAAAAAAATATCATCAACTATCACTCAGTGATATCAACACAATATTACAATCAAAATATCATGAAGAAAGACTACTCGCCGCCATCATGCTCGTTAACCAATTCAAGATAAGCGATTCAAATACACAAGAATCTATTTATGCGTTATATCGACAAAACACTCACAAGATCAACAACTGGGATATTGTCGATATGTCTGCACCTGATATAGTCGGGGGTTATCTGTGGGACAAAGACCGAGCACCGCTATACAAATTAGCCAAATCAAAATTGTTATGGGATAAACGCATCAGCATGATGGCGACGCTCTATTTCATCAAACGACATGACTTTACTGACGCGCTGAACATTGCTGCAATTTTATTAACAGATGATCATGATTTAATTCACAAAGCCAGCGGTTGGATGTTACGTGAAATAGGTAAGCAAGATCAAAAAATCGAAGAAGCTTTTCTAAATACACATTATAAAAATATGCCACGCACCATGTTACGTTATGCCATCGAAAAATTTCCAGAAACCTTGCGACAAAAATATCTCAAGGGTGAAATAGATGTTGAAAGTCCCAACAGACTTTCCCAGACTTAATCGGTAAGAATACTGCCCTTAATTAAGGGGTCAGAGCCCTTTTAGGCCTCCCACGTCTTGCCTACCCCACTTTACTGTTCAATTTACGCTCAATCTTTTCCTTAAAGTAATCATTTCCTAATGGCGTACCCGTCTGCCAGGCAGCACGTATATCCTTGAGATCTTCTTCATCAATATGCGCCTTAAATGACGCTT